>NZ_JBIVMI010000002.1:473167-571773 GCF_044753005.1 Kitasatospora sp. NPDC088548
GGGCCCCCGCCCCGCCCCCCCTCGCCCCCCCCCCCCGCTGGCGGGGGCGCCCCCCCCGCCCCGCCGCCCGCCGCGCCCCCCCCCCCCCCCCCCGCCCCGGGGGGGGGCGGGCCCGCGGGGCCCCCCCCCACACCCGGGGTGCGGGCCATGCGGAGTCGCATCCGGGGGTGGGGGCGTTCCGGGCTGTGGACGCGGTGCTGCTGCGAGCTGCCGCGAACGGTGGGACGGAGGCCGTGGCGCCGCGGCTGGACTCCCTAACCCCTGCTGGCCGTTCCGGTCGTGATCATACCGTCGTGCCGAGCGCCATCCGGCCGGCCAGGGACCGGACTTCGCCGAGCAGGCCGGTCGGCCCCTGGTTGAGGTCCAGCGCGTGCTGATGAAGGACGATGCCGGCGTGCCGCACCCGGTGGGCGGCGTGCGGAGCGTTGCCCTTGGCATAGACGAGATGGCCCTCCCGCAGGCCGAGGGCGGTGCAGTAGGCCAGCATCTGGTAGAGGTCGCCGTCCGGGTACCCGCCGGACTTCTCGGCCTTGTACTTGGCGTCGGCCACGGCCTGCGGAGTGCCCGCCGGGCCGTACAGCACGAGGTCGGGCTTCATCCGGATCCCACCGGCCTCGTCTAGATGGTGCGGGTCCTGGAGCCGGCAGGCGCGGTCCGTCCCCCGGAACGCCTCGCGCAGGGCGACCGTCACGAAGTCCTCGAAGAGCCTGTTCATGTTGAACAGGAAGCCGTCGATGCGCAGTCCGCCGGCGGTGTGCTCGGGCGACGATCCGTCGAGGACCACGCGGGCGAGGTGGAGAGCCTGCTGGTAGCGGGCGTTGAGGCGGGTGGCCTGCCAGACGGGAAGTTCCTGGCCGCGCACCAGCGGGGAGACGTCCGCCAGGCGTACCCGCTGGTGCAGCAGCCGGCGGCGCACGTCCCGGGGTACGCCGGGCAGGCGGAGCAGGCATTCGACGGCGGCCCGCAGGATGCGGTTCTCCGCGATGTCGTTGGTGAACTCGTCGTACGCGATCTCCACGGGCAGGGCGGCACCGAACCGGCGGCGGATCTGCTCGGCCTCGCGGATCCGGCCGCGGACCACGAGGGTGCTGTCCTCGACGGTCCGGTACCCCTGCAGGAGGCCCTGGCGCAGCGCCCGGTCCACCTGGCGTTCCACGGCGTGGGCGAGGGCCGGCAGCAGTTCCCGGTGGTCGCCGACCTCGACTTGGCCCTCCCGCCAGCCACGCGGGTCGAGGCTGTGCCCGATGAGGAAGAAGAGACGGGCGATCGGCACCTTGGGGGTGATCCGCACGGTGACGGAATCACTCCCTGGTACCGCCAGGCTCACCACGCCGACCTTACTGCCGGCCCTGAGGGTCCAGTGGCCCGTGCGGTACGGGTCGGGGGCGGCGGTTTCGAGGATGCGTGCGGCGGCGAGTGCCCTGCCTGCGGCGTCCGGAAGGGGGACGGACACCGCCGGCGCGTGCTCGGCCAGTTGGACGACGGTCACGACTCCGCCTGGGGCTGAGCGTCCCACACGATGTCGCCCGGCTGCGTGACGAACCTGGAAGGCTGCGCGGCCAGCTCGGCTTGCAGTTCCGCCAGGCCGTAGCGCTTCTCGATGTCGACGCCTTCGCCGTAGTGGTGTTCCTCCAGCAGGGGGAGGATCTTCGTCCGCCAGGTACGGTCCAGGCCGCCCTCCCGGTAGACGCCCGGCTTCATCAGGTACGAGGGGCCGATCCGGAAGTCCGGTTCGTCGATCCGGGCGTTGAGCGCGTCCAGCAGGTCCGCCGGTTCGCCGTCGCGGTCCTGTGCGGTGAGCCAGCGTCGCAGCAGACCGCTGGTCGGCTCGGTCCGCGGCGACAGCTCGACGAACGCGAACCGGCGCCGCATCGCCGCGTCGACCAGGGCGATGGAGCGGTCGGCGGTGTTCATGGTGCCGATGACGAAGAGGTTCGGCGGGAGGGCGAAGTCGTCACCGGAGTACGTGAGCCGGACGGCCTTGTTGCGGTACTCCAGGAGGAAGTACAGCTCCCCGAAGACCTTCGCCAGGTTGGCCCGGTTGATCTCGTCGATGATCAGGAAATGCGGCACGTGCCGGTTGCCCTCGCGCGAGGCGAGGTCGGCGAGTTCGCGCAGCGGGCCGGCGGTGAGGCGGAAGGCGACCTCGCGGGTCTCGGGATCCTCCTTGGGGCGGAACCCCTCGAAGAAGTCCTCGTAGGCGTAGGAGGGGTGGAACTGCACGAGCTTGACCTGCTCGGGCCCGCCGCCCAGGAACTCCGCGAGCTTCTGCGCGAGGTACGTCTTGCCCGTGCCCGGGGGCCCGTAGAGCACCAGCTGGCGCTCGTCCCAAAGGAGGTCGCGGACCTCCTGGAGCCACGTCACGTCGTGGACGAGCAGCTCCCGGGCGAGCTCGGGGGTCGGCTCGGGCAGCGCCAGTTCGCGCCGGGCGGTCAGGGCGGGGATCTCAACGCTCGGGTCTCGCTCTATGGCCTCGGACTCGTCCACGAGTTCCTGGTCGCTCAGCCCGAGGCCCTTGATCAGAGCCTGCACGGAGGTGAGATCGACGACGTCGTGCTGCACGGAGAGCTTCTGCTGAAGCTCCTCAGGCAGGTCGGCATACGCGTACCCGGCACTCTGCCACTCCACCGGCCGGCGCAGGTTGGACCGCCCGTCCTCCGCGACCGTCTGCTCCACCGGCCCGGTCACCTCGCCCACGTACAGCAGCCCGCCGGAGATGGTGCATACGGTGTCACCGGGCTTGATCCGGGAGAGGAAGGCGTGAAGTTCCTCGACGAGCGCCGGCTGCTGGCTGTACGTCGCGGTGGACTCGTAGTCCTCCTTGACGAACTTCTGCACCTCCTCCTTGCTCGTCCCCTGTTCGACGCCCTGCCGAAGTCGGGCCGCGGCCAGGGTGACCCGCCCCTCGGGCAGCCAGAGCCGTTGGACGAGGTCGAGGCCGGCGACATTGGAACCGCGCACCAACCAGGCCCGGTTGGGGCCGGCCCAGACGCCTGTCATGAACTCGGACAGGGGCCTGTCGTCGCTCGTCTGCCAGCGCGTCCAGCCGTTGGCCGAGCGGCCCAGGAGGATTTCGGCGGCGGCGGAGGGGGAACCGCACTCCACGTCCTCGGTCAGTTGGAGATGACCGGGCCAGCGCTCGGAGGGCTGGAGCTTGCCCTCGTCGATCAACTGCGTCCGCAGACGGTTGGAGGACGACCTCCGCTCCGCGTAGGACGGCATGACGCTCCCCCGCGCGGGCGCCCCCGCGTACACCAGGAACTTCTGACTGCCGTTGCTGCCCTTCTCCGGGAGCAGCCGTCCACGCGCGACAGGCCCTCCGACGGCCAACCGCAGCTTGAACTCCTGGTACTCGTCCTCCACGGCCCGCTCCCGCCCCTCATCCTCGAAGATCCTGTGCGCACAATAAGGCCTGGCACCGACAGGTATGCGAGCGGGCCGAGAGGTCAGGCGGCTTCGGCCCGGTCGAGCGCGGCAGCGGCCGGCTGTGCGAGCCACACCAGTCTCGCGGTGATACCCGGCTGCCCCGTGAACAGGTGCACGGCGCGCTCGGGCGACGCGACGGTCATCCGCGTCTGCCCGTCGACGCCGACCACGTAGGTCGGCCCGTCACCGTCGGCGAGCCCCCACGCCACGACCCATCCGTCAGCGTCCGCGCGGCCGTTACCGCACACCTGGACGACGGCGAAAAGCCGGGGCGCGGTATCGAGCACGAGCCCGCACAGCTCCTGGTCGAAGGGCACAGGCGTCGCCCACAGACGGGTGGCAGGGCGGGGGTTTTGCGAGGGCGCAGCGGTCATGGAAGTCTCCTGCCTGGAGGCGTGACTGAGTCAAGATTCATCACTTGCAGTAAGTGAACCGTGTCATACCGTAGCGCCATCATGATAGAAATGCCATGCTGGGAATCGAAGGTTTGCGTGCTGTAAGTGAGAGATGAGAGGGAGCACGATGACAGCGAGCGGCACCCCAACGTTGCGACAGCAGCGGCTCGGACTTGAGCTGCGCAAACTCCGCGAGAACGCCGGGCTCAGCTCAACTGCCGCCGCCGCACGCCTCGGAGTGAACCAGGCCCACATGAGCCGAATCGAAGCGGGCCGCTACGCGGTGAGCGCGGAGCGCGTCCGCACGTTCGCTCGCGCCTACACATGCACAGACCAGAACCTGATCGACGCTCTCGCCGGCATGACCGGCAGGCGGACCCGAGGGTGGTGGGAGGAGTATCGCAACATCCTGCCGCCAAACATGCTCGATCTTGCCGAAACGGAACACCACACCACGGCGATGCGCATCGCCTCGGTGATTCACATCCCCGGCCTGCTCCAGACCGTCGACCAGGCACGTGCACTCGCCAGCAACGCCGTACCGCCTCTGGCGCCGCACGACGTGGAGCACCGGGTGTCGTACCGGATGAAACGGCAGGCAGTCCTCTACAGCCGACAGGCGATCCCGCTCACGGCGATTGTCCATGAGGCAGCCCTGCGAATGGGGTTCGGCGGGCCGGCAGTGGCCCGCGCACAGCACAGGCACCTCATCGAGGTGAGCACCCGCGAGAATGTCTCGGTTCTCGTGATCCCCTTCGGTGCGGGCACGCTCCCCGGCTCCGGGCAGTCCATCGTCTACTGCTCCGCACCCGTGCCCCAACTCGACACCGTGCAGCTCGATACGTATCACGGCTCCGAGTTCCTTGACGCCCATGCGCAACTGGTGAAGTATCAGAAGGTTCTGGACCTCATGGAAGCCTGCACCCTCAGCCCCCCGAAGTCACGTGATCTCATTGCCCGTATCGAAAAGGACACCTGAGAGGAAGCGCCATGTCAGCTCTCAACTGGCAGAAGTCCAGCTACAGTTCCGAGTCGGTCAACTGCATCTGTCTCGCCGCAGCCCCCGACGGCGCCATCAAGCTCCGCGAAAGCGACGACCCCGACACCATCATCACCACCACCCCCGACAAGCTCCGCGCCTTCCTGCGCGGCATCAAGGCAGGCGAGTTCGACCACCTGACAAACTAGGCTGTCCTGCCGCATGTGTGGGTGCGCTGATTTACGACTGGACGTAAAACACGTCGTCCTCTGTGATCCTTGAGGTGTCGAAGCCCAAATTGGATCAAGCAGAGAGACGGCGCGCCTGCCTTCAGCAAACACCGTGGTCGAGGCGGTGCGCTGGGACAAATCAGAACAGTGCGTGGTCGTGTCGGTACGGCCTGACGCGCGGCGGCGTGGACGGTGCGGACTGTGCCGCCGCCCGGCAGCGCTGTACGACCGCGGACGCGGCCGACGCCGATGGCGCGACCTGGACCACGGGACGCGGCAGGTGTTCCTGGAGGCCGACGCCCGGCGCGGCACCGGTCACACCCTGGCCTTCGACCAGCAGGCCGCGTGGATGGCCGCCGAGTGTTCCAAGAGCGCCGCGGCCGAACTGCTGCGCTGCACCTGGCGCACGATCGGCCGGATCGTCGAGCGCTGCACCGCCGACCGCGACCGGCACACCGACCGCCTGGCCGGATTGCGCCGGACCGGGATCGACGAGATCTCCTACCGCAGGGGCCAGCGCTACATGACAGTCGTGGTCGATCACGATACCGCCCGCGTGGTGTGGATGGCCGACGGCCACGGCGCCGACGTCCTCACCCGCTTCTTCGACCAGCTCGGCCAGGCTCGAACCGCCCGGCTGACCCACATCAGCGCCGACGGCGCCGCCTGGACCGCCCAGGTCATCGCCCAGCGGGCACCCGGTGCGCTGCGGGTGATGGACGCTTTCCACGTGGTCGTCTGGGCCACCGAAGCGCTGAAGGACTCCCGTTTCGCGCGGTGGAATAACGCCGAGGACCTGACCGACTGCGATGGTGCCGTTTGGCGATCCACAGCGCCAGTCGCATCCTCGCGAACATCCTGATCTTGTCGAAGTGGCGTGATGAGTTTCCATACTTGAAGTACACCGCCCACCCGGACAGGAACCAGTTCATCTCCTGCACCACCACTTCAACCGGCAATCGCGGACGGGAACGGTCCGTCAGTTCACAGAGCCGATCCCGCGCGTGCCTCATAGCCTTGTCTGCGGGCCATCGGGCGAGGAAGGTGATGGGCTTGCCGCCCCGGCGCGGAACATGACGCACCAGCGGATGGTGAAACCCGAGGAGGCCCACTCCGGACACCCATACCGGTTGCAAGCCCTCCAGGGCTGATCACGACGCAGCCCAAGGCGTGCCAGCGGGTGCCGCCAGGCCTGCTTGAACCCCTGGTCCACCAGGGCCTTCTTCACCGCACCCGGCTCGGTGGCGGCGACCACCCTGTCCAGCAGCACGGTCCCGACGGCGTTGTCGTGGACGGAGGCGGCCAGCACCACCGCGATCACCAGGCCCAGCACGTCAAGGGCCAGTCCCCGCTTGCGCCCCGGCACCTTCTTGTTCGCATCCCGCCCCGTGGTGTCGGCCGGGACTCCGGCGGCGGCGTGCACGCTCCGGGTGTCGAGCACCACCAGGCTCGGGTCGGCTAATCGGCCCCTCTTCTCCCGCGCCTGCCAGCGCAGCAGGTCGTGGATGGTCCGGTCGGTGCCGTCGTCGCGCCACTTGTAGAAGTAGTACTTCACCGTGCCGACGGGCGGCAGGTCGTGGGTCAGGTAGTCCCACTGGCAGCCGGTGCGGGACTGGTACAGCAGGGCGTTGACGATCTCCCGCATGTCGCAGTTGCCCTCGTGGCCGCTGACCGAGCGATGCCGAGCCTTCCAGGCGGTGATCACGGGCTCGATCAGGGCCCAGCGCTCGTCGGATAAGTCGCTCTTGCAGGGCTGGCGGTCGCTCACGGGGACACTCCAGCACGACCGGGCCCTCTGGTCAGCGCGGAGGCTGCGGTCCCATACGATCCGGTGACGAAAGACGCGACATCACGTCACATACTGCCCTCTCAGACCCCAGGGGCGCAGTGCGGTTGCAGCCGGCGCTTTCCCTTTGTGGCGTATACCCGAAAGGGTGTCCGTGGCTGGCTGCCACGGACACCCTTCTCAGGTCCGTCTACCTCAGTTGTTGCGGCGTTGGCGCCTGCTGAGGGCGAGGGCGAGGCCGCCGAGGATCAGCAGCGTGCCGCCGATCGCGGCCGCGGTGAGCACAGTCGTGCCGGTGCGGGCGAGGATGCCGGACGGCTGCGGGGCCGGCTGGGCGGGTCCGGGGTTGTCGGGAGCCGGGTTGTTGTCGGTGGGCGGCGGCGGGGTGTTCCCCGCCGGCACCGTGTGGTCGGTCTCGCAACCCACCGCTTCGTCGCAGGTGCCGCGCTTGGTGTCGGGGGTGGTGACGACGTTGTGCAGCTTGGTGTCGCCGCCGCCGGTCACGGTCACCGAGTAGGTGATCGTGGCCTTGCCGTCCACCGGAAGGTCGCCGGTCCAGGTCAGCTTGCCGTCCTTGACCTCGACGGTGCCCGCCGAGGCCTTCACATCGCCGTTGTAGGTAGCGTCGTCCAGGACCTTGGACAGGTCGTCGGTGATCGTGGCGCCCTTGACCTCGGCCTTGCCGTGCTGATTGACGGCGACGGTGTAGGCGACCTTCTCACCGACCTGCACCGTCGAACCCGACTTCGGGTCCGAGACCTTCGAGAAGACGTAGGTCCCGTAAACGTGGTCGGTTTCGCAGCCGATCTCCTGCTCGCAGGTGCCGCGCTTGGTGTCGGGGGTGGTGACGACGTTGTGCAGCTTGGTGTCGCCGCCGCCGGTCACGGTCACCGAGTAGGTGATCGTGGCCTTGCCGTCCACCGGAAGGTCGCCGGTCCAGGTCAGCTTGCCGTCCTTGACCTCGACGGTGCCCGCCGAGGCCTTCACATCGCCGTTGTAGGTAGCGTCGTCCAGGACCTTGGACAGGTCGTCGGTGATCGTGGCGCCCTTGACCTCGGCCTTGCCGTGCTGATTGACGGCGACGGTGTAGGTGACCTTCTCACCGACCTGCACCGTCGAACCCGACTTCGGGTCCGAGACCTTGAAGAAGACGTACGAGCCCACGGGGTGATGCGTGGTGCAGCCCGGGGTGGTGCCGTCCTCGGCCACCGCGCAGCCCTGGGAGAGCACGGCGTTGACGAGTTCGCCGTTGCCACCGCCCTTGACGGTGACCGAGTAGGTGATCGTCGCCTCGCCGCCCACCGGGACGGTGCCGTTCCACTGCAGCACCCCGTCCTTGACCTCGGCCGTGCCGATCGAGGCCTTCACGTCGCCGTTGTAGTCGGCGTTGTTCAGTACCTTGGAGAGGTCGTCGGAGAGGGAGGCGTTCGCCGCGGCGGAGCCCTCCTGGGAGACCTTCACCGTGTAGGTGACCTTCTCACCCGGGCTGACCGCCTGGCCGGAGACCGGGTCGGCGGCCTTCTCCACGCGGTAGTTCGCCACCTCGAACCCGGCCGGGTCCGACGGGATCTGCGGCGGGGTACCAGAGTCCGGCGGGGTGTCCGCCGTCGCCGAGGCGGTGTTGACGAACGTGCCCGGCACCGACGTGTCCAGCACGGTGCTGAACTCGTGGGACTCGCTCTTCCCGGGGGCGAGCGAGGCGACGGTGAACGCGCCGAGCTCGGGGAACTTGTCGTCCGAGACCTTGACGTTCGTCAGAGTGCCCTGGCCGGTGTTGGTGACCACGATCCGGTAGTGGACGGTGTCCCCGTAGCGGAAGGTCGGGTAGTCGGCGGCCTCATTGGCGTCCTGCCACTGTCCGTCCTTGCCCTGGACGAACTTCTTCAGCGATGCCGAGTAGTAGTTCGCCACCGTCAGCGGAGCCGACGTGCGCATCACCAGCTCGGTGTGCCCGTCCCGTGCCTGCGCCCGGTTGACGAGCTTGTCGCCTCCGACCGCCCCGTCGGTCGCCACGGCCACCTTGAACTGCTGGCGCGCACCCGGAGCCAGCGAAGGCCCGATCACCCGCACAGCCGTCGCGTCCGGCGTGAACGTCTCCGTCCAGCCCACCGAGTTCCCGGTGGGGTCACCGGCCCGGCCGTTGGACTTGTTGTCCGGGTCGTCGGACAGCGAACCCGGCGCGACGGTGGTGTAGTACACCTTCGCGCCCGGCACGGCCGTCACCGACTCCAGTTCGTAGGAGCCTGAGTAGGACGTTCCGCGACCGTCGTCCTTGTACGGCAGGATGTCGATCGTGTCCGTGAACGCCTGCGGGGCAGGGTCGTACGACCTCAGCGTCACCGTCCACGAACCCGAACCCCTGCCGTCGCCCTTCACGTTCGGAATGAACGCCGAGTCGGCTGTCTTGGCGATCGTGGTGTATCCGCCCGTCGCAACCGTCACCTGTGCCGTTGCCGGCGCGGTCGTGATCCCGCCGAGCGAGGCCGTGGCCGAGTTGGTCAGGGCCTGACCCGCCGTCACCGAACTGTCGGCCACCGCCTGGTAAGTCAGCTTGTGGTCCGCGTTGGTGACGACACCGTCGAGTGTCCAGGTCAGCACCTGTCGGCCCGATCCGTTGGCCGTCACCACGGGTTCGGGAGCGGCGGATCCCGGAACGTACGTCACCCCTGCGGGGAGGGTGTCGACGATCTTGAAGCCGTCCACCGTCGCGGGGATCGCCCCCGCTCCGTTCGCCGAGTACTTCAGCGTGTAGGTCGCCGGGACGCCCGGCGTGACAACGGCGCGGTCGACCGACTTGCCGATCGCCGGCGACGCCGTCGCGACTCGGAGCACGTCACGGAAGCCGGTGGTGCACGGGTACCGGAGACCGGGTGTGTTCAGGATGCAACCCGCCTTGTTCCACCAGTTGTTGAGCGGATCATCCATAACACCGGAGAAGAAGCTCCACACGTCCGTACCGGGCGGGGTGCCCGGCTTGATCGTCTGGAACACGTTCTGGTTGATGTTGGTGTAGCCAGGCACCTTCATCTGGCCCTGGGTCGCCGTGACCCGGACTGCCTTCACCTGCGCCGGATCGGCGGGTGGCGTGGTGGTCCACCCTCCCGTCACGCCGCAGTCGAACCCGTTCGGGTCGTACGCGGCACTGGTCGGATCCAGGTGGGCGTCGTTCCCGGTGTAGTACTCGACCACTGCGCCGTCGACTCCGCCGGCGGGGGTGGTCCACTTGAAACCGTTGAAGGTGACGTACTTGGTGTCCAGCGCCGAGCACATCCCGACCAGGCGGTCGTCGGGCCGATCGGTATGCAGTTGCATCGCGGTGTCCATGTACTGCCCGACAGTCGTGCCGGCCGCCACCCGGTAGGTGTCATCCCACGTGGTACCGCCGCTACCGGTGTAGCCCCGTCCCCAGCCCGAGGAGTATGTGCCGGGGGTCGTCCACGATTTGGACTCGCTGTTGTTCGCGGGGTTGTCCTGCGCCGTCTGCCCGGTGGTCGAAGTGTAGGTGGGGGCGCTCGCCGTCAGTGCGGCAGAACCTTCGGCCGAGGTGAGCACGCGCACCCAGATCGAACCGGAGGCCAGAGCCACCTGATCGGACGGCAGCCTGGCGCCGGTCGAGTCCAGGGTCGGCGGGCTGGCCGGGGCGTAGTCGATCCCGGAGATCGTGAGCCGGAACGCGTTCGGACCGGTCTGCGTGATCTGGCAGTTGTCCACGAAGGACGCCGTCTGGTTCGCCGGGTGGCCGCCGCCCGACCACGGGTGGCCGCCGGCCGGCGCGGGAATCGAGTACGGCGCGCACCCCTGGGGAGCGAGCTGGATCTGGCTCCCCTGCTGCGAGCCGATCGTCAAGTCGTACGTGATCGTCTGCGGTCCAGGGTCGCTTCCCCTCCCCTTGCTCAGCGTCCACTCGTAGTCGACTTCGAAGTACCCGGCTCCCTGCCTGTAGTTCGCCGCGCCGACGCCCCAGCGCATGTCCATGGTGAAGGGGTTGACGATACTCAGCGGCGGCACGGCGGCGCTCTGACCGTCGATGGTCCCCACCGCGGTCACCTGGCCCCCGGTCGGCCCGTCGACCACCACGGGTGCCTGCAACACCACCGATGTGCCCTGCTGGTGCGTGCCGAGGTTACAGGTAAGAGTCTTCTTGTCAGCCGACAGGGACGACGCCGGATCGACCCCGGCCGTCAGGCACAGACCCGGCAGCGCGTCGAACACCCCGTTGACCAGAGTGACGCCGAGGGTGACGTCGTCCACGGGTCCGTTCGCCGGGGCCTCGGCGTCGTCGTTGAGGTTGACCCGCCACTCGGCGGTGACCACCTCACCGGAGGCCACCTGGGCCGGGGTGCCCGGAACCCACCTGCCGTCGATCTGATGCGCCGTCGCCGCCCACGACCGCACTGCCAGGCTGAACATCGTCAGCATCATCGCCAGTGCCAGCGCCAGCGATAACGCTCTGCGCACTCCGGGCCCGGATATCAGCGACAACCGTGGCCCCCCTCCTCCGGGCACAGCCACGGCGGCCGGCGGCCGCCCTCTCGACCAGTCCATACGGGACCCACCTTTCAAGGACAGTCCGACCGGCGCCCCGCACACCCAACCAACATGAAAAGCGTACAAATCGGGCGCCGCTGATAGATTTGACCCGATTCATGACGTTCGGTCAAGGAGTTTGTAGACATTTTGTTCCAGCGGCTTGTCATGCAGCCTTGGCCGGGTCATAGCTCCAGGAGTGGACGGGTGAGTCCGGGGCAAAGCTGGTCTTCCGTTCGGCCTTGGCGTTGTGCCAGCGGATGTGGGCTCCGATGGCGGCGTTCTGCTCGTCGCGGTTGCGGTGAGCGGTGCCGTTGAGCGCGAAGTAACGAAGCGCGGCGAACTCGGGCTCGATCCAGTTGAGCCACGACCCGTAGGTGGGCGGAAAGACCAGATCGATCCGGCTGATCGTCCCGAAGAACACCGAGGGAATCCGCCCCAAGCTGAAACGCCTGGTCAGCAGAGGCGTCCTCACCGAGACCGAATCCGGCCTGTTCACCCAGCCCCGCCCACAACCCCCGTCGCGGACCCCCGACCAGCGAACCTCACCCAGCCCCAATCACGAACCGGACATCAGCTCACGTATCGCCCTCTCACAACAGGCAGCGTTGATGCTGAGTGTCCTCGTACGCGCGTGGCCGTCAGCCCTGGAGGGCTCGCAACGAGCGCGTCATAGGGTCGGGAGGTTTCTGGTGCTCATCAGCCCCGAAGGGGTCGCGAGGCCAGCGGCGGTCCAGCCCTTGGGCAGACACCGCCGCTGGTCCGCATGTTCCGCCAGGTCCCCGTGCTGACCGCCTCCGACCCAGTCCAGAGATCCCCGACCAACGCCAGGCCAGAGTCGGCGAGCGCGCCGATCTCGATTGCTCGCCCCACGATCGGGCGCAGGTTGACTCCGGACAGCACCGCGCACAACGTGCCGGAGCCGCCGTCAGACGCGCTCGCGCTCCCCCTGGCCCCCGCCGTCCGGCGCACCGTGCTCGGCCATGGCCTTGTTCCGCGCCGCGAAACCGGCTTCCTGCATGGCGGTACGGTTGGCCGCCGCCCACGCGTTCGAGGCGCGCAGCCGGTCGGTCGTGCCCCGGAAGCGGGGCACCACGAACCGCGCGAAGAGGTCCACACTCAGCAGTTGGGCCGGCCACGGCGCCCAGTCCTGGCAGGAGATGAGCAGGGTGCCGAACCCGCCGGTGACCTCCTGCAGCTTGGTGATCGCGCCGACGACGTCCTCCACGTCGCCGACGATGATCCCGTTGGCCGCCACGGTGGCCTCGAAGGCCTTGGCGCCGCTCTGCGGGTTGCGCGACATCGGGAGGCCGATGGTGTCGATCCAGAGTTCGTCGCGCTGGCGCAGCCACCCCTCCCGGATGTCCTCCAGTGCCTCCTCCCTGGTCCGCGCCACGTGGACGGGTATGACCAGTCGCCAGTCGTCCCGGGACACCTGTCGGCCGGCCTCGGCCGCCGCCTCCTCGTGGTGGCGCCACTGGTCCGCCAACCGTTCGATGCCCAGGCTGTGCCCGGCCCGGACGGCGCCCCACGGCGGTGCGGCGTGGGACAGCACGCTGATGCCGAGCCGGCCGGCCAGCTGGACGCCGAACGGGGTGGCGGCGCTGGCGACGGTGACCTCCGGGCCGCCCGGGCTGAACGGACCCAGCTGCAGCCGGGCGTCGACGAGCCTGAACCAGCCCTCGTCCCGGGTGACCGTCTCGCCCGCGAGCAGCGCGACGATCGTCTCCATCGCCTGGGCGGTGCGCTCGCGGGTGTCCTCGGGCGCGATCCCGAACATGTGCATGTCCGAGATCACCGACCCGGCACCGCCGCCCAGGATGAACCGGCCGCGGGTCATGTGGTCGAGGTGCATCGCCCGTTCGGCGACCAGGAAGGGGTGGTGGTACGGCAGCGCGGTGACCCCGGTGGCGAACTTGATTCGCCGGGTGCGCTCGGCCGCGGCCGCGATGAGGAGCTCCGGCGCGGGGATGGTGCCCCAGCCCGCCGAGTGGTGCTCCCCGATCCACAGCTCCTCGTAGTTCAACGAGTCCACCACCTGGGCGAATTCGAGGTCGCGCTGGTACAGGAGGGTCGGGTCCTCTCCGATCGGGTGCAGGGGGGAGATGAAACAGCCGAAGCGCATGGTGATCCTCTGTGTCGGTTCGTGCGGTCCTGGCAGGTTCCCGCCGAGGTCACAGCGACCTTGCGATCGCCGCTCGCTGGATCTGGTTGGTGCCCTCGATGATCTGCAGGAGCTTCGCCTCCCGCATCCACCGCTCCACGGGGTGGTCCTGGACGTAGCCGTGGCCGCCGAGCACCTGGACGGCATCGGTGGTGACCCGCATGGCGGTGTCGGTCGCGAAGAGCTTGGCCTGTGCGGCCTGGGTCGCGAACGGCCGCCCGGAGTCCCGGATCAGGGCCGCCTCCAGCAGCAGGGCGCGGGCCGCCGCGACCTGGGTGGCCATGTCGGCCAGCAGGAAGCCGACGCCCTGGAAGGAGATGATCGGCGAGCCGAACTGGACTCGCCCTTTGGCGTAGTCGGCGGCGTAGTCCAGCGCCGCCTGAGCGAGGCCGACCGCGCAGGCCGCGATGCCCAGCCGCCCGTGGTCGAAGACCGAGGCCGCGACCAGCATGCCCCGGTTCTCGCGGCCGAGCCGCATGGACTCCGGCACGCGGACGTCCTGGAGGACGACCTGGGCGGTCGGCAGGGTGGCCAGCGCCATCTTGCGCTCGGGCCGCTGGGGCAGCACGCCCGGAGTCTGCGCGTCCACCATGAGGCAGGTCAGCCCGCCCAGGCCGGCGCCGCCGGTTCGGCAGTAGACGTTGTAGAGGCCGGCGACACCGCCGTGGCTGACCCAGGACTTGGTGCCGGAGATCCGGTAGCCGCCCTCCTCCCGGACGGCGGCCGTCCTGATGCCCTCCAGGTCCGAGCCGGCGTCGGCCTCGGACAGCGCGTTCGCGCCGAGCACCTCGCCGCTCAGCAGCCGCGGAAGCCATCTGTCCCGCTGCTCGTCGCCGCCGAACCGGGCCAGTCCGTGCGAGGCGAGGACCTGGAGGTGGACGGATTCGGCCACGGCGAACCAGCGGTACGCGAGCCGTTCCAGCACCTGGAGGTAGAGCGTGTACGGCTGGTCCCCGCCGCCCCAGCGCTCCGGGAACGGCAGGCCGACCAGCCCGGCCCGGCCGAGGAGTTCGACCAGCTCCCTCGGGAAGCGTCCCGAGCGCTCCTCCGCGGCGGCGCGCGGCGCGAGTTCCTTGTCCGCGATCTCCTCCACCAGCGCGAACAGCTCCCGCTGGGTGTCGTCGGCGAACGACCGTTCGACCTTTACCATCCCGCCGCCTCCGGCCAGGCCCGTACGACGGCGCGTACGGAGTGCTCCCAGTAGGACCGGACCGCGAGGTCGCCGTAGATGAACTCGCGCTTGGCCTCGACGTCGGTGGCGGAGGAGCTGTGGTAGCCCCCGGGCGCCGACTCCGCCAGGAGCTGCAACCGGCAGGCCCGTTCGAGCAGGTGGGCGAGGACGATGGCGTGCTTGAGCGACTTGCCGACCACCAGCCCGCCGTGGTTGCGGAGCAGCAGCGCCGGGTCGGGCCCGAGTGCGGCGGCGACCGCGCGGCCGGTGGCGATGGACAGAATCGTGTTGCTGGTGACCGTGAAGCGGGACAACCGGTCCTCGAAGCAGGCACCGTCGTGGGAGACGGGGCGCAGCGCCAGGTCGGTCGCGCCGAACACCAGGGTGTACGGCGCGTGGCTGTGCACGATGGCGTTGATGTCGGGGCGGGCGGCGTACACCGCCTGGTGCAGGGGGAGTTCGGGCGGGGCGAGGCGGTGCGGCGGCGCGTCTGGGTCCACCTCGGCGGGGACGATGTCCTCGGGCCGGCACTCGTCGAAGCCGGTGAGGGCGCCCTTGATCTGGAAGGACCCGCCGCCGGGGAGGCGGGCCGAGACCTGGCCCTGGTTGAAGTCGTCGTGCCCGCCGAGCGACAGCGACCGGGCGCCGATCGCCAGGTGTCCGCGCAGCCGCAGCAGCGCGGGCGTCGGGGCCGGCGGGCCGGCGGTCGCGGGCGTGGCCGCAGCGGTCTCATCGGTGCTGATCGGCATGCCTGCTCCTTCGGGCCGCGGCCTCGTAGACGTCGTCCATCGACCACAGCCCGGCGTCCGCCCGCGCGAGCCAGCGCACCCCGAGCAGGGCGCCGGCGCCGGCCGCGGCCAGTGACCTGACCTCGTGATTGATTGTCAGAATTTGCTGTTCAAAGGTGAGTTGGAAAGTGTGGTCGCTGACCGGCAGGCCGGAACGCAGAGCCGCGACCTCGGTCGGTGGCTCGCCGGTCCGGGCGGTCCACAGCTCGGCCAGGGCCAGCGCGGAGGCGCTGGGGCTGTCCTTCTTGGCCGCCGTGTGCCGCTCGCGCACCACGGCCTCCGGCCGGTCGGTGTGTCCGGCCAGGGCCTCGGCCAGCACCGCGATCGCCCGGCGCTGGAGCCAGTGGCCGAGCGAGAGATTGGCGGCCCGCAGGACCGGCCGTTCGGCCGCCAGGGTCCGCAGAGCGTCGAAGTGCCGTGGGGTCAGCCCCGAGGCGCAGCTGAGCAGCGGCAGGCCGGCGCTCCGGCACTGGGCGACGGTCCGCTCGGTGGCGGCCGCCGGGGCGGCGTCCACCACGACGTCGGGGCGGCCGCCGGTCGGCAGCTCGCCGCCTTGGCCGGTCGGCAGCACGTGGTGTCCGGCGTCCCGGCACGCCTCGGCCACCGCCGTACCGAGCCTTCCCCGGGCGCCGACCAGGGCGACCCGGAACGTCTCACCCGGCATGCGGGCCGACTCCCTGGTCCTCCATGTACCGCACGAGGCCGCGCACGGTGCCGAGGGTGCCGGCCGCCTCCTCCAGGTCGATGTAGACGCCGAACTCGTTCTCCAGGGAGTCGATCAGGCGCAGGAAGGACAGGGAGGACATGCCGAGCTCCGCGAAGGAGGAGCTGCCGACCAGGACGGCGTCCAGGGGAAGCCCGCCGTCGGAGGCGGTCACCGCGAGATCGGCGACGCGATCGTGCAGGGCGCTGGGCTGCGGGGACGGGTTGGTCATGACACTCCGTTTCGCGGGGACGGTCTGGTCGGACGTGCGAACAAGGGCGTGCGGACGAGGACGTGCGGACGAGGACGTGCGGACAAGGCGGCGGGACGGCGGCCGGGCCGGCCGGCGCCCCGGCGCGCCGGTCTCAGCCCTCCAGCAGGGCGCGCGCGGCGGCCAGCCGGGGCTTGCCGATGCTGGAGGCAGGGATCCGGTCCACCACGGCGAGGCGCTCGGGCACCTTGTAGGGGGCCAGCAGGCCCCGGCAGTGGGCGCGCACGGCATCGGTCCCCACGTGCGCCGGCGCGGCCACCAGGGCGCCGAGCGCCTTGTCGCCGTCGGACCTGGTGACCTCCAGGACCAGGGCGTCGGTCACACCGGGCACGGTGCGCAGGACTTCCGCCACCTCGTGGGGATCGACCTTGCGGCCACCGACGTTGATGTGCTTGCCGGAGCGGCCGGAGAGGTGCAGCAGCCCGGACTCCAGGTGGCCCTCGTCGCCCGTGAGGTAGAACCCGTCCTGGTCGAGGCGGTGTTCGAGGAGGCCGGGTGCGTTGAGGTACCGGGAGCCCATGGACGAGGAGCGGACCGAGATCGGGGCGGGCTCCCCGGCCCGCGCGCCGGGCGGGATCCGGAACTCGACGCCGGGCAGCGGTGCGCCGAGGCCGCGCTCCGGTACCGGCTCGCGGTCGAAGGTGAGCGGACCGGTCTCGGCGATGCCGTAGTAGTTGGCGACGGGAAGGCCGTACCGGTCGATCAGGGCACGGGCGTCGTCCGGCGGCAGCGGAGCGCCCGAGGAGATCGCCACCCGGATTCCGGCGAGCTCCGGGGCGGGGGCGGTGCGGCGCAGCAGCGAGGCGTACAGCGCCGGGAACCCGGTCAGCCGGGTGGGCCCGGTCTGCCGGACGTACCGCAGCACGTGCCCGGCGGTCGGCAGGCCACCGGCCAGGTGGAGGACGGAGCCCGCGAGCAGGCCGGGGACGAGCGAGGTGTTGAAGGCCAGGCCGTTGGCGAGGCCCGCGAAGCAGAGGATGCGGTCGTCGGGCCGCAGACCGGTGCCGGCGAGCCAGCTGGTGGCGGCGCCGGTCACGGCGGTGCCGGAGAACTCCACGCAGCTCGGGTACCCGGTGCTCCCGGTGGTGTAGCGGCACAGTTCGGTGGTCGGCAGCAGCTCCGGGCGCTCGCGCGGTCCGGTGGCCTCGCTGACCTGTAGCGGCCCGGCCAGTGGGCGGGCCGGGCCGGCCGACCCGGCGGGCAGCGGGCGGTCGTGGAGCAGCAGGTCGATGCCGCAGCTGCGGATGGCGGAGGCGATCTCCGTCTCCCCCCACTGCGGGTCGAAGAGGAAGGGCACCGCTCCGCTCCCCAGAGCGGCGAGCAGCGCGACGGGGTAGTGCGCGGAGTTGCCGGCGCTCAGGGCGACCCTGGGGCGGTCCTGGCCGGGCCGGATACCGAGCCCGAGACTCTCGCTCAACTCGACTGCCCTGGTGAGGATTTCACCGTAGCTGGCGGTCCCGTCCGGATCGGTGACGGCGGGCCGGTCACGGTGGGTGTGCAGGGATTCGCGCAGGCGCTCCCACAGCAGGCCGGTCATCCTTCCCCCTGGGCGTAGGCGATCTCGGCGCGGTCCAGCTTGCGGCCGGCGTCGCGGTCGCTGCCGAGGGCGACGATGTAGAGCAGTTCCCGGGTGTCGTCCAGCTCGGCGGCGGCCCGCCACCGGGCGGCGTCGAACCCGCCGACGCCGGTGACCCCGATGGCGTTGCGCGCGGCGCCCAGGTAGAGCAGGTGGGCGGCGGCCGCGGACCGGAAGATGGCCTCGCGCAGCAGGGCGGGGCCCTTGCCGAGGGTGCCGGCGCGGTCGGCGTGCAGCAGGACGAAGGTGTCCGCGCCCGCCAGGTGGTGCTGTCCCATGCAGGCGCGGGCGATCGCCTCGGCGTCGGTGACGAAGTCGGTGCCCAGGAAGCGCGGTTCGCCGTGGTGCTCCGGTCGGCCGGCGGGGAGGCGGCCGTGCGGGGTGAGCACCGTGACGCCTAGGCCGGCGCCGGCGAAGTCGCAGGGCAGTGTGGTCGTCAGGGTGCCGACGGTGTCGAGCAGGACGGCAGGGTCGAGCGGTCGGCGCCCGAAGTGCTTGGAGGAGCGCCGCCGGCGGGACAGACCGGTCCACTCCCCGGGCCGGATCCGCGCCGAGGCCGGGAGCACCGGGCCGGCGTCGACGACGGTACGGGCCGCCACCGGGGCCCGTTCCTGCCCGGTGGCGAGCAGGTCGGGGATGCCGGACCAGCAGACCGCCTCCAGGTGACCGGTGTTCTCCATCGGGACCGGCCGGTCCTGGCACAGGTAGCTCCAGCCCTCCGGGACGGGCGCGTCGGGCGACTCCGGGAGTCCCAGCTCCAGGACGGAGTGGATCTCGCGGTACGGCAGGAGGTCGGCGAGTGCCGCGGCCAGCCGCTGCCGGGACACCGCGAGGCGTAACCGGGCGGTGCCGTGGTCGAGCGCGGTACCCAGCATGTTGGTCGCCGCGTGTCCGGTGTCGATCTGCGCGTAGAGGTAGCCCCGCGGACCGTACTTGCGGATCGACAGCCAGGGGCGGACGGCGAGCAGGACGAGAACGGACCGTTCGTCGTCGGCGTCCTCGGCCAGGATCTCGTCCAGTGGTGCGCCACCGGCGGTGCGGACGCAGAGCCGGCGGTCGAGATCGAGCCGGTAGAGGACGGCGGGGCCCGGGCCGGATCGGTCCAGGGCGAGGACGTCGTAGGGGAAGATCGCGCCGGCCGAGGGGACGGACCGGATACCGCCGGATCCCCTGCTGAGGATGCCGTTGTCGACCACGGCCAGGGCCCTGGCCAGACCTGGTCCCGGTGCGGCGTCGTCAGCGAGTGCGGGACGGGCCGAGATCGCGATCAGGTCGGCCCAGATCCGGGCGAGTTCGGTGCCGTCCTCCGCGGTCGCGGGGTCTTCGAACCGGTGGATGGGGTCACGGGTGTGCAAGGTACCTGCCTTTCTAGGCGTATGCGGCGGCTTGCAGGGTGTAGAGCTCCGCGTAGAGTCCGGGGCGGGCCATGAGCTCCTCATGGGTGCCCCATTCGCGTACCCGGCCCTCCGTGAGGACGAGGATTCTCTCGGCGCGGCTCACGGTGGAGAAGCGGTGGGTGACCAGGACCGTGACGGAGCCGTGGGCCCGGGCCCTGGTTCGGGCGGTGGCGCCGTATCCGTCGAACAGGAGGTGCTCGGCCTCGGCGTCCAGGGCCGAGGCCGGCTCGTCGAGGATGAGCAGCAGCGGGGCCGGGCGCAGCAGGGTGCGGGCGAGGCCCAGCTTCTGCCACTGACCGCCGGAGAGTTCGGCACCGTCCCCGTAGCCCTTGCCGAGCAGGTGGTCGACGCCTCGGGGCAGGGCGGCGGCGACGCTCTCGGCGTCTGCCGAGCGCAGCGCGGCGGCGAGGGCGGCGGTGTCGTCGCCGGGTTGTGCTCCGGGACGGAGGTCGCCGAGTCCGACGGTCTGCCGCAGGGGCAGTTCGTAGCGGGCGAAGTCCTGGAGCAGGGCGGCGACCCGGGCCCGCCAGGCCACGGGGTCGAGCTCGGCGAGGTCGGTGCCGTCGACCAGGATCCGGCCCCGGGTCGGGCGGTAGAGGCCGCAGAGCAGCTTGACCAGGGTGCTCTTCCCGGCTCCGTTCTCGCCGACCAGGGCGATGGTGGAACCGGCCGGGATCTCCAGGTCGATGTCGTCCAGGACGGGCTCGGCCGCCCCGGGGTAGCTGAAGGAGACGTGTTCGAAGCGGATGCCGCCGTGCAGCCGTGCGGGGACCGACGGGCCGGGCCGGGCGACGGGCGGGGCCGTTCCCGGCGCCCCGGCCGGGTCGGCGCCCGCTGCCGGACCGGGCTCCGCGGCCGTGCCCGCGGGGGCTTCAGCGGCGGCGGGGCCCGGCGCCCGGTCTCCCTCCGCGCCGAGCCGGGCCAGTCGGCGGACGGTCCGGCCGGCCCCCTGGAGCGTGCCGAACAGCCCCAGGAAGGTGGCCGTCTGGGTGCTGATCTGCACCGTCAGGGTGATGACCAGGATGACGTCGCCGAGCCCGATCCGCCCGTCGAGGGCCGCGCCGACGGTGATCAGCAGCGCGGCGGCGTAGGCGGCCGCGAACAGAAGCTGTCCGACGGCGCGCAGGGCGGCGGCGCTCCACTGTGCGCGGTTCAGGACCGCGCTCACCGCCCGCCAGGACTCGGCCTGCCGGCGGCGGAGTTCGGGACCGGCGCCGGAGAGGCGGATCTCCCCGGCCGGCCCGGGTGCGGTGGCGAGCCTGAGCAGGTCGCGGGTGCGCCGGGAGTCCTCGGCGCTGTGCTTCTTGGCGCGCTCCACGACCTCCTGGGCCCGGTGGCCGACCAGCACCGGCGGCACGGCGAGCAGTGGCAGCAGGGCCAGGACGGGCTGGACCTGGGCCAGGAGCACCATGGTGAGCACGGTCTGGAAACCGATGGTGACCAGTTGCAGCACCGCCTCCAGCGCCGACCTCGTTCTGACCACGTCCTCGCGGACGAGGTGCAGGGTGTCGGCGAACTCCGGGGTGCCCACCCGTTCCAGGGTGCCCGGGGCACCGGCGGCGTCGAGCAGACGGCTCTGGAGTTCGACCTCCTCCAGCTCGCCGAGCTCGAAGTAGTGCAGGTGGGCGAAGTGGCCCAGCATCTGCTCCCCGACGAGGAGGAGCGCGGCCGCCAGCGCGAAACCGACGGCCGGGCCGCCGTGGCCGTCCAGCACCGCCTCGGTCAGGTGCTTGAGGGCGACGGCGAGAGCGGGTGTCGCCAGGCAGCCGAGCAGCAGCAGCCCCAGGCCGGTGATCAGCCGGCGCCGGTCGATGCGCCAGGACAACCGGATGAAGTGCGCGACGGCGAGCCACAGATCCTTCATCGCAGAGCTTCCTGGCGGTCGGGGGCGGTCTCGTCCGGCCGGCCGTCACCGGTGCTGTCCGCCTGCGGGTCGTCCGGGGCCCGGTCGAACCGGTCGGCCTGGAGGCGGAACAGTTCCGCGTACCGCCCGCCGGCCCGGAGCAGGCTGTCGTGGTCGCCGTTCTCGATCACGGCGCCGTCCTCGATGACGACGATGTTGTCGGCGCGCCGGACGGTGGAGAACCGGTGCGAGATCACCACGCTGGTGATCCCCCGGGTGAGTTCGAGGAAGCGGTCGTAGAAGGCCACCTCGGCCCGGATGTCGAGCTGGGCGGTCGGCTCGTCGAGGACGAGTACCTCGGCCCCGGCGTCGACGGCGTAGAGGGCGCGGGCGAGGGCCACTCGCTGCCACTGCCCACCGCTGAGGTCCCGCCCGCCCTGGTAGGCGGCGGAGAGGGCGGTGCCCGGTCCGACGGCGTCCAGGATCTCCCGGGCGCCGGCCCGAACGAGGGCCGCGGTGACGGCGTCCCGGTTCATCGGCCGGTGCGCGGCGCCCAGCGCGACGTTCTCCGCGAGGGTCAGGTCGTAGCGGTTGAAGTCCTGGAAGACGACGGCGAGTCGGCGGCGCCACTCGGCCGGTTCGAGGTCGGTCAGCGGCACGCCGTCGGCCTCGATCCGGCCGGAGCCCGGTTCGTGCACCCGTGCCAGCAGCTTGACCAGGGTCGTCTTGCCCGCGCCGTTGAGGCCGATGACGGCCGTGGAACGGTTGGCGGGCAGGAGGAGGTCGAGTTCCTCGTAGACCCGGCGGTCCGCGCCGGGGTAGCCGAAGGAGACCTTCCGGAACGCGATGCCCTCGCTCAGCCGGGGTACCGGCCTGGCCCGCTCCGGCCGTGCCTCGTGGCCCGTCTGTGCCTCGAAGTCGGTGAGCGCCCGGTGGGCCAGCATGCCGTACTGGGTCTGCACGTCGCTCTCCGGGAAGTAGACGCCGAAGCGCAGCGGGACGAGCAGGCACTGCACGGTCAGCGCCAGCGCCAGAGCGCCGTCGGTACCGCGGGGGACTCCGGTCGCGAGGGCGAGGAAGACCCCTCCGCCGCCGACGGCCGCCACTGCCGCGAGGCCGACGAACGGCAGCAGTAGCAGGCGGCGGCGCTCCTTCCAGAGTTGCGCCAGGTAGCCGACGGCCTCGGCCCGGTAGCGGTCGCGGAACCAGGGCAGGGCGCCGAGCAGACGGATCTCCTTGCCGCCGGACGCCTCGATCGCGGCGGTCCGCAGGTAGGCGGACTTCCGGCGCTCGCCCGCCATCCCCTTCCAGTACTCGACGAAGGCGGCGAGGGAGCCGCGCTGACCGAAGCGGACGGCGATCGCGGTGACGGCGGCCAGCACGGCGGCCCACGGCCGGAGCACCACGGCGAGGACCACCAGCGCGGCGGCGAGCTGGGCGTAGCGTGCGACGAGGCCGACCAGACCCGCGACGGCGTCGCCGGGGCTGGGCATGGCGCGGTCGAACGCCGACCGGGCGTCCGCCAGACGGTCCAGCGCCTCCGGCCGGTCCAGCGAGGAGGGCGGCGCGTCAATGGTGGTCGCCGTCAGCAGCCGGTCGACGCAGTAGCCGTCCACGGCCCGGGTGACGGACTCGGCCACGGCGGTCTGGAACGGGCGCAGTGTCTGCGCGACGACGAAGGCGGACAGGCCGACCAGCAGTGCGGGCAGCACCACGCCCCAGGCACCGCCGGCGGCGGCCGCCCGGGGGAGCCGCGAGATCGCGACGGCCGTCGCGACCATGAACGCGACGGGCAGCAGGCCCAGTGCGAGGTTCACGGCGAGGGCGAGCGTCACAAGCGGCCCTCCGGCCGCCGGCAGCAGGCGGGCGATGGCCACCCACCGGGCCGCCCGGGTGCGCACGGACGCGACCGGATTGCGGTGTCCGGGGGTCATGCGCCCTCTCCGCCCGGCACAGGCGCTGCCGCGAGCCGGAGCGCGCTGTCGAGGACCACCCGCTCGGTCTCTCGCAGGCACTCCTCGATGACGGGCCGGGGCAGCAGGAGGGTGTCCGCCATGACGAAGAAGCGGACCGAGTCGGGCGAGTAGGCGGTGTGGGCGAAGAAGGTCGCGTCCTGGGCCGCCCAGGCGCCCTCGACGTGGAGGCGGGTGCGGGCCCGGAGCCGCTCGACGGCGCCGGCCTCGGTGGGCAGCGTGCCGAGCGTGTCGGGCCACCGGTCCTGGAACCGCGCGTCGTTGAAGAAGCAGCCCAGGTCGGGGCGGGCGCCGCGGCGCTGCGCGACACCGTCCAGTACCCGGTCGAGATCGACGGGGTGGTAGCGGGCGTTCTGGTAGGCGATGGCGGCTCGTTCGTGGGTCGCGCGGACGAGGGAGGGGAAGCCGGCCGCGTCCACGTCGACGGTGAACAGCGCGTTCTCCGTCATGGAGCCCACCAGGTCGTCGGTGCGCGGGTCGACCCGGTTGAAGGCGATCAGCTGGAGCACCACGGAGGTGCGCTCCGCGAAGCGGCTCACG
This sequence comes from Kitasatospora sp. NPDC088548, assembly GCF_044753005.1. NCBI lineage: Bacteria > Bacillati > Actinomycetota > Actinomycetes > Kitasatosporales > Streptomycetaceae > Kitasatospora > Kitasatospora sp. NPDC088548. The sequence goes on from NZ_JBIVMI010000002.1 coordinate 496,937, forward strand.
ACGGCGGCCGTCGCGGCGAGCAGGACCGTGGAGACGGACGTCCTGCAGTGGTCGGCCAGTGCGGTGGCGGCGAGCGCGAGCGCGGGCGAGTCCATCCCCAGCCGGACGAAGCGCTCCGGGTCGGCGGCGCTCTGCGGGGACGGCCCGAACATCGCGGGGGGAGCCTTCTCGATGGTCCGCTCCCAGTAGCGCAGCGCGCCCCGGCTGCGGGCGAGCCCGGCCGGTGATCGCTCGACGCCGGCCTGGTCGCGCGGCTGCCACGGGTCGGCGGCGAGTTGCTCGCCAGCGGCGAGGGCGCGCAGTTGGCGTTCCAGGATTCGCATCGACCAGCCGTCCACGGCCTGGTGGGTGACCACCAGGCCGACGCACATCGCCTCGGTGCCGCGGGTGAAGACCGTGAAGCGGCCCGGCATCCCCTCGGCGCCGGGGAGCCGCTCGGCGGCCTGGGCAAGGGTGCGGGCCTCCGCCGCCTCGCGGACGTCCCCCTCGGGTACGGGCACGACCAGGACCTCGACGGCGCCCTCGGCCCGCACCGTCTGCGTGGGTTCCTCCTCGTCTTCCTCCCAGCGGGTCCGCAACGCCTCGTGCCGGACGACGAGTTCGCGGACCGCCTCCACCGCGCGGTCCACCGTGGTGCCGTCGGGGAGGTCGATCAGCCGGCGCACATTGAAATAGTGCGCTTCGTCCCCCATCCACGCGATGGTCTTCCAGATCGCGAGCTGCCCCCAGGTCAGCGGAGCGGTTCCGCCCCGTGCGGAGAACGATCGTCGGTGAACTTCTTCCTGGTCGAGCACCTGAAAGCATCCTCCGTCGGAGACAAGGGGTGGCGAAAGGCGCGAAACATCCGGCGGTATCGGGGAAGGTCACGACCTGCGGGCACCGGGACACCCGGCGGTGGGTCCGCACGGCGACCCCGTCCGCACGGCGCACAATCTATTCAGAGGTCTATACCAAAGTCAACGATCTGTAATATCGTCAGAAACCTTGAAGCACAGGAGATTTGACGCTACGTCACACAACAGAGGAAGCCGGTAAGACCAGCCGGGTGAATCCGTCCGCCCCGCGCTTCCGGTTTGTCCCGCAACGCTCCCGTACCACTGGCGACAGCTCCGGGACCTCTGCTTTGATGGCGCCCATGAGCGACAGAAGGCTTCGTCAGATCGCGATCCTGCTCTTCCCGGAGGTCGAGGAGCTGGACGCCATCGGGCCCTGGGAGGTTCTCTCCTATTGGACGCGCAAGTTCCCCGAGGACGGCTGGCAGGTGAACTGCGTCTCCCGGGACGGCGCTCCGGCGGAGTGCGCGAAGGGCCTCACCGTCCTGCCGCACTTCTCCCGGGACGGGATGCCGGCCGCCGACGTCGTCCTGCACCCCGGCGGCCAAGGCACCCGCCCGCTGCTGGAGGACGAGGACCATCTCGACTGGGTCCGCCGGCTCGACGCACGGGCGTCGCTGACGACCAGTGTCTGCACCGGGGCGCTCGTCCTGGCCAAGGCGGGCCTGCTGCAAGGCCGTTCCGTCACCACGCACTGGGCGTCCCTCGACCTGCTCGCCGAACTGGAGCCCACCGCCGAAGTCCACCGGGACGCCCGCTTCGTCGACGACGGCGACGTCATCACCTCGGCCGGCATCTCGGCCGGCATCGACATGGCACTGCACCTCGTGACGCGCCTGCACTCGGTGGAACGCGCGCGCCAGGTGCGCCACGGCATCCAGTACTACCCCGAGCCGCCCGTGTAGTCGGGGCGGCGGGTCAGCGCATCCTTCCCCGCGGCTTCAGCTCGCGTGCTCCACGCGGGCCCGGCTGACCGAGCCGAGTACGGTCCCGGCGAAGCCGCCCGGGCCCCGGCTGCCCATCACGAGCAACCGCGCGCCCCGAGCTGCCTGGATCAGCTCATCCGCCGTGACGAACGGGCGACGGCTGACGCCCGCAGTGAGACGTGGTCTGATCAGACGTCGGCCGCGTCACCACGCCCCTCCCCGGCCCGCACACCTACCTGCGAACCCCTTCGCCCACGACGGGCGCGAGAAAGCCCCGGGCGAAGCCCGAATCCGGCACGCCTTCGCCGACCGGGCGGTGCGTCAGGCCGGCCCGTAACCTCCCCCGCCGGGAGTCTCGATCTCCAGGACGTCCCCTGCCGCGAGGTCGGCGCTGTCGCAGCCGGCCAGCCGGACCGTGCTGCCGTCGGCCCGGCGCACCCGGTTGGCGCCAAGGGTGCCGGGCTTTCCGCCGGCCATGCCGTAGGGCGGTACCCGCCGGTGCCCGGACAGGATGCTCACGGTCATCGGCTCGCGGAACCGGATCCGCCGCACCGCTCCGTCGCCACCGCGCCAACGGCCCGCACCACCGCTGCCGTGGCGCACGGCGAACTCCTCCAGCAGGACCGGCAGGCGCCATTCGAGGACCTCGGGGTCGGTGAGGCGGGAGTTGGTCATGTGTGTCTGCACCACGTTCGCACCGTCGAAGCCCTCGCCCGCTCCCGAGCCGGAGGCGACCGTCTCGTAGTACTGGTGCTGCTCGTTGCCGAAGCTGACGTTGTTCATCGTCCCGGAGCCCTCGGCCTGGACGCCGAGTGCGGCGTAGAGTGCGCCGGTGATCGCCTGCGAGGTCTCGACGTTCCCCGCGACCACCGCCGCCGGGTAGACGGGCGCGAGCATCGAGCCGGGCGGTACGACGATGCGCAGCGGGCGCAGGCAGCCGTCGTTGAGCGGGATGTCGTCGGCGACCAGGGTGCGGAAGACGTACAGCACGGCGGCGGTGACGACGGCCGACGGTGCGTTGAGGTTGGAGTCGAGCTGAGCGGCGGTACCGGTGAAGTCGATCGTGGCGCTGCGCTGTGCGCGATCGACCTCGACCCGCACCGCGATCACCGCGCCGGAGTCCGTCTCGTACCGGTACTGCCCGTCCTGGAGGGAGTCGATGACCCGGCGCACGGCCTCCTCGGCGTTGTCCTGCACGTGCCGCATGTAAGCCTGCACCACGTCCAGCCCGAAGTGCTCGATCATCGCGGCGACTTCGTCCACGCCCTTCTGGTTGGCGGCCACCTGCGCGCGCAGGTCGGCGAGGTTGGTGGCGGGGTCGCGGGAGGGGTGGGGTCCCTCCGTGAGCAGCTTCCGGGTCTCGGCCTCGCGGAGTCTGCCGTCCGCCACCAGGAGCCAGTTGTCGAAGAGCACGCCCTCCTGGTGGATCTCCCGGCTGGTCGCCGGCATCGAGCCGGGGGAGATTCCGCCGAGCTCGGCATGGTGGCCCCGGGAGGCGACGAAGAAGAGGATCTCGTCGCGATCGCTGTCGAAGACCGGTGTCACCACGGTGATGTCGGGCAGGTGGGTGCCACCGTGGTACGGGTCGTTGACCGCGTAGGCGTCGCCCGGCCTCATGGCGTCGGCCCGGCGGCGGATCACCTCCTTCACGGTGGTGCCCATCGAGCCCAGGTGCACCGGGATGTGCGGGGCGTTGGCGACCAGGTTGCCGTCGGGGTCGAAGAGCGCGCAGGAGAAGTCCAGCCGCTCCTTGATGTTGACCGACTGGGCGGTCGACTCCAGCCGGGCGCCCATCTGCTGGGCGATCGCCATGAAGAGGTTGTTGAAGATCTCCAGCAGCACCGGGTCGGCTGCGGTGCCGACGCCCGGTTCGGCGCGGGCGCCGGAGCGTTCCACCAACAGGTGCCCGGTCGGGGCCAGCGTCGCCCGCCAGCCCTCGTCGACCACGGTGGTGGCGTTGGCCTCGGCGATGACCGCCGGGCCGGTGACGGTGTGTGCCGGACGCATCCGCTCTCGTTCCAGCAGCGGCACCTCGCGCCAGGCGCCACCGGTGTACAGCCGCACCGTGTGTGCCTCGCCGGGAAGTCCGCCCGGTGTGCCCAGGGCGCCGAGATCGGGCTGCTCGCTGAGGCCGGTGGCCTCCACCAGCAGGGCCTCGACGACGATCGGACGGTCCATCAGGAACGAGTAGGTGGCGCGGTGCACGGCCTCGAACGCGGCGGCCATCCTGGTGGGCCCGGCCAGCTCGACCGCGAGCGTGGTGTCAGTACCGTCGTAGCGCAGCCGTGCCCGGTGCGTCACCCGGATCCGCTCGGTAGCGGCGCCCTGGTCGAGCAGTTCGGTCCGGGCCGCTGCCTCCAGCTCTCCGGCGATCTCCCGGACCGCCGGCATCGAGGCGGGTTCGAGCGCACGCTCCACCGCTCGTTCCCGCAGGACCGTGGTGTCGGCCAGGCCGATACCCAGCGCGGAGAGCACCCCGGACATCGGCGGCACCAGCACCGTACGGATGCCCAGCGCGTCGGCCACCGCACAGGCGTGCTGCCCTCCTGCCCCGCCGAAGGTGGTCAGCGCGTACCGGGTGACGTCGCGGCCCTGCTGCACCGAGATCCGCTTGACGGCGTTGGCGATGTTGCCCACCGCGATCCGCAGGAACCCCTCGGCGATCTGCTCGGGTGAGCGCCGTTCTCCGGTGGCGGCGCCGATCTCCTCTGCCAGCTGCGCGAACTGGCGCCGCACCAGGTCGAGGTCGAGCGACCGGTCGCCATCGGGGCCGAAGACCTGTGGAAAGTACTCGGGCTGGATCCGCCCGAGTTCCAGGTTGGCGTCGGTGACGGTCAGTGGTCCGCCGCCGCGGTAGCCGGCCGGTCCCGGGTCGGCCCCGGCCGAGTCGGGGCCGACCCGGAGCCGGCTGCCGTCGAAGTGCAGGACGGAACCGCCGCCGGCCGCCACGGTGTGGATGGCCAGCATCGGCGCGCGCAGTCGCACGCCTGCCACCTGGGTGGTGAGCACCCGCTCGTACTCGCCCGCGTAGTGCGAGACGTCGGTGGATGTGCCGCCCATGTCGAAGCCGATCACCCGGTCGAAGCCGGCCAGCTGCGACATCCGCACCATGCCGACGATGCCGCCGGCCGGCCCGGAGAGGATCGCGTCCTTGCCGCGGAAGTGCCCGGCCTCGGCAAGGCCACCGTTGGACTGCATGAACATCAGCCGCACGCCGCGCAGTTCCTCGGCCACCTCCCGCACATAGCGGCGCAGCCCCGGCGACAGGTAGGCGTCCACCACGGCGGTGTCGCCGCGCGGCACCAGCTTCATCAGCGGGCTGGCCTCGCTGGAGAGCGAGACCTGCGGGAAGCCGATCTCCTCGGCGAGCCGACCGACCGCCCGCTCGTGCGCGGGGTGCAGGTAGCTGTGCAGGCACACCACCGCGACCGCACGGATGCCGTCCCGGTAGCAGCGGCGCAGATCGTGGGCGAGCCGTTCCAGATCGGGCGCGCGCAGTACGGTGCCCTCGGCCGTGATCCGCTCGTCCACCTCGATCACCCGGCCGTACAGCGGCTCGGGCAGCTTGATCTCACGGTCGAAGATGTGCGGCCGGTTCTGGTAGCCGATCCGCAGCGCGTCCGCGAAGCCGCGGGTGATCACCAGCGCCGTCGGCTCGCCCTTGCGCTCCAGCAGGGCGTTGGTCGCCACCGTCGTGCCCATCCGGACCGCCTCGATCCGATCGGCACCGGCCCGGCCGCCCTCGCGACCCAGCAGCGCGCGGATTCCGGCGACGGCGGGATCGCGGTATCTCGCCGGGTCGTGCGAGAGCAGCTTGTGGGTCAGCACCCGCCCGTCCGGGCTGAGCGCGACCACGTCGGTGAAGGTACCGCCCCGGTCCACCCAGAACTGCCAGCCCCTGCCTGCCACCGCCGGCTCCCTCCGCTCGTCCGGTCGTCCGGTCATCCGCTCGTCCACTCCTCGGCTGCCGGTGGTCCGTCCGGGGGATCCAGCCTCTCAAAACGCGACATACTGGGCATGTCGGCCTGCTCCGAAGGGCGGTGGCAACGGCTGTGACGGCTATGACGGCGGGGGTCCTGCGGGAGACGGCACCCGGTGAGCGGCGGGTGGCTCTCGTCCCCGAACTGGTCCGCACCGTCGGCGCGCTGGGCCTGACCGTCCTGGTGGAGCCCGGCGCCGGCACCCGCGCCTGGTGCCCCGACGATGCCTACACCGCCGTCGGCGCGCGTCTCGTTCCGCGCACCGACCTGCTGCGCCGCGCGGACATCCTGCTCGGCGTACAGAGCCCCAACCTCGGTCTCACCCACCGCTTTCGCCCGGGTCAGCTGCTGATCGCCCTGCTCCGGCCGACCCTGATCCCCTTCCTGGTCCGCCAATGGGCCGACCAGGGCCTCACCGCGATCGGTCTCGACCTGGTACCGGAGAAGATGAGCGACGGATACCCCATGGATGCCCGCACCTCGCAGGCCCGGATCGCCGGCTACCGGGCCGTGCTGACCGCGGCCGACCGGCTGGACCGCTGCCTGCCGCCCTGGGGCTCGACGACCGCGTCCTTCGAGCCCGTCCGGGCCCTGGTTGTCGGCGCCGGGGCCGCAGGCCTGCAGGCGGTCGACACGGCCCGCCGCCTCGGCGCGCTCGTCCACGTCCATGAGCTGCGGCGCCGCGAGCGGGCGGAGGCCGTCGCGCTCGGCGCCACCCTGCTCGACCTGCCGAACCTTCCCCCGGTGACCGGCGCGGCGGGACTGGCCCAGGCCCTCGACACCGAGCAGGACGAGCTGCGCCACGGGCTGGCCGCCGCGCTCCCCGGCTTCGACCTGGTCTTCGCCTCCGTCGACCCGCCCGACAGGCCACCACCGACGCTGCTGACCGGCGACGCGGTGCGCGCGATGCGCCCCGGCTCGGTCGTGGTCGACCTGGCAGTCGGCCCGCTGGGCGGCAACGTCGAGGGCGCCGAACCGGACACCACGACGCCGGTCGGTGACGGAGTCACGGTGATGGGCGCCGGCAACCTCCCGTCGCAGGTACCCGCCACCGCATCGACCGCCTTCGCACACAACGTCACGGCGCTCCTCCGGCATCTGACCCGTGGCGGCGGCCCACCGGCGATCGATCCGACCGACCCGCTCCAGGCCGCCCTGCTGGTGACCCACCGCGGCAGCGTCCTGAACCAGGCCACCTGGCAGCTGATCCTCGACGCCACCGCCGCCGCCGGCACCGCATGACCAGAAACTCGACCCCGGCGGACGGGAGGCACGGGCGGCCTTCCCCGGTGGCCACCGGTCACGGTCACGAGGCCGCGCTGACGGCGGTCACCACCGCGGCACTGGCGGTCGGCAGACTCGCCCGCCTCACCGGCCCCCGGCCGCCGAAAACAGGACCGCATGGCGCGCGACGGAGACGGCGTGGTCGGCACAGCGCTGGTAGTAGCACGCCAGCAGGGTCGCGTCGGCGCTGTCTCCGGCCCCGGCAGGTTCGGCCCCGGACAGCAGCAGCTCGTACAACAGGCGCTGCCGCTGGGCGACCTCGTGCTGCTCCGCGAGCAGATCCGCGCGGGCTTCGGCGGCCTCGGCCTCCAGCGTGTCAGCGGCCTTGGCGAGCATCACCAGCACGACCTCGCCCATTCCGCGCAGGGGCAGCCTCAGCCGCTCCGGCCACGGCTCGGCCGACTGGCGCGACCAGGCCAGTCGCAGCAGCTGCTCAGCGAGATCCGCCAGGCATTCCACCTCGGTACCCACATGCACGCCGACGACGATCGCGTGCCGGTCCGACCTCTGTGCGGTCCTGCCCGGCAACACGCCTGCCGCGTCCTCCTCGATCCGCTCACGCAGCTCTGCCAGCGCCTTGTCGGCAGCCGTCGCCCCCTCCGCCACGGCGGCCGAGCCGGTCAGCCCGTCCATGACCTCGCTCATTGCCGCGCTCGCCAGCCGGACCAGCTCGGCCAGCTCGCCGGTCAGCCGGCGTTGTCCGTCGCGCCCGTTCCCAGCCATCGGTCGACTCCCGTTCCCGGCGGGCCGGCCGGCTCCGCCGTCTTCACCACCGCCGTGCAGTGGTCCATCACTTCCCAGTCTCACCGTTCCCACAGGCGGCTGCCCCGGCCGCCCGAAGTGCGACCGGTGCCGCCGTTGTCCAGGCTGGACGTGGTACCGCCGTGAAGTGCGGGAGGCTGTCACGGGGCGCTCGGACGGCAGTACCGCGAGGAGCCGACGGCCACACGGGGCACACCGCGACCGTCATGGTCCCACCGGGCGGGAAAGCCGGCTCCACCGTCTGAGCTGCCACGGCCCGTCCGGTCCGGCAGAGATCGGGCAGAAATGACGACACGGAGGCAACCACCATGCAACCGGAGATCACCGTCGGCCTCGACGGCTCCCCCGAGAGCCTGTCCGCCGCCCGTTGGGCAGCCCAGGAGGCGCAACTGCGCGGGCTACCGGTACGGCTGCTGCACCTGTGGATCCTGCGCTCCATGACGGCGCAGAACGTCCCCGGTGAGCACCCACAGGCCCGGGCAGCGCAGCGCATCCTCCAGGACGCGGAGAGCGACCTGCTCAAGCGCTACCCCGACGTGCCCGTCATCAGCGAAGTCCTGCCCGTGGACACGCCGACGGCACTGCTGCCCGCCGCCCGCAACGCGGAGATGCTGGTGCTCGGTTCGCAGGGGCTGGGCAGCGTCCAGGGCTACCTGCTCGGCTCGCTCGCCCTGCACGCCGTCGCCCGGTTCGAACGGCCCGTGGTGCTGGTCCGCGCCTGCGAGGAACCGGAGGGCACCCGCACACCCGCCGCGCGGCCCGGCGCGGTGGCCGTTGGCATGAGTCTCCGCTCCGGGTACGAGGGCGCGGTCGGGTTCGCCTTCGGCGCCGCCGCCAGACGCCGCACGCCCCTGCTCGCCGTCCACGCCACCACTCGCCGGCCAGTGGCCCTCAGCTGGGACCGGCCGCCCAAGGAGTCTCTGCAACAGTCGGACCAGCAGGCACTGCACGAGGCGCTGCTCCCATGGCGCGAGAAGTTCCCCACCGTCCACGTGGTGGAGCACCTCAGCCACGACGGCCCGGGCCGGGCCGTCGTGGACATCGCACCCGGCGCAAGCCTGCTCGTAGTGGGGCGCGGCGGATACCGCACCGGCCTGGGACCACGCATCGGCCCGGTGGCCCACGCCGCGATCCACCACGCGGTCTGCCCCGTCGCCGTCATCCCGCACGACTGACATCCGGGCCCGCGCCCGGCACGGAGAATCTCGGCGAGCGCAAGGCGCGGGCCGGAAATTGACGATCGCCCGGGAGCAGACCACCGGGCGGGGCCGCGCGGCCATCGCTTCTGGGCGCGAACCGGACTAGCGTCGGGTACGGAGTGGTCCACGGTCGGCCCGGGAAACCGGGACGCAACCGTACCGGGGCCGAGTGGGCACGCCGGATGCCGTCAGCCGTACGGGCAGCCGCACCTGCCTCGCGCTCCAGCCGGGTGTACCGCGCTGCATCACGGTGTGGCGGCCCCGAAGAGCCACGGTTCCGCCCGAGGAGGGCTCGTATGACAACCGGAACCGAGGTCGACACCAAGGCCCTGGAGCTGGTCGCCGCGCCCGGGCCCGTCCCGTCCGCCACCGCTACGACGGCTGCTACGGCCTCATCCACCCGCCGGGCAAGCCCCCCGACACAACCACCCCCGCAGGAGCAACCGATGACGACCCACCCCACCACCGACCCCACCACCAGCGACTCACCCGGCGACGGCCTCCACCCGCCCGGTCGAGACCTCGAAAGCGCCATTGAGCGCGTGGAAATGCTGGAGTCCCAGGTCCAGGCCCTCGGGCAGGCGATCCGCACCCTCGTCCAGGGGATGGAGGAGATCCCCGACCAGGAACCCGACCCCGAGCAGGCCGCCCGCAGCGCCCGCCTGGCCCACGAACTCCTGCTCGCCCAGGGCCTCTAGAAAACCGCTCCCCCGATCCGACGGCCTCTCGAAGTCGAACTGACCCCCCAGGGGGCCGACATGGCCGCGACGGCGACCTCCCGGGCCAACGGCGGCGGGCTCTTCCACCATCAAGGAAGAGCGCGGCGCTCAGGCACTGATCCTGAACACCGCGCCCAAGTCCTCGTGCTCCCAGGCCCTCGTGCTCCCAGGCCCTCGTACACGGGTCGGCCACCGACGGAGGCGTCCAGTGCACGACCACGAACGCACGGGCTCGATGTTCCCCCCCGGGTTCACCGCGCTTGTGCTACGTCTGTCAAGGTGCCCGGATCAAGGTGCCCGGATCCGGGCAGGCGCCGGGCAAGAGCCTCAAGGGCACGCGCGAACGACGGCGCCCTCGGAGCCGTCCCGATGCCGCTGATCCGACGGAGCACGAGCTCACGACGGGGACGGACGTGCCACGGCGAGACAGGCGGAGGACCATGGAGGACAGCGGACAGGTCGGCGACCGCGCCCTCCCTCGGACCTACCGGAGTCGCGGAGTCCGCCGGCCCGCTCACCGGCCGCACACCGTCGGAGGTCACCATGGGCAACGTTTCCACTCACGGTTCCGCCGGCCCGGTAGTGGTCGGTACGGACGGCTCGGAGCCCGCCCGTCGCGCCGTGCTCTTCGCCCTCCGCGAGGCACAGGTGCGCGGCGTCACCGTGCGGGCCGTCTGCGCCTACGGCTCCAGCCACACCGGGCGGTCGGATCTGGGCGGGGCTGCCTGGCCCCGCACGAGCGGCGAGTTTCCGACACACCTGCACGACATCGTCGCGCGCGAGGTGACGGACTCGGTCGACGAGCTACGCCGACAGGTCGGCGAGCCGTTCGTCGAGGTCGAGGTCCACTGCGAGCGCGGCCGGCCCACGCAGGTCCTGCTGCACGCGAGCCGGGACGCGAGCCTGCTCGTGGTGGGCACCCGGGGCGCCGGCATCTGGGGTCGCCTCGCGCTCGGCTCGACCAGCACCGAGGTCATCCACCACGCCCACGTTCCCGTCGTCGTCGTGCCGCCCGCGCCCGAGGCCTCGGCTGCGTGAATCGGCGCACCACGCCACCCGCGGACCGCCCGGACCGGGGAAGGCCGTCCGATCGGCACCGCCGGCCGCGGCGGCCTGTGGACCAGGGACGCCGGTCAACCGGTTGACCGGCAGATCCGGCAACCGCGGCGCGGATGCCGGTCCGGTCGAACGACCGGCAGAACCCGGCGTCAGGTCAGCTGAACGGCACGACCGCGACGGGGCAGAGCGCATGGTGGATCGCCGCATGTGCGACCGCACCCAGGTGCGGTCCGACGGGCACGCGCCGGACGTGGCGGCCGACCACCAGGAGCCCGGCCCGCGACGCCGACTCCACCAGAGCGACCTCCGGACTGCCGGACACCAAAGCTGTCGCGACCTCCACGTTCGGACAGCGCTCGCGCCAGGGTGCCGGCATCTGCGCGAGGGCCCGCTCCTCGGCAGCCGCCAAGTCCTTCTCCTCACCGCCGCCGCTTCCGAAGGACAGGTGTGCCCTGCCACCCGGCGGGCTCCAGGCATGGACCACCCGCAGTGGCACCGAACACACCGAGGCCTCCTCGAAGGCGAAGGCGAGCACCTCGTCGTACGGCTGCCGAGGGTCCCTCGTGGGCCGCCCGAGGGGAGTCTCGCGGAATCCGGGGCTCGGGCAGCGGGCGCCGCTCCCTCATGGTGGTCCTGCGTGCGGACCGAGTACTGCGGGCGTTGCTCCGTCGACGCTCCGCCCGTCACCTCCGACCTTCCTGCGGCCGGCGGGGCTGCGCCGGCCGTGGGCTCCCGTTCACGATGCCGAGAACGACCTTGCCGTCCACGGTCTCCTGCTCCACCAGCAGCCCGGCCAGCTCCTCCAGCTCGCGGCGGTGACCGCGCAGCAGCCCGACCGCCCGTGCCTCGGCCTCCCGGAGCAGCCGGGCCACCTCCTGGTCGACCGTGCGCTGGGTCTGCTCCGAGTAGGGCCGGCGCAGCAGGTCCTCCGGGCTCTCGCCGAGGTGCTGCGGGGTGGTGATGGCGTATCCCACCGGCCCGAGTTCGCTGGACAGGCCGAACTCGCGGACCATCCGGGTGGCGAGCGCGGTGGCGTTGGCCAGATCGTTCGCCGCGCCGGTCGATCCCTCCCCGAAGACCACCAGTTCCGCGGCCCGGCCGCCGAGCTTGACGGTGAGCAGGTCGGTCAGGTAGCTCTCGCTGTACAGGTGCCGCTCCGCCTCGGGCAGCTGCTCGGTGGCACCGAGGGTGACGCCGGCGGGCAGGATGGTCACCTTGGCGACCGGGTCCGCGTGTGCGCACAACGCGGCCATCAGGGCGTGCCCGGACTCGTGGACGGCGACCGAGCGGCGTTCCTCCGGGAGCAGCGCGTTGGAGGACTCGCGGCGGCCGAGGAGCACCCGGTCGCGGGCGGTGTCGAGGTCCTGCGCGCTGATGGTGGCGCGCTCGGCGCGTACCGCGTTGATGGCGGCCTCGTTCACCAGGTTGGCCAGGTCGGCGCCGGAGAAACCGGGGGTGCCGCGGGCGATGCGGTCGAGGTCGACATCGGGGGCCAGCGTCTTGCCGTGGACGTGGACCGCGAGGATCGCGGCCCGCTCGGCCTGGCTGGGCAGCGGCACGGTGACCTGGCGGTCGAACCGGCCGGGCCGCAGCAGCGCCGGGTCGAGCGCGTCCGGGCGATTGGTGGCGGCCAGGACGACGATGCCGGTGCCCTGGTCGAAGCCGTCCATCTCGGCGAGCAGCTGGTTGAGGGTCTGCTCCCGTTCGTCGTTGCCGCCCAGCCTGCTACCGCCGCCGCGCCGACCGCCGACCGCGTCGATCTCGTCGATGAAGATGATCGACGGGGCTCGCTTGCGGGCATCGTCGAACAGGTCCCGGACCCGGGAGGCCCCGACGCCGACGAACATCTCGACGAAAGCCGAGCCGGTCACCGAGAGGAAGGGGACCTCGGCCTCTCCGGCGACCGCGCGGGCGAGCAGGGTCTTGCCGGTGCCGGGCGGGCCGACCATGATCACGCCACGGGGTCCCTTGGCCCCGGCTGCGGCGTACCGCTCGGGGCTGCGCAGGAAGTCCACGACCTCGCTGACCTCCTGCTTGACGCCCTCGTAGCCCGCGACATCGATGAACCGGGTACTCGGCCGTTCCGCCTCGATGATCTTCGCCCGTGACCGCCCGATCGCGCTCAGACCACCGGTCATCGTCCTTGAGACCGCACGCCCCGACCAGAGGAAGAGCGCGGCGATGACGATCAACGGCAGGAAGACGAACAGGGTCGACAGGATCGAGCCGCCTCCGCTCTGGGTCGCGGTGATCGCGACGTGCTGGGTCTGCAGCTGTCTGGTGAGCTGACTGTTGTCCAGTGCGGTCGGGATCTGGGTGGTGAACCTCGTCCCGTCCTTCAGCGTGCCGGTGATCGCGCCCTTGTCGGTGATGTCGACCGTCTTGACCTGGCCTGCGTCCACCCTGCCCGCGAAGTCGCTGTAGGCGTAACGGGGTTCTGTTCCGGGACGGCTGTGCGTCAGCAGGAGGGCCAGCACCGTGACGGCGAGGACGGCCGGCAGCAGCCATCGCCGCCAGCCCGGCGACTGCGGCGCCGATGTCGGCGGCCCAGGCTTCGACGGCCGCCGCACGGGCCCGGGTCCGGACTTTCCGGCCGCGTGCAGAACGGGAACCAGCATGCGTGCGATCATCCGATGCATTCGAGCCTCCCGTCCCATGGTCCGTCGACGGCGCGGGCGACGGGCGGAGCCGGTCGGCCCACCGGCCCGGGACATCCGGTCACCGTTGCCGGGTCCGTACGCCGACCCGGCACGGGAGGACGATCCTGCGGGTGCAAGCGCGGGTCGGCCGCCGGAGCGACCTCTCGGCCGGCGCCCCGGGCAGGGCTGGACGGTGGAACCTCCCACCACCCGGAGCCCTCGGGTGGACGTCAGCGGGCGATCGGGTCGCCCTGAACCTGTCGCAGACGCTCCGTCACTCCCGCACCTTGTGGGGGCGGGGGCGCACGACAGCCACGGGGCAGATGCCGTAGTGCAGGAGAGCGTGGCTGACGGATCCGAGAGCAAGACCGTGGAAGCCGCCCCGGCCACGCGAGCCGACGACCGCGAGATCGGCCCGGTCGGAGGCACGGACCAGCAGTGGCGCGGCTCCTCCGCGGACCACGTCACGCTCGACCTCGACATCGGGGAACCGCTGGACGAGGTCGCCGAGCTGTTCGTCCACTTCGCTCCGCTGCCGGGCCTCCTCCTCGTCCGGGTCGACCTCGGCCCCGTCGGTGCCGGCCGGATTCGGCATGCTCCACGCCCGCAACACCTGGAGACGCGCCCCACGCAGCGACGCCTCCTCGAATCCGAACTCCAGGGCGCTGTCGGAATGCGGGGAACCGTCGGTGCCGACAACCACTCTGCGATGGCCCGTGGTGATCTGCCCGACCACCACCACCGGGCCCGCCGCGTGCCCGGCGACCTGCAGACCGACCGAACCGACCAGCAGGTTCCAGAAACCGCCCTCCCCCCGGGCGCCGAGCACCACACTGTGCGCCTGCTCGGACATCGCGCGGAGGATCTCGGCGGGGGAACCGGGGAACTGGGCCGACCCCACCTCCAGACCGGGATGGCTCTCCTTGATGATCGCCTCCGCCTCCTTCAGGATGCCCGCACCCCGTCGGCTGAGGCCCTGCGAGCGTCCGGGCGGGAAGAACGGGGCGTCGAACTCCCAGCCGGGCAGCACATGCACGATGTGCAACGGACAGCCGTGCAGTACCGCCTCGTTTCCCGCCCACACGAGGGCGCGCAGGCTCCGTCCGGAACCGTCCACTCCCACAATCACCGGATCATTCATCGCTCCTCCTGCCAGATCGTCGCGGCGAAACGTCGTAGTGCCCGGTTTTCCTGAGCCGACGGGCCCACGTCGCCGGTCCGGGGCCGCTCATGCCAACGGCTCCTACCATCCAGACTCGCGTGCCCCGTGCCTGCCCGCCATCGGTCGGGGCGGAGTGCTCCGAGTGGTCCGGTCAGCCGCAGAACAGGCACGCGCCGGTGTGGGCACCGCCACGGCGAAGCGCCCGGTTGCCCGCCGGGGGCGTCAGACGGGGGCGACGGCCCTGACATCGACGTCCACCACTCCGGGCACGGCCCGGACCAGACGTTCCAGCAAGGGAAGCACGGAGGCATCCGGCAGGGTGCCGGTCAGAACGATCCGGCCCTCCACCGCCCTGACGCCGACCGCCGACGCCTGTTCGGGGTGGAGGACCGCGAGAATCTCAAGTTTCACCTGGTCGGCGAGCTCCTCGTCGGTCCGGAGGTGAATCTTGAGCAGGTCGCTGCGGCTGACGATGCCGATCAGGAAGCCTTCGTCGTCCACCACGGGGAGCCGCTTGAGATGGCCGCGGGCCATGGCCCGGGCGGCCTCCGCCGTCGGGCTGTCGGCGTGCACCGTGACGGCCGGTTCCGACATCATCTGCCCGGCGGTGAACGCGGTGCCGCGCTCGGGTTCCCGGTCCCGAGTGGTCAGCAGGTCGGCCTCGGAGACCACGCCGATCACCCGGCCGTCGCCGGCCAGGACCGGTACCGCGCTGACCTTCCACCGCTGGAGTGTGTCCAGGACCTCTCGGAAGGTCGCGTCGCGGCCGACGGCGACGACGGCGTGGGTCATCACCTCGCCGACGGTGTTCCACTGGTGTGTCATGGTGTGCTCCGTAAGGTGTCAGCCGGGTACGCCCGCACTGCCCGGACCGGTGCCGCCCTCCCGGAGAGCGCTCCAGGAGACCGGACCCAGCAGGTCCGACAGGCGTTGCAGGACGTCCAGAAAGAGGTCGTCGACGGCCAGCAGGCCGACCGGGCGTTGTCGTCCGTCGAGTACCGGCAGACGCCTGACCCCGGCACGGCGGAAGACCCGGTAGGCGGCTTCCAGATCGTCGGTCGCGTCGACCGTGACGGCAGGTGCGGACATGAACTCCGACACCGGCGTCTCCGGGTCGGTGCCCGTGGACAGTACCCGGACGGCCAGGTCCCGGTCGGTGACGACGCCGTGCAAGGTGTCGTCACCGACGACCAGCACGCAGCCGACGGCCTCGGTCTCCATCCGGCGCGCTGCCTGCCGTGCGGTCGCCCGTGGCAGCACCGTGACCGGCGGGGTGATCATCACGTCAGCGATCCGCATCGCTACCGCTCCGGGGCGATCGACACGGCCGCGGCCTGCCGCACCAGCAGCGACGCCAGGTCCCCGGCCTCGCCGGGGGTCAACAGGATCCAGACCGCGTCACGGTCGTACGGCTCACAGGCGGTTTCCAGGACGATGCGGCCCTGGTCCAACGGCAGGACTTCCGGGGCGTACCGGGAGATCGCGATCGTACGGCCGCTCCGGGTGTGCATCAGGCTCTGCTCGAAGGGGACCTCGGTCTGCGGCATGGTGCGCCTCCCTCGGAATGCTTCTCGTCTTCCAGGGAAGCGCCACGCCCGGCGTTGCGGCCAGGGCTGGCCGGTACCGGGCGGGTGGGCCGGTCGGCCCTGGCGGGTCGAGTACCTCGGTGATGCGCTGGAGTTCACGGGACTCCGCCCGTTCGGGGCCGCTGCCGCCACCGAGGCGGCTTCCACCGCGATCGTCCACCGGTGAGGGCCGGTGAGGCGTCACCGGTCCGCGCGGTAGGCGTGCGGGTGCTCCATGGCGACGCCGGTGTCATCGTCCGTCCAGTCGAGCGTCTGGTGCACGGCCACCACACCGTCCACCGCTCGGCACAGCTGCTCGGTGATCGGGACCAGGCTCCGGCGGGGCACCCGCCCGGTGAGGGTCACCACGCCCTCGTGGACGGCGACCTGGATGTCGCCGGGGGCGAGCCAGAGCGTCTGGCCGAGCACGTCGTGCGTGATCTCCTCGCGGATCGCCGCGTCGTGGCGGAGGAACACCTGGAGCAGGTCCCGGCGGCTCACGATGCCGACCAGCCTGCCGACCTCGTCGACCACGGGCAGCCGCTTGACCTTGTGCTTGTCCATGGCACGGGCGGCCTCCGGCACGGACCAGCCGGGCCGCGCGGTGACGGGCGGGCTGGTCATCAGTCCGCCGGCGGTCTCGGCCTCCGCGCGGGCCCGGTCGTGGGCGTCCAGCCAGCGGCCCGGGAAGCGGCCTTCCGGGTCCGGGAGCACGGCCTCCTTGCGGATCAGGTCGGCCTCGGAAACCATGCCGAGCGGGCGGCCCTGGTCGTCGAGAACGGGGATCGCGGTGATGTCGTTACGGTGGAAGAGCGCCGCGACCTCCTTGAACGACGTGTCGGGCCTGGCGGTGACGACCTCCCGGGTCATCACGTCCTGGACGGTGCGGTGCTGCATGGTCCTCACTCCTTCGCGAGCGGTGCTCCGCCTTCACTGTCCAACCCCGGGCGGGCCCGGACACAGGGCCGTTCGGCCCCGCTGCCCGGGCCGACCCGGCCAGGCCTGCTCACCTCCCTCGGCGGTGTCGGAACGGTTACCGGCGGCAAGTTCCTGGTGGAGACCGGCCACGCCCGGATCATGGTCGACTGCGGCCTGTTCCAGGGCCTGGCCGGACTTCGCCGCCGCAACTGGCGCCCGCTACCGCTCGGCCCGGCCGACGTCCGGGCGGTGGTCCTCACCCATGCCCGTCTCCGCCTCCGGCATGGCCACCGGCGGGCGTGTCGTCCACCACCTGCGCCGACTGCTGCCCGACCCGGAACACCGTGATCGTCGTAGGCCCATCCGCTACTCGGCCACCGTGACCGCGCCCAGTCCGCACACGAGCGGCTCCGGGCCCGGCCACGGCACCGGCGGCTCCTCGCCTTCGAAGGCGACCGTGTCGTGGGCGAAGGTCACCGCAGCCGTGCGGCCGAAGCCGGCCCGCATACCGGCCGCCGTGCCCAGGGGCGTGCCGACCAGCAGCACCGAGCGCTCCGGTGCGGTCCGCAACAGTCTCATCGCCAGCTCGTACAGGCCCGGGTCGGGTGGTCCGGCGAGCCCGTAGTGCGCCGCATCCCCGGCATCCACGCAGAGGTCCACCAGGTCCGCCAGCCCGGCACGGCGCAGCAGGAGCTCGCCGCGCAGGCTGGTGGAGACCGCCGCCGTTCGGATACCGGCGGCGCGCAGGGCGAGCAGCAACCGGACGGCGCCGGTGCGCGGCGGTGCGCCCTGGGAGCGCAGGAGCTCCTCGAAGCGCTGGTCCTCGTGGCGGACCAGCAGGCGCAGCAGGTCCTCGTCTGACGGGCCGAGGTGCTGGGCCGCCAGGTCGGCGGCCACCGGGCGTGCGGCCAGAAGTGCGGCGGCGATGTCCGTGTCGAGCCGACCGGTGAGGTGGGCGGGCAGGTCCGACGTGGCGTCGAGGGTGCCTTGCGGACGGCCGGTGACGTGCGCGTACTGGGCCAGATAGGCGTCGAGGGTGTCCTGCCAGGCGATGACGCGCAGCGGCTGGGAGTCGGTCAGGACACGGTCCGCGTCGAGGACGACGGCACCCACCAGGCACGGTGCCAGCCGGACCGACGCCCGGTCGGCATCCGTCCCGGGCTCGTGCTGCTCCGCGCCGAGCGACCCCGTGACCGCGCCGTCGGCCGGCGGGGCCTCGACGGTGGAGGGCCGGTACTGGGCGGTGGACATCTCGGGCTCCCTCGGTCCGGTCCGACGACGATGGGGTACTCCGAACGGGTACATCTCAACCGTCCGCCGCCGAGACTCCCCCCGGCCAGGGCCGGCCGGCCCCGAATAGTGGGCCGCTGAGACCCGCGGACGGTCCGGCCGGCGTTGCCCCTGCTCCGGGGAGCGCGACTCGTCACCGGTCTCCTGGGTGATCCCGGCCGTAGCGCCGTGCCTGCTGCCGCAGGGATGCCGGTGCCCGGGCAGGGCCGCTCGCCTCGTTCCCGGGGCCGCCGGCCCTGTCTCCCGGCACCGGCCGGTGCCTACGGTTCGGTACAGGGCCCGAAAGTCGCCCGACCGCTCGGAGGCTCACGATCCGCGCGAGCCCGTCGCGTTTCTCTTCCGGGATCCGCGCACGTCACCCCGGGGTCTGTCCGGACGCGAGGCCGCCCGGCGCCGGGCGGTGTACGGCCCCGACACCCTCTCGCGGCGTGGCGGGCCGCGTTGGCCCCGCGAGCTCGCGCAGCAGTTCACCCACCCATTCGCCCTGCTGCTGGCACTCGCGGCCGTCCTCGCGGCCGTCAGCAACCCCCGGCTGCTCGGCGGCATCGGCTTCGCACTCGCCTTCGCCGCCGCGATCGTCCACCTGCCGCCCCTGCACCGCGTCTTCGGGACGGCGGCGCCCGGCCCCGCCCAGCCGGCCGTCGTGGCCCCGTTCCCGTTCGTCGTCTGGGGTGCGGTCGCCGGTGATCGGGAGCCCGGCGGCCGGCCGGCCTCGTCCCCCCGCTCGGGGAGGCCCGAACGGTCGTGCGCGAAGCCGAGGCGGGGCGGAGAGTTGGACGGGAGAGGGTTCACAACGGCCCCGGGCAGGCCCCCGCCGCACAGCGGCACGGCGCCCGGCGCGCGGTCGGGAGGCGAGGTACACGATGGACCGGAACATCCCGGCGACACGCCGGATCGTGGCCGGGGTGGACGGGTCGCCGTCGTCCCGGCAGGCGCTGCGGTGGGCGGTCGGCCAGGCCCGGTTGACCGGCGCCGAGGTGGAGGCGGTGCTCTGCTGGCTCCTCCCTCCGATGTACGGGCGCGCCCCGACGTCGGTGAACCGGGAGCTCGGCCATGCCGCCGAGAAGGTACTGGCCCAGGCGGTCGCCGAAGCGGTCGGCGACGACCGGCCGGTGGAGATCCGGGAGAGCGCCGTACTCGGCAATGCCGCCGAGATCCTGGTGGAGAGGTCCCGTGGGGCCGAGCTGCTCGTGGTGGGCAGCCGGGGCCACGGCGGGTTCGCCGGAGCCCTGCTCGGGTCGGTGGGCCAGCACTGTGTGCAGCACGCCTCGTGCCCGGTCGTTGTCGTCCGCGGCGACCCGAGGTGACCGCGCGCTCCAGGCCCGGGCTCGAACGGCGTGGGGACGTCAGGAGCCCTTTCCGACGCGCTCGACGGTGAGGTCGAGGAAGTGGGCCGAGCACGAGATGCACGGGTCGTGGTTGCGGATCGCCCGTTCGCAAAGGGCGGTCAGCTCTTCGTCGGTGGCGGCGCCGGCTCGCAGGCGTTCCTGCACCACATGGCGCAGGTCCTCCTCGATCGCACCCTGGTTCTGCGCGGTCGGCGGGACCAGGGCGGCTTCGGTGACGTTCCCTTCGCCGTCGATGGCGTAGCGGTGGTAGAGCAGCCCTCGCGGCGCTTCGGTGGCTCCGTGACCGGTGGCGGCTCGCACCGGCACGTCGACGTACGGACGCGGCGGGGGATCGTAGGCCTCGATGAGGCACAGCGCCTCGTCGACCGCGTAGAGCACCTCGACCGCCCGGACGACGATGCTGCGGAACGGGTTGCGGCAGACCGTGCCCCGGCGGGGGTCGCCGAGCCCGGCGTCCCAGGCGGCCTGGAGGGCGATCGGGGAGAGCCAGCGGCCACTGATCGCGTACCGGGCGAGCGAACCGGTGAGATGGCGACGACCGTCCAGCAGGGAGTGGAGGGCGGTGGAGTGGGACACCTGGCTCTCGACCACATGCTCGCCGAACTCGTGGACCTCGAAGCTCCGGGTGGGCAGCCTGCGGTCGGATCCCGCGGGCAGCCCGGCGGCTCGGGGGGCGGCCATGACCGTCGGGGTGCCCGACTCGATGGCGTAGCTGCCGGGTCGGGCCAGCGCGAGGAGGTCGTGGTCGCAGCCTGCGTCGGGGAACTCGAAGCCGGCCACCCAGCGCACCGTCTGCTGCGCGTCGTCCCGGGCTCGGCGCAACCGCTCGGCCAGCGGCCGTAGTTCGGCCGCGGTCGGGGTGCGGTGGAAGCCGCCGAGGCGGACGTTGACCGGGTGGATCGCCCGGCCGCCGAGCATCTCCATGATCGCGTTTCCGGCCTGCTTGAGCCGCAGGCCGCGTTCGACGTCCGCGCGGTGGGTACGGGCCAGGTCGATGACGCTGTCGCGGCCGAGGAAGTCGGGTGCGTGCAGGAGGTGGATGTGCAGCGTCTGGCTCTCGATCCACTCGCCGCAGTAGAGCAGCCGCCGCAAGGCCGCCAGTTGCCCGTCGACGACGGCGCCGCAGGCGTCCTCGACGGCCCGGCAGGCGCTCAGCTGGTAGGCGACCGGACAGATCCCGCAGATCCGGGAGGTGATGTCGGGCGGCTCGGTGTAGGAACGTCCGCGCAGGAACGCCTCGAAGAAGCGCGGAGGTTCGTAGATCGCCAGTCGGGCCTCGGCGACCTCTTCGCCGTCCATGCGCAGGTGCAGCGCGGTCTCGCCCTCGACCCGGGCGAGCGATCCGACGTGCAGGACCCTGGAGCCGCGGTGGGTCACCGTTCCGGTTCCTTCCGGGAGGCCGCGTCGAACTCGGGAGCGGCGGTGTTGAAGGTGCGCAGCACTCGCACGATGTCGAGGGTGTCCATGCCGTCGCGGCGCAACAGGGGGATGAAGGAGGGGAAGTTGGTCGAGTCGGCCGGGCCGAAGCAGCCGTAGCAGCCGCGCCCGTAGGTCGGGCAGATCGCTCCGCATCCGGCGTGGGTGACCGGGCCGAGGCAGGGTGTGCCGTGGGCCACGGTCACGCAGACCGTGCCGCGCTGCTTGCACTCGAAGCAGACGCTGTGCGCGGGTACGTCCGGCTTGCGCCCGGCCAGGTAGGCGGTGATGACCTCGACGAGTTGGCCGCGGTCGATGGGGCAGCCGCGCAGTTCGAAGTCGACGGTGACATGGGCGCTGATGGGTGTGGAGGTGGCGAGCGTCTCGATGTAGTCCGGCCTCGCGTAGACGACGGCCCGGAACTCGGCGATGTCCGCGTAGTTCCGAAGCGCCTGGACACCGCCGGCGGTCGCGCAGGCGCCGATGGTCACCAGGCGTCGTGAGACGGCGCGGATGTGCTGGATCCGGTCGACGTCCTGCTGGGTGGTGACCGAACCCTCGACCAGCGACAGGTCGTACGGGCCGGGGTCGGTCGCGCTGGACGCTTCCAGGAAGTGGGAGATCTCCACCTTCTCGGCGATCGCGAGGAGTTCGTCCTCGCAGTCCAGCAGCGTGAGCTGGCAGCCGTCACAGGAGGCGAACTTCCACACGGCGAGCTTCGGGCGGTCGCCGGCGGTCATGTCACAGCTCCCGGACCATGAGAAGGGGTCGGCCACGGGTCCAGTCGACGACGGGGCCGTCGCGACAGAGCAGGAGCGGTCCGAGCTGGCAGTGCCCGCAGTGGCCGGTTCCGCAGTGCATGTTCCGTTCGAGGGAGACCTGAATCCGGTCCGGGGCGACGCCGCGGTGCACCAGTTCGCCGGCGGTGGCCCGGATCATCGGCTCGGGGCCGCAGACGAACGCCGCCGCGGCCCCGGGGTCGAAGGCGGCCCGGTCGAGCAGGGTCGTGACGACCCCGACCTCACCCTGCCACCGCGTGTCGGGGCGGTCGACGGCGGTCAGAACCCTCGTGGCCGACCGCCAGTCGCGTACCTCCTCCGGGTAGAGCAGCTCGCGGGGTGTGCGCGCCCCGATCAGGACGTTCAGCCGTCCGTACCCCCCGGGTTCGGTGAGCGCGGCGCGTACGAGTGGGCGCAGCGGTGCCAGACCGATGCCGCCGGCGACCACCAACAGATCGAGCCCGGCCGCGGCGGGCAGCTCCCAGCCCGTGCCGAACGGGCCGCGCACCCCGATCGTCTCACCGGGTCGCAGGCCGTGCAGCGCGGCGGAGACCGCCCCGACCGCGCGGACGGTGTGGCTCAGCCGGTGCCCGTCGATCCCGCAGACCGACAGCGGGATGTCACCGGCGCCGAAGGCGTACACCATCGCGAACTGTCCCGGGGCGAAGGGCTGAAGGGGCGGCCCGACCGGCTCCAGGACGATGGTGGCGGTGTCCGGCGTCTCGGCGTCCCGTGCCACCACCCGGTACGGGACGGGAGGCGCCGCCGCTCTGGTCATCGTGCCCCGCCGTCTCCGGGAAGCCCGTAGAGGTCCAGCAGCCGGGTTCGGGTGGCCTTCAGCCGCCGGGCGATCACCTGTGCGACACAGTTCGTCACCGCCAGACCGAACGCCGGTTCCTCCTGGCACGCGTCGCGGACGCGCTGCGCGTCGAACTCGGACGCCAGCACGATCCCGCGGGTCAGCGCACCGAGATGCCAGCGGTACGGCTCGAACAACCAGGACCAGCCGAGCAGATCGCCGTCGCCGAGGGTCTCCACGACGGCCTCGCGCCGGCCCGGAACGTGGACGTCGAGGGCGACGAGCCCGGAACGGATGATCCAGAACCGGTCGGCAACGCCGTCCTCCTCGAAGATCCGGGTGCCCGCGGGGTAGGAGACCTCGTAGGAGAGGGCCAGCAGGCGGTCGCGGTGACCGGGCCGCAGGGCGTCGAGGAAGCCGTGGCGGTCCGCGGTCACGAAGGACCCTCCGCCCCCGCCCGGGGGGCCCCGCCGTCCCGTTCCCGGTGCAGCGCGTGGGCCTCCTCGGTGATGTCGATGCCCACCGGGCACCACACGATGCAGCGACCGCAGCCGACGCAGCCCGAACTGCCGAACTGGTCGTACCAGGTGCCGAGTTTGTGGGTGGCCCACTGCCGGTAGCGACTGCGCGGGGTGTCACGGACCGGCCCCGCCTGAAGATGGGAGAAGTCCAGGTCGAAGCAGGACTCCCAACGGCGCCACCGCTCGGCGTGGTCACCGGTCAGGTCGGTGACGTCCTCGGCCGTGGTACAGAAGCAGGTCGGGCAGACCATCGTGCAGTTGCCGCAGGTCAGGCAGCGTGCCGCGACGTCGTCCCAGCGCTCGGCCGTGAGGGTTCCGCGCATCAGCGCCTGCAGGTCCACCGGCGGCATGCTGCGGCCCATCCGGTCGGCCGCCCCGGCGACCCGCTCGCGGGCGGCCGACCGGGTGGCCTGATCGGCGGGGCGGCATGGCAGCTCGGCCAGGACCGACTCCCCCTCCTCGCTCCCGGCCCGCACCAGGAAGCGGTGGCCTTCGGCATCGATCACCTCGGTCAACGCCAGGTCGTAGCCCGGCCCGACGGCCGGCCCGGTCCCCATGGACACACAGAAACAGGTCGCCCCCGGTTCGGTGCACTCCACCGCCACCAGGAACGCCCGCTCCCGGCGGCCACGGTAGGCCGGATCGCGGTGCCTCCCGCCGGTCAGCACCCGGTCCTGGATCGCGATGGCCCGCAGATCGCAGGGGCGTACGCCGAGGAACGCGTACGACGGCGGTGGTGTCCGGTCCTCGGTCACCACCAGCCCGCCGTCGGCATCCCGGTCCGCCGTCCACTGCCGCTCCCGTGGCGGGTGCAGGAACGTCTTCCAGGACTGCGGGCCGGCGCTGTGCGCGAACGCGGCGCCGTCCTCGCGGGCCCGCAGCCGGTACGTCCCGGCCTCCAGCTCGACCCCCCAGCCGTAGGGGAGCTCGTCGCCACCGGAGAGCTCGGCGAGGACGACCGCCCCGTCGCGGACCGTCGGACCGACGACCGTGCGACCGCGCCCGGCGAGGACCGCGATCAGTGTGTTCAGCCCGTCCCTGTCCGTCACCACGGCGCCGTCCGCCATGTCAACCTCCCCGCACAGATCACGCCGTCCCGGCAGGCAGCCGTCCTCGCCAGTATGTGCGCCGGGCAGCGACCGGCGGACCCGGTGTGGTCCAGGTGGCGGTGTCCGTGACCCGTACGGCCCCCGTACGACCGTGGCGCGGCTGAGGGCCACGACGGGCGGGGAGAGCGAAGCGCATGGATGTCACCGCACGGATCGCCGTCATCGGCGTCGGAAACGAGTACCGCCACGACGACGGTGTGGGCTGGGCCGTCGTCGCCCGGCTGGCGAAGCGGGCCGAACAGCGGCCCCTGCCGGGCGGGACCGTCCTGCGCGTGTGCGACGGCGACCCCGCCCGGCTGATCACCCTGTGGGAGGGCGCCGAGCTCGCCGTCGTGGTGGACGCCGCACACGCGCACCCCGGGCGTCCCGGCCGGGTGCACCGTCTGGCGCTGGAGGGTGCGCGGCGGACGCCGGGCGGCGCGACGAGCTCCCACGGCCTCGGTCTCGGCGAAGCCGTCGAACTCGCCCGGGTGCTGGGCCGCCTCCCCCGGCGGCTCGTCGTCTACGCCGTCGAAGGAGCCGACGGCAGTTTGGGCACCGGTCTGTCGGCACCGGTCGCGGCCGTCGTGGCACCGCTGGCCGAACGGATCGCGGCGGAGATCGCGCTGTGCCGGGTGCCCCCCTCGACGGCGCGGGACGGCGCTGTCCGTCCCTGAGACCTGGGCGAACCATCCCTGAGGCCTGAGCGAACCGGCGCCCGGGGCGGCGTCGGCCGTAACCGGAGAGCCGTCCCCGATCGCCCGTTGCCGGGCTGCCGTTCCCGCCCTGGTGGTCGCCACGTCTCCCCGGACGTTTCGAATCAGCGCGTCAGAAGTCGCCCGCTAGGGTCGGCGACCTGCCGCTGCCGACCCGGCGGCCGGTGATCTTCTCCGTGCGGACGCGTACCCAGAGCGGTCGGTCGCCGCCGGCCCACGGCGTGGTGCCGGGCAGCCGCCGCAGGTGACGGACGGTGTCGGGGTCGTCGACGTGCTCGGCTCTGCCGAGGATGAGGACGCTCCAGCCCTGGCTCAGGTGATCGTCGATCCGGTCGACCTGGAACGCTACCGAGGCTCCGTCGTCCGGCGCCGCGGCGCCTTGTGCGGCTGTCCGGTAGACGATCGTCGCGGCGTCCACGGTGTAGTTGACCGGGAAGACCGCGGGGCCCGGTTCGACGGGCAGGGCGATCCGGCCCACACCGTGGGTACCGACCCTGTCCCAGCACTCGGCGGTGGTGAGGTGGACCAGCAGCGGACGCGGCCCGGCGTCCGGCTGTCCCGGCGGGGCGTCGGCGCGCCCCTCGACCAGTTCCTGGTAGGTGAGCCGCAGGGCGGCGGCGATCCGCAGGAAGCCACCCGGGTCGAAGTCCGGTCCGGTCTCCAGAAGGTACTTGAGGTAGCGCGGCGCCATGGCCGCCTGGTTCGCCAGCACCTCATCGGTCAGGCCGAGTTGGGAACAGCGATCGGCGACCCTGCGCGCGACGGCTGCGGGATCGACGCGGCGGACGGCTTCGTTGTGGAGGTTCTGGTTCACCGTGTGCTCCTTGGCTCGCCGGTGTCGGTTTCACGTCCGGAAGAGCGCGACCTTGAGGGCGCCGTCGGTGCCCGCGTCGGCGAAGATGTCGTAGGCGCGGGTGCACAGCTCGAAGGATGCGGGGACGCCGACCGCCTCGATGGGGTCGCGCACCGCGGGGTCGGGGACGTCGCCCCAGGTCCGACGGCCCGGTCCGTGGTAGGTCAGCGCCTTCATGGCCTGGTCACTCCTGTCGCACCTTGCCGGAGCGCGACGGCTGCGGTGCCGTCCCGTCCTCCCCTCCAGCGTTCCTCGGGCGACGGGTGATCGCCATGGGCCGGGCGGGGCCGGCGGCTGGGGCCGATGGGCCCTGGTGGCCCAGCGGGACACGACGCGCCCGGGCCGCCGCGTCTAGTCTGGGCAGTGGCACCCGGCGAGTCTCGGAGGAACCGGTGGGCAGCGAAGCGGAGAGTTCGACTCCTCTGCCGCACCTGCGTCTGGACGACCTGCTGGACGAGCTCCAGACCAGGCTGAACGCCGCGCGCGGCACCCGGGACCGGGTGCACAGCCTGCTGGAGGCGGTCCTGGCGGTGGGCCGGGAGCTGGAACTGACCCAGGCGCTGCAGCACATCGTCGAGGCGGCGGTCACCCTGGTGGACGCCGGGTACGGCGCACTCGGGGTGATCGGTGAGGACCAGCGGCTCTCCCAGTTCATCCCGGTCGGTATGACCGACCAACAGGTGAAGCGGATCGGAGCGCTGCCGTCCGGTCACGGGGTCCTGGGCGAGCTGATCCGCAACCCGGTGCCACTGCGGCTCGGCCGGATCTCGGACCATCCGTCGTCCTACGGGTTCCCGGCCGACCATCCGCCGATGCGGAGCTTCCTCGGGGTGCCGATCCGGGTCAGGGACAAGGTGTTCGGCAACCTCTACCTGACCGAGAAGCGGGGCGGCGGCGAGTTCGACGCCGAGGACGAGTCGGTGCTCGCCACTCTGGCCGTGGCCGCCGGGGTCGCGATCGACAACGCCCGTCTGTACACGCAGACCAGGCTGCGCGAGCGCTGGCTGACGGCCAACGCGGAGATCACCAGCAGTCTGCTGTCCGGAAGTTCCGAGCAGCAGGTGCTCGACCTGCTGCTCGCCCGGGCGGCCGGGATCGCCGGCGCCGACCTCGCGGTGGTCGCGCTGCCACTGCCCGGCTCCGACGACCTGAAGGTGCGGACCGCCGTCGGACTCGGGGAACAGCAGCACCGCGACCTGGTCCTCCCGCTGGACGGCTCCTTCGTCGGCGCCGCCGCCCGGACCGGCGGGCTCGTGGTGAGCTGCGATGTACGGAACGACCCGAGGATCACCGTCGGTCCGCCGCGTTGGGAGGGCTTGGGACCCGCCGTCGCGGTACCGATCGGCATTGCGGGGCACGGGGTGCGCGGGGTGCTGATGCTGGCCCGCGCGACAGGATCGCCCGTGTTCGGTGAGGACGAGTCCGGGCCGTTGCTGGGCTTCGCGGGCCAGGCTGCGGTGGCCATGGAGCTGGGTGAGCGGCGTCGGGACTCCGAACAGGTCGGGCTGCTCCAGGAGCGCGACAGGATCGCCCGCGACCTGCACGACCTTGCCATCCAGCGGCTGTTCGCCACCGGGATGACCCTCCAGGGTGCCGTCCGCTTCATCGACCACCCGGAGGCCGCCGACCGGGTCCTGCGGGCGATCGACGACCTCGACGAGACCGCGAAGACCATCCGGGCCACCATCTTCGGCCTGCGCGCCCGCGAAGCCGGCCCCGCGTCGAAGGGGCTTCGTTCCCAGGTGGTCCAGGTGGTCGAGCGTGCGGCGCGGACTCTCGGCTTCGCGCCGGGTCTGCGGATGGCCGGTCTGCTCGACGTCGCGGTGCCACCGCTGATCGCGGAGGGCACGGTCGCCGTGCTGGAGGAGGCGCTGTCCAACGCCGCCCGGCATGCCGTCGCGAGCGCGGTCGACGTGTCGCTGACGGCAGGATCCGACCTGACACTCACCGTCACGGACAACGGCGTGGGCCTCCCCGAGGACGGTCGACGCAGCGGGCTGGCCAATCTGGCCGAACGGGCCGTCGAGCTCGGCGGCACGTTCAGCGCCCGGGCACGGCCCGGCGGCGGCACCGAACTGGCCTGGCGCGTCCCGCTGCCCTAGGTTTCCCGGTCCAGGACATCGGCGGCCGCCAGACGGGGCGTGGGCGCGCCCTCGGGGCCGTAGCCGAGCCGGACCAGCATCTGCACGTGCCCCGGCCGCTGGTGCGGCTCCCTGGTGGTCCAGCGCAGGTGCGGCCACTCCATCGCCTGGTGCAGGAGCGAGGCCCGGACACCGTGCACGGTGGCGGTCAGCAGGACGTGCTCCAGGGCGAGCCCGGTGCGCAGCCAGTCCTCGGGGCGGTCGTGCTCGGTGGTGAGCACCGCGATGCGCGGCTCGCGTTCGAACGACGCGAACGGTTGGTGCTCGGTGGGACGGATGGCGGAGAAGTCCCGCATCGGCAGCCGGCCGGCCCGGTCCTGCGGGCCCAGCGCGCGGACCGGGATTCCGTACGGCGGCTGGTCCCCGCTCCGGATCCAGCTACGGCTCTCGGCCCGCTGCGCGGGGTCGGTGGTGCTGCGGCGCTCGGCCTCGGTGGTGATCTCCAGCAGCCGGGCCGTCTCCTGCCGGTCGGGCAGCTGGAGCGTGGCCCCCTCCACCCGCGCGGCCGCCACCAACTGGTCCAGGACGTCCGCCGGGACGGGCCGTCCGGTGAACGGGGTACGGATGGAGTGGCGGTGCCAGATCGCGTCGTACAGCTCCTCGGTGCCGGGGAGCCGCACGGGGGACGCCTCGTCCAGCCGGACGCCGGCGAACAGGTCCGGTTCGGCGGGGTCGGGCAGCAGGCGCACCACGGGTGCCCAGCCGAGGTGGCGGGCGGCGACCCGCAGATTGAGTACCGCCGCGCCGACGGAGATGTGCATCGCCCGCCCCTGGGGGTCCGCGGCCGGTACGGCACGCTCCCGCACGGCGCGCACCTCCAGGATCGAGGTTTCGGGCTGGAGCCGGAAGTGCCAGGGCTGGCTGTTGTGGATCGAGGGGGCGGCGACCGCGGCGGAGACCAGTTTCTCCAGGGCGGTGGCGTCGAGGGCGAGCGTGGACATGGCGGTCTCCCGGGGTGTGCCGTCAGCAGGAGGGCGGTCCGCCGCCGGGGCACGGTGTCCCCCGGCGGTTGCCTCATCCCCACCGTGCTGCCCGGACCCGGCTCCGCGCTTGGGCCGACCGGCTCTGTCGGCGGGGCCGGTCGGCCTCAGCGCGAACGGTCGGACCGGTGTTCCGGGTCGGCGTGGGCCGCGAGCACCGCCGCCTGGAGACGCCGTTCCACGCCCAGCTTGGCGAGCAGCCGCGAGACGTGGTTCTTGACGGTCTTCTCGGCCAGGTAGAGCTCCTGGCCGATCTGCCGATTGGTCTTGCCCTCCCCCACCAGGGCGAGGATCTCCCGCTCACGCGGGGTCAGCTGGGACAGGACCGTCCCGGTGTCGGCCTCCTCGTGGTGGCGCAGACTCTCCATGAGCTTGCGCGTGGTCGCCGGATCGAGCATGGACTGACCGGAGGCCACCGTCCGCACCGCGCCCACGAGGTCGGCGCCCTTGACCTGCTTCAGCACATAGCCTGCGGCACCCGCCATGATCGCGTCCAGCAGGGCGTCGTCGTCGTCGAAGGACGTCAGCATCAGGCAGACCAGATCCGGCATCCGGTCGCGCAGCTCCCGGCAGACGGTGACCCCGTCACCGTCCGGCAGACGGACGTCGAGGACGGCGACCTGCGGCCGCAGCGCCGGGATACGGGCGAGCGCCTGCGCGCAGCTGCCCGCCTCACCGACGACCTCGATGTCGGTTTCCGCTTCCAGCAGATCGCGCACCCCACGCCGGACCACCTCGTGGTCGTCCAGCAGGAACACCCGCACGGGCCCCGCGGACTCGGCGGGTTGCACGGGCTCGGTCACGTCCATCGCCGGCTCCCCGGGTGTTGGTGTCCTCTCCCCACCGATTCTGCGCGCCGGACCACCGCAGCGCACCGGAGGAGAAGGACCGGCCGTCCGGCTCCGCCCCGACCGGGTACCGAGAACGGTGGACGAGCGGCTCGGCCGGGGAGCGGCCCGACGGCCCGTTGCGCAGACTGGAAGGACGCCGACAGCACGGAGGCCGCGCGTGGAACCGGACACCGCCACGACGACGGCGGCCAACGCCGCGATGCCCGATCCGTGGACCCTGTGCTACCAGGGCTTCGACCCGGCCGAGGAGGGGCTGCGGGAGGTCCTCTGCGCGGTCGGCAACGGCTACCTCGTCAGCCGGGGCGCCGCACCCGAGTCGGTCGCCGACTGCGTCCACTACCCGGGCACCTACCTGGCCGGCTGCTACGACCGCGCCGCCTCGACGGTCGCGGGCCGGGTGGTCACCAACGAGGACCTGATCAACACCCCGAACTGGCTGCCCCTGACCTTCCGCCCCGTCGGCGGCACGTGGTTCACCGGCCCGCCCGCCGAGCAGGCCCTGGAGCTCGACCTCCGGCGCGGTGTCCTGACCCGGACCGCCCTGGTGGTGGACTCCGGCGGGCGCCGGACCCGGCTTGTCCAGCGGCGGATCGCCAGCCAGGCGCAACCGCACCTGCTCGTCCTGCAGTGCACGCTGACGGCGGAGAACTGGTCCGGTCCGGTGGAGATCCGCTCGGAGCTGGACGGCACCGTCACCAACACCGGAGTCGCGCGCTACCGCGGCCTGGCCGACCGCCACCTCCTCCCCGTCGGCCAGGGCGTGGACGAGGACGGTCTGCTCTGGCTGGAGGTCGCCGCCATCGGGTCGCCGCTGCACATCGCGCTCGCGGCCCGCACCCGCCTGCACCACGCGGGCGGCGCGCCCGTCCCGGCCCACCGCACCGAGGAGTTCCGGGACGGCCGGGCGGCCCAGACCCTCGCGGTGGAGATCCGGCGGAACCGCCCGGTGACGATCGAGAAGACCGTCGCGGTCCACACCTCCCGCGACCCGGCGATCGAGGCGCCCCTGCCCGCCTCCCGGCTCCTGGCCGCGCAGGCCGCCGCCTTCGACCGGCTGCTGACCGAACACTCCGTGCGCTGGGCGGAGTTGTGGGGCCGCTGCCGGATCGAGGCGGACTTCGACGGCGCCGGCCCGCTGCACCTGAACCTGTTCCACCTGCTCCAGACGTACTCCGAGCACTCCGCCGACCTCGACGTCGGCATCCCGGCCCGCGGGCTGCACGGCGAGGCGTACCGGGGCCACGTCTTCTGGGACGAACTGTTCGTCCTCCAACTGCTCAACCCGCGCTTCCCCGAACTCGCCCGGGCCGTCCTGCGTTATCGCCACCGGCGGCTGGGCGCCGCCCGGCAGAGCGCCCGCGAAGCAGGACTGCGCGGCGCCATGTACCCGTGGCAGAGCGCGAGCGACGGCCGCGAGGAGTCCCAGCGGCTGCACCTGAACCCGCTCTCCGGCCGCTGGCTGCCCGACCGCAGCCACCTCCAGCGGCACGTCGGCTCGGCGGTCGCCTACAACGTCTGGCAGTACTACCAGGCCACCGGTGACATGGACTTCCTCTCCGAGGCCGGAGCCGAGATGCTGTTGGAGATCGCCCGGTTCTGGTGCTCGACCGCCACCTACGACCCCCGGCGGAAACGCTATTCGATCCGCGGTGTGCTCGGCCCGGACGAGTACCACGACGCCTACCCGTGGGCGGCCGGTCCCGGCCTGGACGACAACGCCTACACCAATGTGCTGGCCTCCTGGGTGCTGGCCCGCGCCCTGGACACCGTACGGATCCTCCCGGAGTACCGCCGCGACGAACTGCTGGAACGACTGGCGCTGGACAGCGCCGAGCTCGACCGCTGGCAGGACGTCGGGCGGCGTCTGCACGTCCCCTTCCACGACGGGGTGCTCAGCCAGTTCGACGGTTACCAACGGCTCGACGAACTCGACTGGACGGCCTACCGGCACCGCTACCCCGACCTGCGCCGGCTCGACCGGATCCTGGAGGCCGAGGGCGACACCGTCAACCGCTACCGGGTGTCCAAGCAGGCGGACGTGCTGATGCTCTGGTACCTGTTCTCCGCCCGCGAGGTCCGCGACCTGCTCCGGCGGCTCGGCTACCCTGCCGGGCACGAGCTGCTGCGCCGCACCACCGGGTACTACCTGCGGCGTACCGTCCACGGCTCGACGCTCAGCTCCGTGGTGCATGCCTGGGTGCTCACCCGCTCCGACCGCCGCGCCTCCTGGCGGTACTTCCGCGACGCCCTGGTGGCCGACCTCCGGGACGCCCAGGGCGGCACCACCGCCGAGGGCATCCATCTCGGCGCGATGGCCGGCGCGGTCGACCTGCTGCAACGCTGCTACACCGGCCTGGAGATCCGCGAGGACGCACTCTGGCTCGATCCCCGTCTGCCGTCCGCCCTTGGCCGCCTGGAGCTGGAACTCCGCTACCGCGGCCACTGGGGTGTGGTGATCGCCACCGACCGGCGGGCGGTGACGGTGAGCCTGCGGCAGAGCCGCCAGGAGCCCGTCCAGATCCGGTTCCGGGGAGCGCCGACCATCGTCCGGCCCGGTGAGCGACACACCTTCAGTCTGTGAGCCGGCCGGACCGGAGCAGTCCACCGTACGACGTGCGGTGCGCCGGCGTGGACCAGCCGGTCGATGCCGTACTCGTCCGGTCCGCCACTGGCGGTGATGCCCGGGGCCGAGCAGGTGTATCGCGGGCCGGGGTGCACCGACACGGTCGCACTGCGGGACGAGCCCGCGCCCGAGGACACCATCCCGCTGCTGGAGACGGTGATGTCGGGCGGTGAGCGGACCGCCGCACGGCCTCCGCTCGCCCGGGCCCGGGCCGCTTTCGAGACCGACCTGGCCCGGCTCCCCGCCGGTGCACGTCGGATCAACGCTCCGCAGCCGCCGGCCGTGGCCGTCTCCGGCCGTCTGCGCCGGCACACCGGCGACGTCCGGCGGCTGATCGAGAACCGGCTGCGGGCCGGACAACCGGTGCCCCGTGCGGTCCGGCCCTCCCGCATGGGGCCGGACGGCCCTCGCACCGAACGCCCCGGTCTCCCTACCGTGGGAGCAGGGCCGGTCGTCACGGACCGGCCGGCCGATCCGGTGGAGGAGCCATGACATCCGCCAGCGAGCGCCGCCCGGTCGTCCTCGGCGTGGACACCCTCACCCCGGGGAGGATGGTGGTGGCCTGGGCGGCCGACGAGGCCGACCGCCGCAGACTCTCTCTGCGGATGGTCCACGCCCTTCCGCCGGTGTCCGAGGATCCGCATGCCTTCAAGGAGTTGCGGGAGCGCGGCGACCGGGCCCTGGACGATGCCGCGGCCTTCGCCCGCCGACGGCACCCGAACCTGTCGGTGGCCACCGCCGTCAAGGAGGCGGCACCCGCCCCGCTCCTCTGCCGGGAGTCCGCCCACGCCGCACTCGTCGTCCTCGGCTCGCGCCGGCTGAACCGGCTGGAGGAGGTGCTGAGCACGTCCTCGGTGACCGTCCCGGTGAGCGCCCAGGCCCACTGCCCGGTGGTGGTCGTCCGCGAACCCGAGCACGTCACCCAGGAGCCGCCGTACGTGGTGGTCGGTGTGGACGGCAGCCCGTCGTCCGGGGCGGCCGTGGACTTCGCCTTCGACCTCGCCGAACGGCGGCAGGCCGCGCTGCGCGCCGTCTGGGTCTGGCAGTCGCACCTGGACGGCCACGTCGACGAGGGCGCGACCGTCCAGACCCTGCGGCGGCGGCTGGGCGAGACCACGGCCGGACGCCGGGCCGTCCACCCCGATGTCACGCTCACGCACGAGGTGATCCGCGGCCACCCCGTCGAGGAACTCGCCAAAGCCTCCGAGCACGCGCTCGCCGTCGTGGTGGGGCGTCGTGGGCGTGGCGGGTTCACCGGCATGCGGCTCGGGTCCGTCCCGCACGGCCTGCTGCACCGCGCCCACTGCCCGGTCGTCACAGTGCCCTCCGCCCCGGGCGGCGGACGCTGACCACCGGCGTCGCGGTCCCGGCCGGTCCGTCCGCCGCCGGGCCCGCTCCCCTCGCGGACTCGCGGCCCGTGGTCCCACGATGGAGGTACCGGACACGCCTCGCCCCCGTCCCGGCGGGCCGCGCGGACACACCGGCGGCACCGGTCCCCGTGGACGGGCCCGCGTGGCCCGCCCCCGAACGAACGGACGCGAACATGAACGAGGGCACCGCACCCCAGCCGGCCCGCACCAAACGGTGGACCCTTCGCCTGGACCTCTTCGAGGAGGGGGACGTCACCAAGGTGCACGCCGTACTCGACACCGGCGACAACACGCTGGAGAGCCGGACCACGGCCCGTCGCAACCCCCACGACGACCCCGTACCGGAGATCGGCGACGAGTACGCGGCGGGGCGGGCCCTGGTGGACCTCGGACACCAACTGCTCCGCGCCGGTGTCACCGACGCGGCCACGAACGCCCCGTTCCCGCCGTCCTGACCTGTCGGCGCTGCCCCGCCACACGCGCTGCCCGGTGGCGGCCGTCCGGTACGGCTGACGCGCCGGCATTCCGGTACCGGCGGGCCCGGGCCTGCCGTGGCGGGCGCTCCCTGACCGTGCGGGGTGGCGACGCGCCCGCCGTCCCGGGTTCACCGTCGCGGCCGAACTCGTGCCCGGTGGCGGTCGTTCCGCTGTGGGCCGGGGTGCGGTCAGCCGGCCGGTGGCCCGCCGTCGTCGAGGTCCCAGGCGAGGTGGTCGGCGAGGCCGGTGAGTCCCTCGATGCGGGCGATCTGGAGGCAGAGCGCCCCGGCGTCGCTGCGGGTGCGGGTGCGGCCGGCTACCCAGACGCGGCCGCGCTCACAACGGATGTGCAGTGCGCCGGGGACGATGCCAGTACCAGGGGTGAGGGCGAGGGTGAGCGCCTCGGCACGGATCTCCTCGTCGTCGCGGCGCAGGGCGTCGAGCAGGTCGTGCGAGGAGAGCAGGCCGGTGAGGTGGCCGTCGGCGTCCACGACGGGCAGGTGGTGCAGGGACTTGCGGCTCAGCAGGGCGAGCGCCTCGGCGGTGCTCAGGTCCTCGGTGGCGGTGACCGCCGGGGCGGCCATCAGGTCGCGGGCCAGCAGTTCCCGCTGCGGGTCCTCCTCGGCGTAGGCGGCGAGCAGGTCTGAGACGGCGACCACGCCGGTGACCGTACCGTCCGCCGTCACCACGGGCACGATGCCCCGCCGGGAGGCGCTCAGCACGGCGGCGACGGTGGCGAAGTCCGTCCCGGGGGTGACGGCGACCCCGGGGCGGCTCATGCAGTCGCGGACCCGGGTGCGGGCGGCGGGCGGTGCGGGATGGGACGACGGGAAGGTGTCGGCCGCCGTGCCGTCGAGGATGCTGTGCTTCACGGTGTTCACGTCCCTTCGGCGGTCGCCGGGCGCCGCAGCCGCCGCAGGTAGGGGTCGAAGGACGGCCTGCGTTCGAGACGGACCCGGGCGTCCACGCAGACCGCGCCGTCGGGGCGGGCGATGACGGGGTTGAGGTCGGCCTCGACGAGCTCCGGGAAGTCGTCGGCCAGCCGGGACAGCCCGGCGAGCACGGACCGCACGGCGGCGAGATCCACCGGGGGCGCGCCGCCGTTCCCCAACAGCATTGGTGCGCTGCGGAGTTCGGCGACCATGGTGGTCAGGTCGCGTTCGCTGAGCGGGGCCAGCCGGGCCGTCCGGTCGGCCAGGACGTCGGCGGCGGTGCCGCCCAGGCCGAGGACGACGAGTGGGCCGAAGACCTGATCCTGGACCACGCCCGCGAGCAGTTCCACCCCGGGCGCCGCCATCGGCTGGACCACCGCTCCGGCCAGCTCGGGACCGAACTTCCGCGTGAACTCATGGTAGGCGGCGCGCACTTCGGCGTCGGCGGCGAGGCCGGTCCGGACGGCGCCCAGTGCACTCTTGTGTACCTGGCCGGGCCAGTACGCCTTCAGGGCCACCTTCCCCTCGTACCCGAGCCGGCGCAGACCGGTGGCGGCGACGGAGGCCATGTGTTCGTCCCGGGCCCACACCGAGGTGGCCAGCGGCAGCCCGTACGCCTCCAGCAGGTCGGCGGTGGACAGCGGGTCGAGCCAGCCTCCGTCGGGGTGGGCGGTGAGGTAGCCGTCGATCAGGCTGCGGGCGGTACGCCGGTCGCAGTCCGGGGCTTCGGCGGGTGCGGAGGGGGCTTCGGCGAGCCACCGGGCCCGGTCCCGGGCGTGCGCGAGGGCCCGGGCGGCGGCGAGGCTGTCGGAGTAGGCCGGCAGCACGCCGCCGTCGGCGCAGGTCCGGTAGCGGACGGGCACCTGCTGGTCGAGCAGCACGGCGGCGATCGGGACGCGTCGCCGGGCCGGGCCCTCCAGCAGGGCGCGCACCGGTTCGCGCGCGGGGGTGGCGCACAGTGCCGTCGGCACCAGGCACACCAGGATCGCGTCGACGGCCTCCTCTTGCTCCAACGCGCGGAGGAAAAGGGTGAGTTCGGTCGGAAGCACCGCTGCCGTGGTGTCCACCGGGTTACGGACGGAGGCGCCGGGCGGAAGCAGATTCCCGAGTCCCGGAGGGAGTTCCGGCAGCACCAGTCCGGCCTCGGCGCAGGCGTCTGCGGCCAGGATGCCGATGCCGCCCGCGTTGGACACCACCGCGACCGCTCCGCGTGGAGCGGGCAGCGGCTGGGCGTGCAGCAGGGCGGCGGCCTCGACGAGTTCCTCGATGCTCCGGGTGGCGGTGATGCCCGCCTGTCGGAACAGCGCCTCCCGGGTCACGGTCGGGGTGGCGGCGGCCGCGGTGTGCGAGGCCGCGCCCCGGCGGCCGGCCGTCGAGCGTCCGGCGTCGACGGTGAGCACCGGGACGGTCCGGGTCACGCGGCGGGCGGTACGGGCGAAGGCGCGCGGGCTGCCGAAGGACTCCAGGTGGAGCAGCGCGAGGTCGGTCCGGCCGTCCGTCTCCCACCACTGGAGCAGGTCGTTGCCGCTGACGTCGTACTTGTCGCCGAGCGAGACGAAGCTCGACACCCCGATGCCCAGCCAGGCCAGCCGCGACAGCAGCGCGATTCCCACGCCACCGCTCTGCACGGCCACCCCGGCGGTGCCGGGCCGGGGGAAGGCGCCTCCGAACTCGGCGTCCAGCCGGATGGAGCGATCGGTCTGGGCCATGCCCAGGCTGTTCGGCCCGACCAGGCGCATGCTGTGGCAGCGGCAGGCGCGCATCAGCCGCCGGGCTTCCTCCGCCGAGAGTCCGGAGGTGAGCACCACCAGCGCCCGGACCCCGGCGGCGCCGCACTCCTCGGCCACCCCGGGTACCGCGGCGGCGGGCACGGCCAGCACGGCGAGGTCCGGCACGGCGGGCAGCTCGCCGACGGACGGGTACGCGGGCTCGCCGTCGATCTGCCCGGTGTGCGGGTTCACCGCCCAGAGAGCCCCGACGAATCCGCCCCGCCGGATCTTCGCCAGGACGGTCCGCCCGACCGACCCCTCCCGGCGCGACACCCCGACCACCGCGACCGAGGCCGGGCGCAGCAGCGCCGCGAGGCTGGCCACGTCGGCCC
The DNA here is from genome assembly GCF_044753005.1 of Kitasatospora sp. NPDC088548. Lineage (NCBI taxonomy): Bacteria > Bacillati > Actinomycetota > Actinomycetes > Kitasatosporales > Streptomycetaceae > Kitasatospora > Kitasatospora sp. NPDC088548. The sequence continues at coordinate 534,268 of NZ_JBIVMI010000002.1, forward strand.
GGCGGCCGCGTTCGTCCACCGCCGAACGGTAGTGCTCGTCGCTCTCGTCCAGCGGCACCCGGATCCTGACCTCACCCTGTGTGTAGCGGCGCTGGACGGGCAGGCCGAGGTCGGCGAAGACTCGATGGACGGCCCGGTTGCCCCACAGGGTGTCGGCCTCGAACCAGCGGATCCCCGCGGCCCGGGCAGCATGCACCAGGTGTTCCAGCAGCAGGGTGGCCACGCCCCGGTGGTGCCAGCGGTCGGCCACCGCGAGGGCCAGCTCGGCCGTCTCCGGCGGGTCGTCCAGCAGCTCGCAGTCCGCCTCGCCCACCAGCTCCTCCCCCGTCCAGGCCCCCAGCGCCAGCAGGCCGGTCACCGGCGGACCGCACAGCCGGTCGGCGGCCTGCCCCGGCGCGTTGCGGCTGACCCCGAGGAACCGCATCCGGCGGCTCTCCTCTGACATCCCGGTGGCGTGCAGATCGAGCACCGCCTGGTGGTCCTGCGGGCCGAGCGGACGGATCCCGACGGTGGTGCCGTCGGCCAGCAGGGCCTCGGCGGTGGTGCGCGGCGGATGGACGGTGGACATGGCACGCCTCCTCGGCCTCGCCGATCGGTCTCCTCCAGCTTCCCCGCCCGCCCTGCGCTACGGGAGGGCCGACCGGCCCCGCCCGGCCGAACGGTGTCCTGGCCCCGTACCGTCCGACCGCGCACCGGCCGAAGGGCGGGCCGGGAGGCCGAGCCGGGCCTGTGGTGACGGCGGTGACGGTGTGTGTTCTCCGGCCCGGAGCCGCGTTCCCAGGGCCGGACGGGCCACCGGCCCGGGACCTTCCGGCCCCTGCCGTGCCCGGCCTCCGGTGGTGTCATGGAGGTACGGGCGGCCGGCCCCGTCCCGTACCGACCGCAGGAGGACGGCATGAAAGCCGCCGTGGGAGACCGCATCATCGTCCAGGGCACCCGGCCGGGCGCCACCAGGAGGGACGGCGAGATCATCGGCCTGCACCACCCGGACGGCAGCCCGCCGTACGACGTGCGCTGGTCCGACAGCGACCGGGTGACGGAGTACTTCCCCGGCCCGGACGCCCGGATCCACCACTTCCGCCACGAGCACGAGGCCCCCGCCGCGCCCGTACCGCTCAACCCGCACCTCTTCGCCGACTGACGGGCCGAGCGACCGGCCCGCGCCGATGAACACGGTCGCCGGACGCCCGACGACCGACGACCGGCTCCGGCGACTCGTCGAGGCCGGGTTGGCTCTCCGTCGCGACCGCGGCGGCCTCGGCAACGATGCCGGCGCCCCGCCGCACCTTTCACGTGCCCCTCACGGCCAGACCCGCTCGGCCGCGCGACCCACCCACAGGGCGGCCGTCCGGCCCCGGCGGCGGGGCCGTCCGAGGAGCTCGACCGTCCGGGCGACGGCCTCCGGAACCCAGGCCGGCGCACTCGACGACCCCGGCCTACGAGGAGACGCCCCGGCGCACCGCGTAGGCGGCGGCCCCTGCGGCCAGGACAGCCGCGCCCGAGACGACCGCGGACGCCGGCAGGGCGAACGCCAGCACCAGGCAGCCGGCCAGACCGACTACGGGAACCAGCCTCGGCGGGCGGCCCTCGGCCCGGGTCAGCGTCCAGGCCGAGGCGTTCGCGACGGCGTAGTAGGTCAGCACCCCGAAGGACGAGAACCCGATCGCCCCGCGCACGTCCGCAGTCGCCGCCACCACCGCGACGACGGCGCCGACCGCGAGCTCGGCACGGTACGGCACCTGGAACCGGGGGTGGACCGCCGCCAGAGCGTGCGGGAGGTGCCGGTCGCGGGCCATCGCGAGCGTCGTGCGGGAGACCCCGAGGATCAGGGCGAGCAGCGAGCCGAGCGCGGCCACGGCCGCCCCCGCCCGTACCACCGGGGTGAGCCAGTCCGCGCCCGCCGCCCGCACCGCCTCGTCCAGCGGCGCAGCGGCGCCGGCCAGGCGTTCGGACCCGAGCACCAGGAGGACCGCGACGGCGACGAGGGCGTAGACGACGAGCGTCATGCCCAGCGCGACCGGGACGGCCCGGGGGATGGTACGGGCCGGGTCGCGGACCTCCTCCCCGAGGGTGGCGATCCGGGCATAGCCGGCGAACGCGAAGAACATCAGGCCGGCCGCCTGCAGCACCCCGTGCGCCGTGGCGTCCGCACCGATGTCCAGCCGGACCGCGTCCGCACCGCCCGAGGTCAGCGCGGCCGCCACGACGGCGGCGAGCACCGCGAGCACCATCGCGACGATCACCCGGGTCAGCCATGCGGACTTCTGCACGCCCGCGTAGTTCACCGCCGTCAGCGCCACCACCGCGGCCACCGCCACCGCGTGCGCCTGGCCGGGCCACACGTAGCCGCCCACCGTCAGCGCCATCGCGGCGCAGGACGCGGTCTTGCCGACGACGAACCCCCAGCCCGCCAGGTAGCCCCAGAACGCTCCCAGCCGCTCCCGCCCGTAGACGTACGTCCCGCCGGACTGCGGATACCGGGCGGCCAGCCGCGCCGAGGAGGTCGCGTTGCAGTACGCCACCACCGCCGCGAGCGCCAGTCCCAGCAGCAGGCCTGACCCGGCCGCGGCGGCGGCCGGAGCCAGCGCGGCGAAGATCCCCGCGCCGATCATCGACCCCAGACCGACGACCACCGCGTCGAACACGCCCAGCTGACGGCGTAGTTGCGGCTGCGCGCTCTCGACCCGTCGTCCCATGACAAACCCCTGTATCGCCCCTCGATGACGGTGCACGGTATCCCACCTCGGCGACGGGACGGTTGCCCCTGGATGCGCCGGCCCCGGTCCGGCCGCCGACCGGACCCGATCCCGAGACCCCGCGGCTCTGTCCCGTGCCGCCGGGCCGGGCGGACAGCGTCCGGGGCCGGCGCATCCAGGGCAATCTGAGAGACGAGAAGCCCGCAGTGTTCCTGCCACCATGGGGAGAACCACGAAGTTGCCCGCCGGGCAGGAATTCCACGCGTCCCCCCGGTATTCGGAAAGGCCTGCGGGGCGACCCGTACCGTCGAAAGGGAAGGCGATTACCCATGACCGATCCGAATGTGCTGAGCACGGTTCGCGTCCCGCTGGTGGAGGAGGCCGAGGCCGAGGGCCGGACGAAGGAGCTGTACGACGCGATCAAGTCGCGGATGGGCATCCCCTTCGTGCCGGACATGTTCCGGCTGGTCTCCAGCCGCCCCGACCTGCTGGAGGTCGTGATCGCCGGATACGGCGGAGTCTTCAACGACGGGGTGCTACCGCGCGCGACCCGCGAGATGATCTCCGCCTGGAGCTCCAAGGTCAACGGCTGCCCGTACTGCGTCGGCACCCACAACTGGTTCCTGGCCCAGTTCGGCGGCCCCCAGGAGCTGACCGACGCGATCGAGAACTCCCCCTCGGTGGAGGAGCTGCCGATCGACGAGCGCACCAAGGCGCTGATGCGCCTGGTCACCAAGGTCGGCACCGGCGCCTTCCGGATCACCGACGAGGACTGGGCTGCGACCGAGGCCGCCGGCTGGAGCAACGAGGAGATGCTGGAGGCGGTGTTCACCGCCGCCCTGTTCGCCTTCATCAACCGCCTGGTGGACGGCCTGGGCCTGGGCAACTCGGTGACCCGCAGCCGGATCGCCTCGCAGCCGGAGGACGCCACCGTCTCCGAGGAGCGCCTGGCGGAAGGCAGGTGAGCGGCCCTCGCCCGCGGTCCTGCTGACTGGCGCCTCCTCCAGCACCGGCATGTCCTCCGTCACTATCTTCCTGGGCCCGCTGCCGCCGAACGCCCAGGCCAGGCCAGGCGCTCGGCCCGGTGCTCCGGGTGCTGATCGGCCTGATGCGCGCGTCCGTCCGGGCGACGGCCACGCCGGGCACGTCGCTGTCGCTGCTGCCGGCCGCGCCGCTGCCGCCGGACCTGGACCGGGCGGCGGCCGATCCGCGGATCGCCGACGCGCCGGCCCGCGGCACGGCGGCCGTCGACCGGGTCGGCGCCGAACCGGTGCCCGAGCCGGTCCGGGAGGTGGTGGTCGCCGAAACAGCCCGCCGGGACGGCACCGACCCCGGCCTCGGCCGGGCCCGGCTGGACGCCCCGCTGGGCGAACTGCCGTCGGGCGAACGCCCGGTGGGCGAACTCGCGCTGCTCACCGCGCCGGACCTGCCGGCACTGCCGGAGCCCGACTCCCTGCGGCGGCCCGCCCCCGGCACCGCCCCGGTACACGCGCCCGCCCTGACCGGGACGTGAGGGGCCGCCGCACGGCGCGCGGCGGCCGGACCCGCTCAGCGCCCGACGAGCGGCTCCACCTCGGCCGCGGGCGGCGCGAACGGGCCCCAGGCGAACGCCTCCGCCCACTTCCCGGCCGATCCCCCGGACCACTCCAGGCCCTCGATCTGCGGCCAGGTGCGGCGGCCGGTCAGCGACCGGAACACGTCCACCGCCACCCCGCGCACGGTAGCGGCGGGGGCGCCCTCGCCCACCACCCAGGCCCGCCCGGGGGTCTCGATCCGCAACGCCGGCAGCCCGCCGCCGTGCACCGCCAGGCCGAAGCCCATGGTGCTCAGGTCCAGCGCACCGTCGAACGCGGGGTGCGCGGTCGGCTCGGCGGGCGCGTCCAGCCCCAGCCGCAGGTCCAGCTCGTGCGAGAACACGTCGAGCAGCAGGATCCGCCGGCGCAGCTCCGGGGTATGGCCCAGGGCCTCGAGCAGCGCGCCGTCCAACCCGTCCCAGCGGTCGAGCAGTTCGGCCGCCGGGACGCCCTCCAGCGGGCCCAGGTCGATCTGGCTGTCCTCCAGGGCGACGAACGACTCGCAGATGTGCACCAGGTGCCCGATCAGGTCCCGCACGCTCCAGTTCGGACAGGCGGACACGCCGACGGCGGCCGGGTCCGGCAGCCCGGCCACCAGGGTGGCGATCGCCTTCCGGCTGCGCCGGTAGGCCAAGTGCTGCTCGGCCGGATCGTGCTGGGTCTGCGCCGCTGTCACGGTCGTCTCCTCTGGTTCCGGGGCGTCGCGCGGCGCCGCCGTCATGATGTGGTCAGTTCGCCCGCGGCGCCCGCCTGGCGCCGCGTCAGCAGACCCGTACGGTACAGCTGGTGGACGGTGTCGGCCATCGCCTCCTCGACCGGCCGGGGCACGGGGCCGCCGGCCGTGGCGGCCGCCACGGCGGGCACCGCGTGGACGCAGGTGCAGGCCGCGCCGAACTCGGCCGGGATGTGCCGGGCCCACCAGCGCTGCACGGCGTCGGCGAGCCGGGCCGCCGGGAGCGTGGCGTGGCCCGTCCGGCCGGCAGCCACCGACTCGTTCGTTGTTCTGGCACGGCGCCTCCTGGTCCCTCGTGGCGGGCGGGCCGAACCGGCCCGACAGCGAGGAAACCAGCCGCCGAGTGGCCGATCTATACGCGATATTGCCCAATGCGGCCGCGCCCCTCGCCGGGCGGGCCGAGGTAGGTCTGGGCGATGCCCAGCCAGTGGTCGGCCGCCGCGCCGACGGCGGTCAGCGCGAGGTCGTCGCGGTGCCTGCGACGGGTGACGAGCAGACAGAAGTCCGCGGCCGGGCCGCAGATCCGCTGCTCGGCCTCCTCGGGGCCGAAGGCCCAGGAGACGCCGGACGGGCCGGTCAGCTCGAACCGGAACGGCTCGGCGGGGGGCTCCAGGCCGCGGGCCCGGTAGGCCAGGTCCCGGGTCCTGGTGCCGAGGAAGGCGATGTGGCCGATCCGATCGGTGAAGGCGTACGGGACGCCCAGGGCCTCGTGGACGTCCTGGCCGTGCGCGAACAGCTCCATCAACGCGACCGCGGCGAGCACGCCGGCCGGCAGCGGACCGGCCAGCCACGGCACCGGTTCGCGCCGGGGAGCGGCGGCGAGCCCCTTCTCGGCGGCGGCCCTCTGCTCGGCCCAGCGGCGCAGCAGGTCGGGGACGGGCTCGGCGAGGCCTTCGGCGAGCCGGGCCGCCATGCCGGTCCCGAAGTCCTCCCGGATGGGCGCGGTCTCGGCCTCGAAAGCGACCGGGTCGCGCACCCCGAGGTCGATCAGGTGGCTGACCAGCGCCAGGTGCGCCACCTGGTGCCGGACCGTCCAGCCCGCGGCCGGGCTCGGCGCGGACCACTGGTCGGGCGACAGGCCCGTCACCAGCCGGGCGAGTTCGGCCCCTTCCGTCGCCAGGTCGGCGCAGACGTCCTGCATTGCGGTCATGTGGCCATTCCCTTCCTTGCCGAAGCGCGCTCAATCCGATCCCGCGTTCATTTTCCGGACGCGGCCCCGCGCGTGCTTCTCCATACGTGCCGCCCGTATCCGGCACCGGACATTCGCCGGCCCAGGACGACGACCTGCCGCCGCTCACCCTGCCGGCCGCCCGGACCGGCCACGGCCCGTCCACCGTCACCGGGCAGCTCCACCTCCCCTCCGACGTGACCCTGCTACACCCATCCCAACCGAGCCCGAAAGGCCGCACGGCAACCCGGGCGACCGCCTCTCAGCACCTCCGGGCGACCAGACCCGCAACCTCACACGCGCACCTCTATACGGGCGCTACCGCAGCTCAGCGCACCCGACCCCGCGCCTTCAGCGGGATGTCGGGAAGCTCCGGAGCCCTCAGTCGGGCACCGTCGTAGCCGTGCATCTCGCCGAAGCGGGGGGTCTCCCAGTCGCTCCGCGCCTGCTGGACCTCCTCACCGGACCGGCCACCTCTACCCCGCCTTCCGCAGCCGCCGGATAGGCACCTTCGACCACAAGGTCGTCGAGGCCTTCATCCAGACCATGGAGCGCAACGGCGTCGGCCTCGCTACCCAGTCCAACGCCTTCGACAAGCTGAAGTCGATCCTCCTCGACGCCCACCGCCTCGGCCTCCACGACGAGAACCCGTTCGACGGCGTCAAGCCGCCCCAGCACGACCCGAAGCGCGCCGTCATACCCTCCCCAGCCGAGCTCCAGGCGATACGCACCGCCGGCGACGACACCTTCCTCCTGGTGGTCGACCCGATGAGCGGCTGCGGTCTGCGCAACGGCGAGGCCTTCGCGGTGAACCTCGCCGACATCGTCGCCGACGACGTCTACCGCGTCACCGAGCAGGTCAACCTTCAACCGCGTCGGCGTCGCCGCGGCCTCCGTGACGGCGCCGGCCGTTGCCGAGGGAGCCGTCCTGGCGGGTACCGAAACGGGATTGCTCCGCGCCCCCGCGCCCGTCACCGGGCCCGACTGGGACGCACCGGGAGGGCTGTTCAGCAGCGGGAACCACGTCGTCGACCTGGACGTATCGGCGCAGGGCGGGTCGCCGGCCTGGAGGACCCGGAGAGTCAACCTGCGGTGCACCGCCGAGCGGAGCACCGACGGGGCCATGACGTGGCAGGAGCGGGGATCGTGGCAGGACGCCGTCTTCGCCGTCCGCGCTCGCGCAGCCAGTCGGCGTAGAGCATCTCCACCGCGCTCGGCACGGGCACGATGACCATGCTGCGGTTCTTGTTGGCCGCGCCCTTCGGATGCCCGCCCCGCTTCCGCAGACGGAGATGCGGCCCCGGAGACAGGGGCGCCCCGGCACGGTCCGGCCGATCGGGACGCAGTGGGTGTCCTCGCGCATCAGTGACACGAGCTGGTCGACGCGCGGTGCGCAGCAGGCCGTGATTGCCACCATGTACCTGTCCCGGGCGGTTTCCGCCGCTCTCAGGAGGCCGGCGAACTCGGCGTGGGTTGCGGCCGGTGCACGCGCCGAGCAGTGGCTCGGCCGCGAGTCCACGCGGATCCGCGGCTTGACCTGTGCTTGACGTGCGTCCAGGCCGCGAGTACGTGCACCAGTAGGGCGCACGACGGACCACCCCCGGGCGGCACGGAGGTGCCCCGCGATCGTGCCGGCCTTGCCGGCCCGATCAGCAGCACCCGACCGCGCGCGGAACCGGCGATCACCCCGGGACTCGTTCCTGTCCTGCGCCCGGGGGCGGTCCGCCCACGTGCTACTTGACCAGCGCGTAGAACTCCTCGAAGTCGAGGACGCGGTCGCGGTTGCTGTCCGCCGCCATCGCCTCCTTGACCTTCTCCTTGAGCTGCCCCTGGTGGCCCTCGCTCTTGAAGTGGTTGGCGAGTTCGACGACGTTGATCTGTCCGTCGGAGTCGCTGTCGATCTTTGCGAACAGTTCCCTGGCCTCGGCTTCGGTCATGGCGCGTCCTTCCAGTCATCATCAGGATCCTGAAGATCCATCTGGCCGCAGCCACATTGGCAGAGGTGTGCCGCGCATTGCACGTCAGCGTGGGGCCATGTGGGTGAGAGGGTGGCAGGCTTCCAGCCAACCCCGGCGCCGGCCTATGCAGCCAGCATGGTGCACGCCGACGAGCACCATGAGCATGAGCTGCTACATGCCGAGGCATGCTCCTGCCGGCCGGTGGACTTGCCCGGGATCATCACCAGGGTCGGTGTCGGATGTCGATGACGCGCATGCCGGCGGCCGTGGCGGCGGTGATGCCCTCGTCGCTGTCCTCGTGGGCGAGGCAGTGACCGGGTTCGGTTCGCAGCAGGTGGGCGGCGTGCAGGTAGGCGTCGGGGGCGGGTTTGGGCTGGGCGACGTCGTCGCGGCCGACGATGGTCCAGGGGAGGTCGTCGAGTCCGATGACGGTCAGGCCGTGGCGGACGATGTCGCTGTAGTTGGCGGAGACGACGGCGAGGGCGGCGTGTTCGGCGGCGGTGCGTGCGGCGGTGGCGACCGCGGAGATCGGTTTGATCCGGTCGGTGTTCGCGAACCAGTAGGCGCGGGCCGCCTGGACGAAGGTGTCCTCGGGCAGGGCGGCGGGCGGGAGGGCGAGGCGGCGGCGCAGTTGGCCGGCGGTGAAGGCGGGTTCGGCGGCGAGCCAGGTGAGGGTGACGGTGATGCCGTGGGCGGCGAGTGAGGCCTGTACCGCGCCGTGGTTGATGTCGGCCGTGTCCGCGAGGGTGCCGTCGAAGTCGAAGGCGTAGGCGGAGTACGTGTCGTGGCCGGCAGGAGTCGTGGTCGCCACCGTTCGTGTGGTCCCTTCCTGGTGGGTCGGCTGTGCGGGTGACGGGTCAGGGGGTGAAGTCCACCGGGAGGCGGGCCGGACCGTGGACGACCCGGTGCCGGTGGGTGGCGACCTCGTCCGGGTCGGTGGCCAGTCGCAGGTCGGGGAAGCGGTGCAGCATGGTGGTGAGCAGGGTGCGCAGTTCGGTGCGGGCGAGTTGGTCGCCGATGCAGTGGTGGGGGCCGTGGCCGAAGCTGAGGTGCTTGGCGGCGTCGGGGCGGTGGGGGTCGAAGTGGTCGGGGTCGGTGAAGCGGGCGCCGTCGCGGTTGGCGGCGGGCAGGTGGAGGACGACCCGCTCGCCCGCCGCGATGGGCTGTCCGGCGAGGGTGAGGGGCTCGCGGGCGACCCTGAGCAGGCCGAACTGCAGGACGGTCGCGTGGCGCAGGGTTTCCTCGATGACGCCGTCGACGAGGTCGGGTCGGCGGCGGACGGTGTCCCACAGGCGGGGCGGGCGTAGCAGGAGGAGGGTGGCGAGGCCGATGACGTTGGCGGTGGTCTCGTGGCCGGCGATGAGGATGAGCTGGGCAAGGGCGGCGATCTCGTCGTCGGTCAGCGTGGTGTCGGTGGCCTGGGCCTGGAGGAGGCCGGAGAGCAGGTCGTCGGCGGGCTCGGCGCGTCTGGTGCGGATCAGGTGCAGCAGGTAGTCCTTCATCTCGGCCTTGCTGGCCAGGAGTTGTTCGCGGGTGCGGTCGAGGGAGAGGAGTTCGGCGGTGAGGCGCTGGTAGCGGTCGCGGTCGCGGTCGCGGTCGCGGTCGGTGTAGGGGACGCCGAGGAGTTCGCTGATCACCAGGGACGGGACGGGCAGGGCGACGGTGGTCATCAGGTCCACCGGGCGGGGGGCGGCGGCCAGGGCGTCGAGGTGCTGGTCGACGATGTCCTGGATCCGCGGGGCCAGCAGGGCCATCCGGCGGGTGGTGAACTGGCCGCTGACCAGGCGGCGCAACCGGGTGTGTTCGGGCGGGTCGCTGGTGAGCAGGTCGCTGGGGCGCAGTGCGGCCATTTCGGCGGGGGTGATGAGGCTGGCCCGGATGTGGGAGTTGAGGTGGGGGCGCCGCGAGCTGAGCCGGGGGTCGGCGAGGGCGGTGCGGACGTCGTCGTAGCGGGTGACCAGCCATCCCGGTGGGCCGTCGGGGAAGGCCAGCGGCGCCACGGGCAGTTCGGTGCGCAGGTACTGGAGTTCGGCGGGCGGGTCCAGCGGGCAGGGGCGGTCGACGGGCAGGGGCCTCGGTGCGCGGGTGGTACTCGCCTGTGCAGGGCGCCCGGTCACCGCGTCTCGTCGCTGTCGCAGCCGGTCAGGGCGAGCAGGACCCAGGTGTCGGTGAAGATGGGCGCGTCGAACAGCAGGGGGCGGGGGGCGACCTGGTCGGGCAGTGCGGTGAAAGCGCCGTCGGGTCCCTGTCGGGACAGCAGATGGGCCACGCCCGCCCGCACGACGGCGTCGTCCTGCGGGCGTCGGCCCATGGCGGCCAGGGCCATCAGCGAGTAGCAGGTGCTGGTGGTGTCGCTGGGGTCCTTGGGCCGGTAGCCCCAGCCGCCGTCCTCGTTCTGCGCCCGGGCGAGGAACCGGTGGGAGGCGGCGCTCGCATCGGCGATGCGCTCCTGGAGGGTGGTGCGGGTCGGTTCGGGCAGCGAGTGCAGCGCCCACATCGCCCGCCAGATCGTGTTCGCCTCGCTCAGGCTCCAGCTGCGCTCGAACGTGCCGTCCTCGTGCTGGGAGTCCAGCAGCCAGCGGGCCGCGCCGTCCAGCAGGTCGCCGTGGTCGGTCCCGTTCCATGCCAGCGCGCTGACCGCGCCGGCGGTCATGCCGACCTCCGACGGATCGCCCTTCACGTAGGTCGGGAACCCGCCGTCCCGTCCGACGATGCCCCGCAGGTACCCGCCGGCGCGCAGCAGGGCCTCACGGTGGCGCACCGGGTCGACGGTTGCCAGGCAGGCCGCGACGTAGGAGGTGTCGTCCACGTCGTTGTGCCGCATGTGCTCACCGAACGCCCAGCCGCCGTCCGGCATCTGCTGGCCGATCAGGTAGTCGCACATGCGGTGCAGCAGCGCACGGTCCGCTCCCGCCCGGGTCAGGGCGATCCCGGCGGGCGCGGTGCTGAACACGTCCAGGTCCGACATGCTCGGCACCCCACCGTCCGGGTTGCGGCACACCAGCACCGCGGCCACGCCGGTTTCGACCAGCCGGTGGCCGGGGGCGAACTCCTGGACGGCCAGCAGCGCCAGCAGGTGCGCGGCGGGGTAGTTCTCCCACACCGGCGCCCGGCTGGAGCCCAACAGCTCCAGCAGGCGCTCGCGCTCCCCAGCGTCGACCTGCGCACCCGTACCGAGACCGTGCGCGACCAGGACCCGCACACTCAGCATGATCATCTCGACCCAGGTGACCGTGTTGTCCCCGTTCTCGCTGCCCCGGTCCGCCGCGCGTGGCGGGCACAGCATCGACGCGTCGAACGGCACAGCACCCGCCACGGCCAGGCAGACGTCGAACAGCAGCCGCTTGCGCGCCATCGAGAAGTGGTCGAACCCGGCCAGCAGCTCACCGCCGACCACATCGGCGCCGACCGTCCGGCCGTGCAGGACCGCCTGCACCAACGCCGCGTCGAACCCGTCGGCCTGCGCCTGCGGGGCGGCCAGGAACTCCGCGAGCTCCCGCTCCTGCCGCGGGTGGTCACCGCGCCGGCGCAGCAGTACGAGTAACAGCGCCGACTCCAGCGTCCGGCTGGTGCACGGCCTGCGCACCGCGCCGTCCGGGCCGACGGCCACACTCAGGCTCGCGCACACCCGCTCCCGGGCCGCCGCGAACCCGTCCACCGCTTCCAGCCTGCGGGCCGCGCCCGGGCGGGCCGTCCCGATCTCACCTGTCGTCACCGTCAGCTCCTCGGTCGGGATCACGACAACGAGGACGAGCGAAACGCACACCCCCGCCGCAAAGCCGCCGATGTTCGAAACTGGCGCCCAGACGACCGACTTGCGCCGCCGACTGCACGAACCGAGAGCACCCGCTGCCGGAGAATCGCGCACCCGGCGTGCACCGCGCGACAGACCTTCAACGAACAACCGGCGCCAGGCAGAGCGCCCACCCGACCGCCGCCCGGGTCACCCGGCTCGCCCGCAACCTCCTCGCCGACCTCGGCGAACGGGCCGCAGGCTTCCGCTACCCGCCGCGTACCGCGACAGCCGCTACACCCACGCATTCGACGCCGTCTTCACCGCCGACGGCATCGAAATCCTCAAGAGCGCGCCGCAGACACCACGGATGAACGCCCACGCGGAGAGGTTCATACGCACCGCCAGGTCCGAGTGCACCGACCGGCTGCTCATCTACAACGAGCAGCACCTGCGGCACCTGCTCGCCGAATACGCCCGGCACTACAACTCCGCCCGGCCGCACCGAGCGCTGCAACTTCGCGCTCCTGCCGACAACCCCGACGTCATCCCGTTCCCCGCACCGCACATCCAGCGCCACGACGTCCTCGACGGACTCATCCACGAGTACCACAACACCGCTTGACGAAGACCAGAGCAGCTGACGAACACGCAGCTCAGCGCATGTGCAGGACTTTTGGAACCCTACCGGCCGGCCGTAGCAGTCCGTACAGCAGCGAGAGCAGGGCCGCCGTCACCAGCACGTCCACCCAGCGCAGCGCGGGGCGTCGCCACACCCCGCGCGACGGGAAGCCGCCCTCGCCCGCCACCCGCACCACCCCGCGTCCACACCGCCGCCACCGGTACGCGGACACTCAACCATCCCCGCGCGGCCCAACGGGCGCGCCGGCGCCCGTCGAGGCGTTCAAGCGGCGCGGTGCGGACTTCGTGGTCGCGCGCACGCTGCAGGAGCTCGTGGAGCGGATGAACGCGCTCACCGACGATCCCCTGCTCGACGCGGCGCTGCTACGCCGGCAGATCGAGGCGCGCGACCTCCAGGTGGCCAACCCCTTCGGCAAGGACTCGCAGGTCCAGGGCATCCGCAACGCCCGGCGCCACCTCGGCGACCGGCTCGGCCGCGCCGCCGCGCCGCACCGCATCCTCGACCCGGCGGCCGGCCCGCTGATCGGCGTCAAGCTGCACGTCCTCACTCGCAAGACCCTCGGCGGCATCCAGACCGACCTCGACTCCCGGGCCCTCGGCCCGAACGGGCGGCCCGTCGAAGGCCTGTACGCGGCGGGTGAGGTGGCCGGTTTCGGGGGCGGCGGGGTCCACGGATACAACGCGCTGGAGGGTACCTTCCTCGGCACCTGCCTCTTCTCGGGCCGGGCGGCCGGGCGCGCGGCGGCTCGCGCCACAGCTGTCTGACTGATCGTCAACTATTGCTTTCCTCTGCTTCTTTCGGCCGAGTTCGGCCCTGGCCTTCGCGTTTCGGTTGGGGCTGGCCGAGCCGGGTCGATCTTTGGGGTGGTGGTGCTCGGCCTGTTCGGGGCGGGGTGGGCATGCCGAGGGCCCGACGCGCGGTCGGGTGCTCCTTGGGTCCTTGGGTCCTCGGGTCGTGGGTGGTCGGTGGCGGTGTCGTCGGGTCAGGTCACCGTGCGGGGCCGCGCTGCGAGGCGGGCGAAGGCGAGGGTGAGCTCGTGGCGCCAGGGCCAGGCGGAGGCGACTCGAAGGCGGATGCGTCGTGCGGCGCGGGTGATCCGGGCGGCGGTGTGCAGGATCCGGTAGCGGAGCTTCTTCGGCTCGGCGGTGGCCGGCTCGCCGTCCAGCAGCAGGGTCCGCGCCCGGGCGAGCAGGTCGACGGCGGTCAGGGAGAGCTCCGGCCAGGCCGCGTTGATGGCGAAGTGGCGTGAGGAGAGGCGCCCGAAGCCGGTGGTCTTGCCGCTGGGGGTCCCCGGACGGAGTCTGGGGGAGGATGTGGTCCTCGACTCCGGCGTGGGCGCGGTGGCGGACCTCCGGGTGTTGCGGCGAGCCTCCACCGGCGGCGGGCGCGTCGGCGAGGAAGACCTGGTGGCGCATCCCTTCGTCCAAGTCGAAGAGCGAGAGCTGGGCGCCGGGGTGGGGGCGTTCGCGCCGCACGATGGCCCGGGTGCCGTCCGGGTGGCCGGCGAGGTCGACCATGCCGGTCAGTTCGGCGACCTCGGCCCCGGTGCGGAGGGAGCCGTCCTGTTCGAGGGTGGGGTGCCAGAGCTGCTCGGGCAGCGCGCGGATGGCTTTGCGGAACTCGGCGGCGATGGCGTGTCCGGGGGAGAAGGTGGTCGGGATGCCGCGCTGCCTGAGAGTGCGCAGGTGGGTTGGGAATGCCTTGGCGCTGCCCGCGATGTCGGCGCGGATGAGGATCTCGGTGCCGTGGCGGTGGGCGTCGGGGATCTGAGCGAGGGCGGCGTCGACCGTGATGTGGTCGGCGGCGGTGTTCACTCCGGCGTTGCCTGGTCGCAGGAGGATCACGAGCGCCCGGCCACCCGACCTTCGAGTGAGCCACCCCGACTCGGCCCTCTGGATCCCCCCGGGTACTTCATTGCGGCCCATACGCCGATCACGCCGAGCCATGACATCGCCCTCCTCATCCCTGATCCCCCCAAGGAACATACGCAGAACCGAAAAAACCGGCCAGCCGTCATGTTCGCCCACTTGCCCCTTGGGCACGGCGGCACCGGTCGCCGGCAAGTCGCCGGAGATCGCACGGCGGGGTGAACTCCCCGGTGCCCCATTGGTGTTCACTCACCCCTCGGCACTTTTCGACAGCCGGCCGATGACACGCGGATCGTTTCAACCCGCCGCGATCTCAAGTGGGGGGCGAAACGCAGACGCAAAACATGCGCAGATACGACAAGTTTGAATAAACCAGTGCTTTACTCCCCTTCAGAATCGGGTGCTTGCCAGCCTGATTCCGGTGCGTGGACGGGGTCCGATACTGCGCGCGCCGTGGCTTCCTATCAGGAGGGTGTCCCGTAAGTGGGCTGGTTGAAGCGGTGGTTGCGAGCTGGCGCCGAAGGACCCGGGGAGAGACCGCCACCGCGGCAGCCGGAGTCCCGGCCCGGCGCGGACAGGCGAGGCCGACCCGAGGAGGTACCGGAGCCGGTCCAGCCGATGTCCGATCCCGTCACGTCGTCGACGCCACCGCCGCCGGAAGCGGCACAGGACGACACCGAGTCTTCGACGACCGTCCCCGCGGAGGCCTCCGGCCGAACGGAGACCTCTGCCGGCGCAGCCGCCGAGCAGGCCTCGGAGTGGCCCGGCAGAGGGCAGTTGCATCGAGCACGAAACGTTCTTCGCGGGATACCGCGACAGAGACCGGAAGGTACTGAATGAGCACCATAGTTCGCCGCTCAGGGCGGCACAGAGGGCGCCCGCGCCGCTCGCTCACAGGACTGCTGTTGATGGCCTTGCTCATCGGAGCAGGCGCCTTCGCGACCCCGGTCGTCATCGCGCCTCAGTCGCACGCGGCGGCCGGTGACCCGTTCGATCCGGCCGAACCGCAGGTGTTCATCGGGCAGGACGTGCCGACCCGGCCCTACAAGGCGATCACCGGCGCCTCCGGCAGTGTCACCTGGGCCGGAGATCGTCAAGCCGGGTGCGGCCGTGACGTACACGCTGACGGTGAAGAACAACGGGCCCGGTAACTCCAGCGGTTACACCGTGACCGACACCGTCCCGACACCGCTGACCAACGTGAAGACCTCGTGAGGGTGTGGAGGCCGGCGCGGCCGAGGGCCGTGTAGAGGGGGGTCGGCGGTGCGCGGCATCGGCGCTCTGCCGGGCCTGGTAGGCGGCCTCGGCGGCGCGGCCAGGGTGAGCCCGGCCGCCCGGCGCCGGACCCGGGTGCGGATGTCGCCGAGCAGCTGGTGCTCCTGGTCCTCGTCCTGATCCCCGGACTCGTCCTCGTCGCCGGGGTGGGCGGGGTACTGGGCGAGGGCGGCGTGCGACGTCGATCCGGCCTCCCACGCCTCGGCGTGCAGCACGGGCTGCTCCCGTCCGTCCCGGTCCCGGGTGACGACGAGCCGGCCGTCGACCAGGGCCGCCCAGCCGGCCAGGCCGTCGATGTCCTTCTCCACCCAGCCGCGGGCGAGGCCGGCACCGTGGTGCAGGGTACGGATGCCGTCGTGGCCCGACCAGCGCAGCCAGATCGCACCACGCACCAGTGCAGAGTCGAGAATCGCCCGGCCCAGGTCCCGGCGGGCGGGCACGGGCCGGCTGCGCTACGCGGCGGCCCCACTGCCGGACGTCCTGTTCGTTGGCGGCCACCTGGGTAATGCTGGTCATGATGCCGGCGGCGGCCAGCGAATCCCGCAGTTCGCGGAACTCCTGGCGATCGTCCGCGGTGAGTTTGTCCCATGACGACGGCATGGCGAGGCCCTCCGGAGAGGTGTGCTGCGCGACCCCGGCGCCAAGGTACCGGTGCTCCCGGCAAGCCCCGGCAGCGACATCGGAATCGTCCACCGCGACCCGGCCACCAGAGGATTCGTCGTCCGGTCTCTCGGCTGGATGGTCGAGCGAGCCTTCGGCCGGCTTGTTGAGCGAGGCCCAGTTGATGCGACGGCCGTACGGGCGCCGACCGTCAGACCGCTTCCGTCGGCTTCGGCTTGGAGACGAGAAGCTTGTAGTCGACGGAGACAGAGAAGGTCCCCGAGGAACCACGGATGCTCAGCTCATGGGTTCCGGGAGTGAGTGGGTCGAGCCGCACCCACAGGCCGCAGGACCAGGTGAAGATGCCCGGTGGCTCGCTGATCGGGCTTCCCTCGACGGGCGTCAGCCTGATGCGAGTGGAGGCGAGTTCCTCGTGCGGCAGCGTGCGGCTGTCGAGAACGGCGCTTCCCTTTGCCTCGTTCATGAAGCTCAGGCAGTCCGAGGACTCCCCGCTGACCCGGTTCACCAGTGGAAACGCCACCGACGCGCCCTCAGGCACTGTGCAGGTGCGTGTTGCCGCGCTGCCGAAGGTCCCGGCCAGGAACCAGATCCCCTCGTCTCGCTGGCCCCGCGAGCAGAACCGGCCGTCGGTGTCCATGACCGGGTTCTGCGAGGCCTCGGTCGATGCGGCCCAGTTCCACCACATGTGCTGGAACTCGGCCGAGGTGAGGTCGCGCAAGGCGATCCGGGCGGGTTCCGACTGTGTTTCGGCATCCGGAGCGGGCAGAGAGGAGGGGCGGGCGTGCGACGGGGACACCGGATCAGGGCTGCCGGAGCAGGCCGCGGCCAGAAACAGAACGGCAGTGACCAAAACCGGGAAACGCATGAGACGCATGCGTGTACCTTACGGAGCGGCCGTCAGGGCCCGAACACGGCCCCGCCGGTGGCCCGGGCCGGACCGCGTCCCGGACGGATCGGAGCGGGCATGGGAGCGGCGCCGACGGGCATTCCCGAGCGCGCTGGTCGCCCTGACCGGCACACCACCGCGCCCCGGTGCGGGCGCCGAGCACCGCACGGCGCAGCTGGCCGCCTGCGCGCGGCTGTGGGAGCAGCCGGGCCCGAAGGGCGGGGCGGGCGTGGGAGCTGCACCGGCGGACCTTCCCGCGGCTCCTGGTGGTCCTGGTCGGCACCACCGCCTCCTCGGCACGCTCGGCCGTGGCCGACCTACGACTGGCCGCCGAAGCAGCCAGCCACCGCCGAGCTGCTCGCCCTCGCCGGGCCCGGCCTCGCCGCAGGACGCGGGCCGCGATGCCGCGCTCGCGGAGGAACACCCGGACGAAGTGGTGGTCATAGGCCTTGTCGGCGCGCGGTTGGGCTCCCACCTGGCGTGGCATCAGATGGTGTCCGCTCCTTTGCGGGTGATGGGCCGCTGAGCGCCTGACCGAGAACCGGTCACGTTGCGCGGGAAACGGCTGATGATCGGGCGAGTCGGCGGGTCATGAGGATGATCACCGACCACTTCACCATGGCCTCGTGGTGGTCGGGCAGCCGCTCGTAGTCGCGGACACAGCGGCGTCTGCGGCAGATCCACGACAGCATCCGCTCGACCACCCAGCGACGGGGCAGCACGACGAATCCCGTCATGTCGTCACTGCGTTCGACGATCTCCACGGTCAGCGCGAGCCGCGCCTTCGCCCAGGTCACGAGCCTGCCGGCACAGCCGCCGTCCGCCCACACGCGCTGAATACGATGGTGGATCTGCCGCAGACGCATCAGGAGCGGCCGACCGCCGTCGCGGTCCTGCACGCTCGCGGCGGTGACCAGCACGACCAGCAACAGACCAAGCGTGTCCACCGCGACGTGCCGCTTGGTTCCGTTCACCTTCTTGCCTGCGTCCCAGCCGCGGCCTGTGGTGGCCACGGTCTCGGCGGCCCGCAGCGACTGCGAATCGACGATCGCCGCGCTCGGCTCGGCATCGCGGCCCTCCCGTCGGCGAAGCCGATCCCGGAGCCGATCGTGCAGGTCGTCGACGGCCTGGGCCCGTTCCCAACGGACGAAGAAGAAGTAGACGGTGGCGTGTGGCGGGAAGTCCGCGGGCAGGGCCCGCCACTTGCAGCCGTTGTCCACCACGTACCGGATCGCATCCACGATCACCCGGCGGCAGTGCTCTTCCGGACGCCCGCCCTTCCACCACCGCCACGCCGCCAGGGGCAGCAGCGGTTCCGTGACCAGCCACTCCGCATCGCTCATGTCCGAGGGATACCGACGCGGCCGCGGCGGGTGCGCGCCACCGCGGCCGAACCGGCAGGCCACGCAACAACACGCCGGAGCCGGTTCAGAGTTGGTCTCACCAGTCCCGGCAGGGTCAAAGGACACAAGGAGCTCCTGGCAAATGCGACCGGCCTAGCCTCCGCGGACGAGGATCGGGGTGCCGTGGCGGTGGGCGTCGGGGATCTGGGCGAGGGCCTGGTCGATGACGGTGATGTGGTCGGTGGCGGTGTTCGCTCCGGCGTTGCCCGGCCGCAGGAGACCTGCGAGGGCTTCGCCGGTGTCGTCCAGGAAGCACAGCGGCGGGTGGTAGCCGAAGCCGCGTTTGTAGGTGGGGGCGGCCTGTTCCTTCTCGGAGTGGCAGGTGACCAGGGTGGCGTCGATGTCCAGGACCAGGCCCGGAAGTTCACGCCCTCCGGCATGCGAGGCGGGTATGTCGCGTCCGGTCTCGGAGGCCTGCAGCCAGGCGACCTCGCGGGCCCTGGCCCGCGCTGCCCGCAAGGCGTTCAGGGCTGCGGTGTCGATGCCGGACAGGACTCGCCAGGCGGTCGGGGTGGAGGCGACGGGGCCGAACACGTCGCGCTGGTCGCGCAGCACGACCAGGTCGGCGATCGCCTCGCCGCCGTCGGCGAGCATCACCGCCAGATCCACCGCGACACGGCCGGGATCGTGCCCGGTGCCGCGTGGTCGCAGCCGGCGCAGGGCGTCGGAGAAGGTACTGGTCAGGGTGGTGGCGTCGGCCAGATCCGCCAGCAGACGCGAGCCGGCGTGGTTGACCACTCCGTGCCCGTCGGCGCTGATGACGAGCTTGGGGCGTGAGCGGGTAGGGTGCACGCAGAAAGTGCCTTCCTGCTGGAACGACTGGGACCTTAGACAAGCCTCATCGTTGCAGCTCAGAAGGCACTTTCGCTTTTCCGATCATGATTCGGACGCGACCCCGGATGAAACGCGCAGGCTAGCAACCGCCAACCGATCGGCACCGAACTGCAGCGCGCGGTCGAGGCCGGCAGCACAACCTGTGAGCTGCAGGAGAGAACGGTGTGCGATGTTGGCCTGGAAGGGGTGTGGCAGGTCGGCTTGTCTCGTACCTGGGACGACGACTGGGAAGGCCACGCACCCCGACGGATTCGTCCATGCTCTGTGCGTGCTTCCGGCCTGACGCCGTCCTCCGAACCGGACACTGAGCCGGAAGAGGCGGAGCCGGTGAGCCGCTGGAAGATTGCTGCGCATGGAGTGAGCTGAAAACGGCAGACGAGGGCGGGTGCCCTCGCCTGCCGAAGGTGTGGAATTCAGATGGCTATTCCGGGGTTACCAGAATAAAGTTTGGAGGCCATCCGGAATCTCGACTTCGCGGTTGATCGGACGGGATGAAGTGTGCGCCTTCAGGGATCTGGCACCGCGAGATGATGATTCCCCGGAGGCAGTATTCGCACCAGAAGTGCGCGGACGCGGCCCCGAGCCCCAGCGGCCCAATGAAAACCAGCTTCAGGGAGCGGCTTCCGCAGTTTGGGCATTCGTCTTCGATGCGACTAGGGTGAGATTTGATGGCTCGCTGGTAGCTGTTCAGCCAGCTTTCCCAATCTGCGCGCTTGCTCTGCATTCTACCTGTCTCCTGCGGCCCGAGTTTGTCTAGCGGATATGTTTCCCCATATTCTGCCACCACTCCTCCTCCTGGGCATATGCGCGGTCCTCCCATGGTTCCGCCTCCTCCTGCGACTTGGGGTAGGGAATGCCGCGTCGAATATCGTCGACGTGGATCTTCTCATGAAATAGCGTGCGGGCCAGTGTCTCTTCGTTCAGGAAGGCATCGCGGGCGAGTACGACTGTCTGATCCGGCCTAGTGAAGCCTCCAAGCCCGGCGGTCCCCTTGCATAGTTCCACCGTAATGTTGCTGTAGTCGATGCCGAACTTCTTTGCGGTGGCTTGGATTACGTCCGTGTTCATGAGTAGCTTGGGTCCAGAGCCGGTCCGCTTGGCCCGTTGAAGAGCCACCTCGCGCTCAAGGCTGGAAAGTTGATCAGTTATCGCCGATGCTTCGAGCTTCCCTCGGCCAGTCATCCACCTACTGAGGCCTCCGAGACCGGCTACCGCGACTTGTTGGGCGAGTGCGTCGGCGTTCTTTTCCACGAGATCGGCGACGTTGGTGCAGCCGAATTCGCGGAGTTTGGCTGCGGCGACATACATCGCGTAGGCGGGGCGGACGGGGAAGTACTTGTCGACGAAGGCGCCGGCGCCGCCGTTGCGGCCGGTGACGGCGTTGAAGACGTCGCCGACGAACTCGAAGGGGGCTTTGGCGCCTTGAGCGAGCCAGCCGCCGACGTTTCCGAGGGTTACGTCGTCGGGGTTGTCGTCTTCGGGGACAGGCCGGTGGGGTCGGTGTAGATGGTGGGTGCACCAGCGGCGTAGGTGTACCTGGACGCGCACGGGGAGTTCGCCGGGGTGGCGAGGGGGTCGCGGGTGTTGAAGCGGCCGTTGGCGGGGTCGTATTCGCGAGCCCGGAGGTATTGCTTGCCCTGCAGGGCCGGGTCGTTGTACTGACCGGCGAAGCCGAACGGTGTGGGCGGGGCGCTGGTCGCGACTGTGGCGGTGCCCGCTTGCCCGTAGGGGTCGTAGGCGGTTCGGCTCTTCTGCTCGCCGGTGGAGCCGGTGAGGTCGGTGGTCGAACCGAGCCAGTCGTGGTGGAAGTGGGAGGTGCCGTATGGCGTGTGCTGGCTCTGGGGGAGTCCGAGTGGGTCGTAGGTGTAGTCGCCTATCAGTGCGCCTGAGCCGTCGGTCTCGGTGGCGATCTGCGGCAGACGGTTGTTGATGTCCCAGGTGAGGCAGGCTTTGCCCTATTTTATAGACACTTACCTGTTATGCGACCAAGTCCAGGTTAATGACGCTCGCGGCGTGTTGCCGTTCATAGTCGACGGGGCTGCGGTATCCGAGGGCGGAGTGACGCCGCCTTCGGTTGTACCAGGCCATCCAGGCGAAGACCGCCATACGGGCCTGTGCCCGGTTCAGCCAGCGTGAGCCGTAGAGCAGTTCGCGCTTCAACGTGGCGAAGAACGACTCGGCCATCGCGTTGTCGTAACTGGAGCCGACCCGGCCCATCGAACGCCGTGGCCGGGCAGTTGACGTCCGCCCGCGTGCGAGGCGGGTATTGCTTCCCGGGTCTCGCCGGCCTGCAGCCAGGCGATCTCGCGGGCGGCGGCCCGGGCCGCGCGCAGGGCGCTGAGCGCGGCCGCATCGATGCCGGCCGGCAGTCGCCGTGCGGTCGGGGTGGAGGCGATGGGGCCGAAGACCTCGGGCTGGTCGCGCAGCAGGGCCAGGCCGGCGATCGCCTCGCCGCCGTCGGCGAGCATCACCGCGAGGTCGGCGGCGATCCTGCCCGGGTCGTGGCCGGTGCCGCGCGGACGCAGCCGGCGCAGGGCGTGGCTGAAGGCTTGTGTGAGGCCGGTGGCCTCGGCAAGATCCGCCAGCAGGCGGGATCCGGCATGGCTGACTACACCGCGCCCGTCGGCGGAGACGACGAGCCGGGGACGTGACCCGGTAGTGTGCACGTAGAAAGTGCCTTCCTGCTGGGCTGACAGAGACCTTCGACAAGCCTCATCATCCCAGTACAGAAGGCACTTTCGCGTTTCTGATCATGACCCAGACGCACCCGCAAGTGAAACGCGCAGGCTAGGGAGCGTATTTGGTCGCGATCAAGGGGTGATCCTGTTGAGGTCTTTGATCCAGATCATCGCGCCGCGGAGATGGAGGCCGGCGAGGTAGCCGGCGAACGTCTTGTCGTAGCGGGTGGCGATGCCTCGCCAGGCCTTCAACTTGTTGATCAGCCGTTCGACAGTGTTGCGCTCTTGCAGAGGTCGGCGTCGTGGCTGACGGGCCGGCCGCCACGGCTGCCCTTCCTCGTCCGGTTGACGGCCTGGTCCTCCTTCTCCGGGATGACGGCCTTGATCGCGCGTTGACGCAGGTGGGCGCGGTTGCCGCGGGACGAGTAGGCCTTGTCCCCGGCGACCGCGTCGGGCCGGGTGCGGGGACGGCCGACCGGCCCGTGAACCCGTAATTTCTTGAGCACGGGGATGAACTGCGGACTGTCGGCGGCCTGTCCCTCGGTCAGCACGAACACCAGCGGTCGGCACTTCCGCTCACCGGCGACATGGATCCTGCTGGCCTGCCCGCCTCTGGAGCGTCCGGGCAGGGCGGCCTTCAGCCGGAGCCTGCGCCGCCGCCGGGCACGTCGTCGTTCTCGCCCCGCCTCGCGGCCTCCGCGATCGTGCCCTCCAGCAGGGCTTCGAAGACGCCCGCGTCACGCCATTGCCGGAAGCGATCGGAGACGGTTGACCACGCGCCGAACTCCGCCGGCATCTCCCGCCGCTGCCCTCCGGTCCTGAACCGCCAGATCACGCCCCCGAACTGCTGCCGCAGCCGCTCCGGGTACGGGCCGTACTCGCCGATCGGCAGGTACGGCTCGATGAACTCCCATTCCGCATCCGTCAGTTGCACTCGCGTCACGCGACATGATCTACCTGATCAGGCCTCGCCGTGAGGGCGATTCCCACAGATTGATCGCGACCCGATACCCGCCCTAGTGCTGTGACCGGGATGGTTCACCGTGATCGGAAGGCGGCTCGCGGGATGAGCGCGCACGCGAAACGGCTGGTATTACTGGGGCATGCAGGAAGAGACCGCACGCTCCGCGATCGACACGTTCATCTCCGCGTTCAACGCCTCGGACGACAGCTATGTGACTGCCCTGCTCTCCCAGGCCCTGACCTCAGACGTGGTCTTCTGGGGGCCGTTGGGCCGCATCGAAGGAATCGCGGCGGTCGAGCGGTTCGTGCTGGACATCCGGCGCCACCCGGCGGGGACCGGCACGATGCTGCGCTGCTCAGCGGTGGACATGCCTGACGAGTGGGCCCGGTACCAGTGGGTCTTCACCACGCCCGATGGAGGCCCCCGCCTGGCGGGAACGGATGTCGTCCATCTGCGGCGGAGCCTCATCGACCAGGTCATCGTCTTTGCGGGGGAGATCGAGCCGTTCGCCTCCTGAGTCATCCTTCTGTCGCTTGTCCTTCTCCTGAACCTGCCCCGTCGGCGTTCGGGGGCTGCTGTTCGCGGTTGGTCAGGCTGCGGTGTTGAGGGGGCGCCGCCCCAGCGGATGCCCTTTTCGCTGCGGATGCGGGCCCGTTCCTTGCGTTGGGCGGCGAGTACGTCGGGGTGGCGGGCGTTGGTGTTGCGCCAGCGCAGGTAGCGGTGCAGTGCCTGGGTTTGCGCGGGGTGACTGCGGTGGTGGGAGTTGGCCAGGGTGAACTGCCGCAGCGGGCCGAAGTGGGCCTCCGCATCCGCCAGGAGCCCCGCCCGCATTACCCGCCCGGCCCGGGCAATCTCCTCACATACCCTCAAGCCGTTCATGGAGCTCCTCGGCGAATCGCGTCCGGTAGACGCCGTGGACGATGGCCCCGGGAGACTGGTAGCCCCTGTGCTCAGGGTCCGAGACATCCCCGTCCCACGGCGCCACGCCTTCTGGAAGCAGCGGAGCACGGCCCAGATACATCTGAGCGACTTCTTCCAGCCGCAGTTCTCCCACAACCACCGAGCTCCACAGCCCGTAGCCCTGCCCGACCACCCACATGCACAGATCTTCGGTGCTGTCTTCGGACCAGACGTCCCCATCCACGCTCACACCTTCCGAGAAGTCGGCCAGCGATTCCGCCGCGGACTCGTATGCGAGCGCGAAGGCTTCAAGCACCTCCCGCGAGTGGGACTCCAACCACAACTCCAGAGCAGACAGACGCGGTCGTGTCGCTTCCAGGACCTCCCAGAACCAATCAGAAACATGATCCGGTCCCATCTCGGCTCCTGTGTCGACAGCTGCGGTACTCGCCCGACCGTACAGCGCGGTGGAGTTCCCTGGACGCTCCCGGGCCTCGTCGTCGGCGAATGGCGCTGACCATCTGCACAGTCACCGGTTTACAGTCAGGCACTCAGTGGGCGTTTGATGTGAGCGGATTGCCCTTTATACCCTGGTAAGTCCCTCGCCAGGTTGGTGTGGTCTCGTCCGTTATGCGCTTGGCGAGGTTGTCGATCGAGGCGATGTGGATCATGGCTTCGGAGCTGGCCGGCAGGGTCTCGTAGTCGCGGGCGAGGCGCCGTCTTAGCATGATCCACCCCAGGCTTCGTTCGACCACCCACCGCCTTTTCGCCACTTGAAATCCAGGGGCGTCGGATTTGCGGTGGACGACCTCGACGTCGACTCCCAGGCTGGCTCCGTGCTCGACCACGGCGTTCTCTTCGCTGCGTCGGTTCCTTGGCTGGTCAGGGGCATGTTGGTGGAGGTCTTCACACTCTGGGTGTCGATGGCGGATGCTGTCGGCTCGGGGTTGCGTCCCTCCTTCACGCGGGCCAGGCCGGTCAGGTCGTAGTTGAGCTGGGCAAAGATTCCCTCGTCGCGCCAGGCGGCGTAGTAGGCGTAGACGGTGCCGTGGTTCGGGAAGTCGTGTGGGAGGTACTTCCAGGGGATTCCCGTTCGGTTGACGTAGAGGATCGCATTGAACACGTCGCGCAGTTCGACCTTTGCCGGCTGTCCGGTGGGCCTGCGGTCGAGCCGAGCTTTCCTCCAGGCCGTCAGTTTCGGCTCGATCAGGGCCCATAGGACGTCGGACAGGTCGCATCCACAGATACCAAGGACACCGGCTGCAACTGGCTGACGCCCACGGAACGTGTGCATCAATGTTCACCAAGCCAAGAGCGAGGGATCCGCGTCTACCACCTCGACTCACGGTTGTAGGCAACACACAAATCCGCCGCACGGCCCCAGACGCTCTCACCCACGCCCCCTCCACCGCCCGCAGCACGGCGGCGGCAGCCCTGCCCGGCGCCTGTCCACCGGCGCCCGTTCCAGCCGCGGCGACGCCGCGTCGAGAACGCGATCCCCCACCCCGCACCTGACGAGACGTCAGCAAAGTGGGCATTGAGTCAGCATCGGCCTGACTGAACCCGGTTACAGATGGCCGCACCCGAAACTCGCGGCCGATCACCGGAGCCATCACGCTGCGGCAGGGACGTCCCATCAGAGCGATGGATCGCAGACCGTCCAAACAGCAATCCACCGGGACTCGGCGCGCCCGCCTTGGGTGCATAGCCCCAGGTCAGCGTGCCCTTCCCCGTGGCTTCAGCGGCAGTTGGGGAAGCTCGGGCGCGGCAAGCCGATCGCCGTCGTAGCCGTGCACCTCGCCGAAGCGGGGGGTGTTCTCCCAGTCGCTCCGCGCCTGCTGGATCTCCTCACCGGACCGGCCGATGAAGTTCCACCACATGACGATCTTCTCCTCGAACGGTTCGCCGCCGAGGAGGAGGACGGCGGCGTCGGTGCGGGCGAGGAGGGGGAGTTCGCGGCGGCCGCAGCCGAGGTAGAGCATCGAGCCGGGTTCGACGCGGACGCCGTCGACGTCGACGCTGCCGGACATCGAGAGGACGGCGTACTCGAAGTCGGGCACCAGCGGGAGCCTGAGGTCGGCGCCCGCGGTGAGGGCGAGGTCGGCGCCGACCAGGGGGGTGTGGGTGGTGCCGGGCGAGGTGGCGGTGTCGAGGGTGCCCATGATGACGGTGCCGCGCAGGCCGGGGGCGGCGACGACGGGCAGTTCGGCGTGGTGCTCGAAGGCGGGGGCGGTGTGCCGGTGGGCGTCCGGGAGGGCGACCCAGAGCTGGGCGCCGTGCAGGAAGCGGGCGTGCTCGCGCGGGGACTCCTCGGAGTGGGAGATCGCCCGGCCGGAGGTCATCAGGCCCAACTCGTAGGGGCGGACGGTCTGCAGGCTGCCGAGGCTGTCGCGGTGCAGCACCTCGCCCTGGTGCAGCCAGCTCACCGTCTGCAGGCCCATGTGCGGATGCGGCGGGACCTGCATGCCGGGCTCGTCGGCGATGTCGTCCGGGCCGTAGTGGTCGACGAAGCACCAGGCGCCGACCATCCGGCGGCCCAGGTTGGGCAGCAGCCGGCGCACCATGGTGCTCTCGCCGAGCTTGACCTGACGACCGGTCAGCAGTTCCTTCACCGGACCGGTGCCGGCCTCACCGCCGCAGCGGGTCGGTTCGGGCTTGAGATCGAGGTTGCTCATGTCGCGGGTCCACCACCGTACGGATCGGGGCCGGCCGGGGCCGGGGGTCGTCGCCAACGATCATCCACCAGCCGGCCCCGTTCCTCCACCCGCGGCCCGCGTCCGGCCGCCGCGCGCCCCGCCGCCATGCGGTCAGGCGCCATGCGGTCAACCGCCTCGGGCGGCGAGCGCGTGGCCGAGGAAGGAGACGACGTCCGGGAGCACCTTCCGCCAGTACGGCGCGTCGTGCCCGCCGGGGGTGAAGCGGGCCTGGACCGGGTCGCCGGTCAGCTCACGGGCGGCGGCGCAGAACGGGTCCTCGGTGCCGCACCAGACACCGGTCGGGCGGCCGTGCGGCTGGTCCTGGTGGAGCAGCGGCTCGTGTGCGCGCCAGTCGGCCTCGTCCCGGAACACGCCCACCGCGTCGG
The DNA here is from genome assembly GCF_044753005.1 of Kitasatospora sp. NPDC088548. NCBI lineage: Bacteria > Bacillati > Actinomycetota > Actinomycetes > Kitasatosporales > Streptomycetaceae > Kitasatospora > Kitasatospora sp. NPDC088548. Next base: position 561,284 of record NZ_JBIVMI010000002.1, read on the forward strand.
CGTCGGCCCAGCTGCGGAACAGCGCGGGGCTGAGCACCGCCACCGGCCCGAAACCGGCGCCCCGGTTGCGGGCGTAGCGCAGGGAGCCGAAGCCACCCATGGAGATGCCCATCGCCGCGTCCGGCGCGCGCAGGCCCTGCCGGGCGAGCCGACCGGGCATTTCCTCCAGCAGCATCCGCTGCGGGTCGTCGCCGGACGCTGTGCGGCGCCAGTACGTGGCGTCGCCGCCGTCGACGGCGACCACCGCGAACGGCGGGACGCCGGACGCGAAGGCCGCGTCCAGGATCGCCGGCAGCCCGAGGTCCGTCCACGCCCGGGCGGTGGCACGGCGGCCGTGCAGGGCGACGCAGACCGGAAGGCCGGCGGGGCGGGCGACGCCCTGCGGGACGATCGTGATCATCGTGACCAGGGCGCCGCCCCGGGCCGCCGAGCGCTCTTCCTCGGTGCGCAGCGAGGGGCCGGAGGGAGCGGGGCCGGAGGGCAAGCGGCCGGAGGGCCGGCGACCGGCGGAGAGCGCCACGGCCGCCCCGGCACCGGCCACGGCGAGCCCGCCGGTCCCGAGGGCGGCCCTCAGCAGTCGGCGCCGCCCGGGCGTCCCGGGGCCGAACCCGCCCGGGCCCACCCCGTCTGCGGCCGCACCGCTCCCGCGGCCACCACCACCGTCATCGTCCAGGCCCACGCCGCCCCTCCCCCACCCTCAGCCGACCGGCACCTCACCATGTCCATCCCCGTCGGTCAACACCCCGACACCCCGACGCCACAGGCCGGGGAGAAGGAGACGAAGACGGAGCCGCGCGACGCCGCCCCCGCCGCTCAGTGCCCGCAGGTCCACCAGGCCTCCGCCGTCGCCGAGTCCGCGAGCGCGCGCAGGTCGCGCACGGCGCCCGCCGGGTCCTTCGCGCCGTACACCGCCGAGCCGGCCACGAAGACGTCCGCCCCGGCCTCGGCACAGCGCTCGATGGTGCTCGCCGAGACGCCGCCGTCCACCTGCAGCCACAGCTCCAGGCCGTGCTTGTCGATCAGCTGACGGGTGCGGCGGATCTTCGGCAGCATGATGTCCAGGAAGGCCTGGCCGCCGAAGCCCGGCTCGACCGTCATGATCAGCAGCATGTCCAGCTCGGGCAGCAGGTCCTCGTACGGCTCGATCGGCGTCCCCGGCTTGAGCGCCATGGAGGCGCGGGCGCCCTTGGCCCGGATCTCGCGGGCGAGCCGGACGGGTGCGGCGGCGGCCTCCACGTGGAAGGTGACGGACCCGGCTCCGGCCTCGACGTACTGCGGGGCCCAGCGGTCCGGCTCCTCGATCATCAGGTGGCAGTCGAGCGGGATGTCGGTGGCGCGGGCGAGCGACTCGACCACCGGAACGCCCAGCGTCAGGTTGGGCACGAAGTGGTTGTCCATCACATCGACGTGCAACCAGTCCGAGCCCTTGACGGCCTCCGCCTCCTCCGCGAGCCGGGCGAAGTCCGCGGACAGGATGCTGGGGTTGATCTGCGCCATTTCCGTTGCCTTCACAGGAGGGTAGGGGTGCCGGGAGCTGGCACCCGGCCCCATCATCTCGCGGGCCGCCGGCGCGAAGTGAACAGTGAGACCTCCCCGTGACCCTCGTCACACCCCGCCCGGGGTTATCGTGACCGCCGCCGTGGTCATCAGCCCTGTACAACGACCCCGCCTCCCGTTCCTGACCCCCGCCCCATCCCCGTCCCCCCGAGGAAGGTCTTCCGTTGGCCGATCTGGTCCATCCCGCCCGGGCCCTGTGGTGGCTCTTCGAGCCGGTGCACGCCGTCACCTACTTCTCCCCCGAGGGCCGTGCCGCGTTCGAGGAGGCCGGCCTGCGCGGCGGCTGGCGCGGCTACTTCGCCGGCCGTTCGGCGCCGCTGGGCGCGGTGGACGCGGCACCGGTGATCGCCGCGTTCTTCAGCTTCGCGCCCGCGACGGTCGAGCGCGCCCTGCCGGACGTCTGGTCCCAGGCCGGACCGGACGCCGCGCTCGCCGCCCGGCTCGACGGCTCCTCGGCGGCGCTCGCCCGGCTGCTGGAGCACGTGAAGCCGGAACAGGTCGAACTGGTGGCGGACCTTCTGGAGCAGGCCGTGGCCCGCCTGGACTGCGCCGGTCGGGTGCTGGCCGCCGCCAACACCGCCCTCCCCCGGCCCGAGGGCCTGTACGGGCGGCTCTGGCAGGCCGCCACGGTGATGCGCGAGCACCGGGGTGACGGGCACGTCGCCGCGCTGGTCTCGGCCGGGCTGGACGGCTGCGAGGCGCTGGTGGTGCGCTGCGCCCTGGACGTCCGCCGCGAGGTCCTGCAACCGCTGCGCGGCTGGAGCGACGAGGAGTGGGAGGCCGCCGCCGCCCGGCTGGTCGAGCGCGGCTGGCTGACCGAGCGCGGGACGATCACCGAGTGCGGCCGGATCCGGCACCAGTCGCTGGAGGCCGCCACCGATCTGGCCGCCGCCCGCGTCTGGGAGCACCACCCGCGCGCCGAACTCGACCGCCTGGCCGCCGCCCTCAAGCCGATCTCGGCCCTCTGTCGCGGCTCGATGCCGCCCATCAACCCGATCGGTCTGCCGGCCGCCTCGGCGTAGCAGCGGCCCTCAGCCCTCGGGCGGGCCCAGGACGATCCCCCGGCCCGCGTAGAAACGCTCGAACCGCCGCCACGGCACGTGCGCGAAGGCCTGCGACTCGCCCGCGAACCCGGACGGGTTGTGGATCACCAGCGCCGTGCCCGTGGTGCCGACCGCCAGTACCAGGTGCCCGCCCCGCCGTCCGGGTTCCGGCCCGTCCGGGTTCCGGATCGCGGGGTGCACCGACACCATGACGAGCCGCCCGCCGGCCACCTCCGCCGCGATCTCCTCGGACGTCAACTCCCTTGCCTGCGCGGCCAGTCCCCAGCGATCCCGCGCGTACGCGGCGAACGGCGTGTGGATCAGGCCGCGCAGCCGCTCCCCGTCCCTGACGTACGCCCCGGCCGCCTGGCACTCCCCCACCAGCCCGACCGCCGCCGGCGCCACCCCCCACCAGTGGTCCAGCGCCATCCGCAGGCAGGCCACCCCGCAGAGCCGCCACGACCAGTACTCGTACTCCTCCGGCGTGGCCGCCCCCGACTCCCCCCACCGCGGATCGTCGGCCGCGCTCACCGCCCCCGTCACGATCTCCCGGACCAGCCCCGCGGACTCCCACTGCGCGTAGTACGGCACGTCGTGCACGACCGCCGCCCCGCCGCTGCCATCTGCCATGCCCCGACGCTCTCACGCCCCCCGGGCACCACCACCGCGCGACACCCACTCACCCGGAGTGCCCTCGCCGGCCTGCCCTCCGCAAGGGCACCGCGCCACCACCGGCGAGGAGCCGACGAATCCGAGGACGACCTCGTCGGCCGTCGAAGTCCGTCCCGCATCCGGAATCGCCGGCAGGACGCCCGAGCGCCAAGGATCACGACTTGCCGTCAGCGGCGGCGGCCAGCCGGGTCACCCGACTCCCAGCAGCCCGCACAACCACGATCGGATCACGCAGTTGATGGCGAAGACCCTGGGCTCGGTCAGGACTCCGAACGACACCAGCAAGGCGCCGGCGATCGACTCCCGCCCGAGTCGGGCCGATGCGCGGCCCTCCTCGACCTCTGCACCCAGATCCCCCCCGGCGGTCCTCCGACGTCTCCTCGGTATCAGCCCAACAGCTGCCGAACGATGGGCCGCCGGGGCCGCCGGGACCGCATACGCGACGGAAGTCGCTCGCCGATCGTGAGGGTCCTACTGGATGCTCCAGCGGTGCGGGTGGTCGGGATTCCCGGGGCAAGCGAAGATGTTGAGCTCGCCCCAGCGGCCCACGGTGACCTCCGTCGGACTGGCGTCCGGGTGCGGGGGCAGGCCTTGTTCCTCCACCGGTTTCCAGCTGCCGCTACCGCCGTCCCACTCCGAACTGTCGATGGTCAGCAGCAGGTGCATCGGTGTCGCGCAGGTGAGACAGTCCATGGGAGCCGGGTCGGTGGCGTGCCAGGAGGCGAAGCCACCGACGCGCCAGCCCGGTGGGATCGACAGGTCGTACTGGTAGCCGACCACCGCTGCGGCATCCTCGTCCGCCGATTCCTCGGCCTCCTCCAGGGCCTCCTCCCAGGCATCGATCCGGGCGCGCAGGTCCTCCGGAAGGAGGCCGGCGAACGGGTAGGTGGCCACCTGCTCCGGATGCAGCACGCACGGCTCCGGCACGTACCCCTCATAGCCGACGACCTGCGGCTGCGGCGGTGCGGTCAGCACGTCGGTGACCTCCCACGACCGGCGCCAGCGAAGGTCGAGCAGCATGCCGGCACCGCTTGGGCCGTGTGCGTCGAATGGACACCAGAACACCTGGAGCAGATCGCAGTCATCCGGCCCGGCCGGCAGGTCGGGGATTTCTCTCCGGTACAGCTGCGCAAGGCCGATCAGTGGCAGCGGATCGGCCGCAGTAGCCTCCTCAACACGGTGGCGCCGGTCGAGTTCCTTGAGCAGCTGCCGTTCTTCGTCGGTGGGGCCGGGGTTCGGTTCACGGCGCCATGCTGATGCCAGGATCCGGCGTCGCTGGTGGATGTCAGCCGGCCGTTGGCCACGTGCGTGGCTGTGAGGCTCGGTGCACACCGGCCAGGGTTCATTCGACGGCCACAGCAGCGGGCCACCTACGGAACTCGCCGCTACGTCCGGTCGCCCCGGGCTCGGATGGAGCCGGGTGGTGGCGCCTCGGTAGGCCGTCAGCTCCGGGAAGAGCGCCTCGACATCGAGTGGGCGCGGCGGTGTGGTCCTCGACATGTACGTGACCTTAGACAGCTGTCAGCCACCGTGATTCAGCACCCCCTCGGACAACCACCTGCACATCACGGCTGTCGGAGCCGTGGACACAACCGCTGTTCCCAGCGGCCCGAACAGTCAGTGATCAGGCTCCGAATGAGCACGTCTGTCGTACCGTCGGCCAAGTGGGCGATCTGTGAAGTCTTTTGGGTGGTTCCGGCCCACCCGGGGCGGGTTCGCTCGGCCCAGGCGGCCACCGGGGGGCCTGCTGCGCCCAGGCCTGCGAAGAATGCGCCGAGGAGCAGCCATCCCGGGTGTCCGAGCGCAAGGACCGCTCCGGTCAGGATCACGGGGGCGAGGGCCTGGCCTGCGTCGAAGCCGACACCGAGGAGGCCCTGATATTGCCCTTGGGCATGGTCGGGTGCGAGGCCGAAGCCGAGCGCGAAGCCGGCCGAGGACTCCCACACCTCTCCGACGCTGTGGATGCACACGGCAAGGACGGCGAGTGCCGGCGCGACCCAGGCGGGAACATCGGCTGTCAGTGCCGTCAACGGGCAGCTGACGAGGAACAGGAGCCCGGCGAGGCGGAATGCGCGGCCGCCCTGCCGTGGGGTCTCCACCTTGGAGCCGAGTCTGCTCTGCAGCAGCACGCAGACGCCGCTGTTGGCCGCGTAGACCACTGCCACGGTCCAGCGCGGTGCGTCGGTGTGGGCGGTGAGCCAGACCGGCAGCAGGAGGGAGACGGTTTGGTACTGCAGGCCCATGGCACTGTAAGAGCGCGACGAAGGACACGTACGGCCGGTCGGCCAGGACGGACCACTGACGGTGCTCCTCGGGCCGGGGCAGAGGCCGGTGGTTCGGGACGCCCATGAACACGATCAGTCCGGCACAGGCGAAGCTGGCGGCGTTGGCGAGGATCAGCCCGGTGTGGGCAGGGCGAGTGTTGATCTGGATGGCGAAGGCCGCACCCAGGGTGCCCATGACGACGCCGAGATTGACGAACGTGCGGAGTCTGGCCCGGAAGGCGGCCGGGCGTTCACCGCCGACCCTTGCGATGAGCGCACCGCCCGCGGCGCCGCTTGCCGTGGCAGCCAGCCGGTCCAGTGTGGCGACGAGCGTGAACGCGAGCCAGCTGTCGATGAAGACGAAAGCCGCCATGGTGACGGCCTGCAAGGCGAGGGTCGTCAGCCAGATCGTGCGTGGTCCGTACCGGTCGGCCAGATTCCCCGCCGGTATGCCGGCCGCCAAGCCGCTGAGGCCGGCGATCGTCAGACCCGCTCCGACCTGTGTGGCGGGCAGGTGCACCACGAGCGTGAAGTAGAGGATGGCAGCGGTGTTGAAGAGACCGTTGCCCACCCTGCTGACGAAACTGGCGATGATCAGAGCTCGCTGCGGACCGGAGGCCGGCCCGCTGGGTACCCGTTGCTTGAACCCCCTGATCATGTCGATCAGGCTGACAGTGGCGTCTCTCCAGGGCTCCGGTCCGCTACGTCGACGGCAGCGGCTGCGAGTGGCGCCGGCTCCCGGCCGGCCCGCGCCCGGAAGGGCCGCGCCCGGGGTGCGGGCGCGGCCCGGGTGGGCCGGTGGTCCGGGCGCGTCCGCCGGATCTACCAGGCGTAGTCCTCCGGGGCGGGCTGGTGGCCGGGGAAGATCTCGTCGAGGCGGTCGAGGGTCTTCTGGTCCAGGGTCAGGTCCAGGGCGCGGAGGGCGCCGTCGAGGTGGTCGAGGGTGCGGGGGCCGACGATGGGGGCGGTGACGGCGGGGCGGGTGAGGAGCCAGGCGAGGGCGATGTCGGCCGGGTCCTCGCCGAGTTCGGCGGCGAAGTCCTCGTAGGCCTGGATGCGGTCGCGGTTCTCCTCCAGGATCTCGCTCGCGTGGGCCATGGCGCCGCGGACCCGGGAGCCCTCGCGTTCCTTGCGCAGGACGCCGCCGAGCAGGCCGCTGCGGAGCGGGGACCAGGGCAGCAGGCCGAGGCCGTAGAACTGGAGGGCGGGGATGACCTCCAGTTCGATGGCCCGGTCGAGCAGGTTGTAGAGGGACTGCTCGCTCACCAGGCCGAGGAAGTGGCGGGAACGGGCGGCTTCCTGGGCCTGGGCGATGTGCCAGCCGGCGAAGTTGCTGGAGCCGACATAGATGATCTTGCCCTGGGCGACCAGCACCTCCATCGCCTGCCACACCTCCTCCCAGGGCGTGTCCCGGTCGATGTGGTGCATCTGGTAGAGGTCGATGTGGTCGGTGTTCAGCCGGCGCAGGCTGCCTTCCACCGCGCGGCGGATGGCGAGGGCCGAGAGCCGGCTCTCGTTGGGCCAGTCCCCCATCGGGGCGTACGCCTTGGTGGCGAGCACGGTCCGCTCGCGGCGGCCGCCGCCCTGGGCGAACCACCGCCCGATGATCTCCTCGGTGCGACCCTTGAGATTGCCCTCGTTGTCACGGCCGTAGGCATTGGCGGTGTCGAAGAAGTTGATGCCCCGCTCGTGGGCGGTGTCCATGATCAGGTGGGCGTCGGACTCCTCGGTGTGCGGGCCGAAGTTCATGGTGCCCAGGCACAGTCGGGAGACGGTCAGGCCGGTGCGGCCGAGATGGGTGAACTCCATGCCGCCCACCATCTGTCCCACCGGCCCCGCTGTCCAGCTCATTTCACCGGAGCGGCGGAACAGCGGCGGATCCGTACCGAAACACGCCGGTCCGCGCGCCCATCCGCGCCCCTCCGCGCCAACGCCCCGCCCATCCGTGTCAGTTCCGTGTCAGTTCCGTGTCGGTCCACGCCGGGGCCCGGCGGATCACCGCCCGTGCGTGACGAACTTCCGTACGGCCAGCGGGCCGAAGACCGCCAGCAGCAGCGCGCTCCAGAGCACGGTGGCGGGCACCGCGTGCTGCATCGGCCAGGACGGCCCGGGCGCGGACGGGTTGCCGAACAGTTCGCGGCAGGCCTGCACCACCGCGCTGACCGGGTTCCAGTCCGCGATCACCCTCAGCCAGCCGGGCATTCCGCCGGTCGGCACGTACGCGTTGGTCACCATGGCCAACGGGAAGACGGCGACGGCGAGCTGGCCGGCCGCCTCCTCCTTGCCGACCATCAGGCCGAGGCAGGTCCCGACCCAGGTCATCACGAAGCGGAACACCAGCAGCAGGCCGAACGCCCCCGCGGCGTCGGCGAGTCCGCCCCGGATCCGCCAGCCGGCCGCCAGGCCGACGGCGGCCAGCAGCGCCAGCACCAGGACGCTGACCAGCAGGTCGGCCAGGGTCTGCCCGAGCAGCAGGCCGGTGCGCGAGACCGGCATCGAGCGCAGCCGGTCGGTCACGCCGCGGCCGACGTCCCGGGCGGCGCCGACCATGGTGGGCATGACGCCGTTGACGGCGACCATCGCGAACAGGCCCGGCATCAGGAACTCGCGGTAGTTCCCGCCGCCCGGCACGGCGATGGCGCTGCCGAACACGTACCCGAACACCACCACCATCACCACCGGCACGCCCAGCGAGGCGGCCAGCAGGCCGGGCGAGTGGCGGTAGTTGAGCAGGATCCGGAGCATCGAGGACCAGGTGTCGCTCACCAGGCGGCTCGGGGCGGACAGGACGGGCGGCGCGGTGCAGACGGCCATCAGAGGACCTTCCCCGGGGAGTGGTCGGCGGTGCGGTCGGAGACGCGTTCGGCGGTACGGCCACCGGCCCGGCCGGCCGAACGGCCCGCGCCACGGCCCGCGCCGCGGTCGGCGGTGAGCGCGAGGAACACGTCGTCCAGCGAGGGCGGGCGCAGCGCGACGTCCTGCGCCACCACCCCGACCGCGTCCAACTCCCTCACCAGGGCCGGGAGCAGCACGTCGGACCCCGGCGCGGTGACGACCGCGACCGTCCGCTCGGCCGGGTCGACCACCGCCTCCCCGCCCGCGAGCGCGGACAGCACCACGGCGGCGGTGCCGAGCTGGTCCGGGTCCGCGAGGGTGACCGAGAGCCGGGTGCCGATCGCCGCCTTGAGCCGGTGCGGCGGTCCGGTGGCGATGGCGGTGCCGTGGTCGACGACGACGATGTCGTCGGCGAGCCGGTCGGCCTCCTCCAGGTACTGGGTGGTGAGCAGCACGGTGGTCCCGCCTGCGGCCAGCTCCTTGACGGCGTCCCAGATCTCCTGGCGGCTGCGCGGGTCGAGCCCGGTGGTCGGCTCGTCCAGGAAGAGCAGCGGCGGGCTGGTGACGAGGCTGGCGATGAGGTCGAGCCGGCGCCGCATGCCGCCGGAGTAGGTGCGGACGAGCCGGTCGCCGGCCTCGGCGAGGCCGAAGCGTTCGAGCAGTTCGTCGGCCCTGGTCCGGGCGGTGCGGGCGCCGAGGTGGTGCAGCCGGCCGAACAGGCGCAGGTTGTCGCGGCCGGTGATGCCCTCGTCGACGGCCGCGTGCTGCCCGGCCAGCCCGATGCTGCGCCGGACGGCCTCGGCCTCGCGCACCACGTCGTGGCCGGCGACGCGGGCCGTGCCGCGGTCGGGGGCGACGAGGGTGGCGAGCACGCGGACGGCGGTGGTCTTGCCGGCGCCGTTCGGGCCGAGCAGTCCGCAGACGGTGCCGGCCGGGACGTCGAGGTCGAGGCCGCGCAGGGCCTCGGTGGTTCCGAATCGTTTCTCCACGCCCACCATTTCGACGGCGGGCCGGCTGGTTTCCGGCATGGCTCTTGCCCCTCTCTAGGTACATCGTACGTAGAAGTGCGCGCGACCGCATCCTACTACGTACGCCGTACGTCTCTAAGATGGGAAACCGAGGTGATCGTCCAGTGCCGTCCAGCAAGCCCCCCGCCGGTGAGTCCGCGCCCCCCGCAGCACCCGCCACGCCCGAGCCACCCGAGGCGCCCGAGCTGATCTGGCTGCGCCCCGAGCGCACCGGGCGCGGCCCGAAGCCGGCCCACAGCCGCGCCTCGATCGCCGCCGCCGCGATCGCGATCGCCGACGCGGAGGGCCTGGACGCGGTCTCCATGCGCCGCGTCGCGGCCGCGCTCGGCGCCGGGACGATGTCGCTGTACAACTACGTGCCGAAGAAGGAGCACCTGCTCGACCTGATGCTCGACGCGGCCACCGCCGAGTACGACTTCCCGGCGACCCCGGCCACCCCCGCCGACGACTGCCGCGAGGGCCTGTACCGGCTCGCCCACCAGCAGCTCGCCATCATGCGGCGGCACCCCTGGCTGCCCGCGCTGGTGATCGCCCGCCCGGGCATCGGCCCGAACGCGTTGCGCTACACGGACCACTTCCTCGCCGTCACGGCCCCCACCGGGCTGGACGGCACCACCCGGATGGAGGCCCTGGCCCTGCTCAACGGGTTCGTCTGCCAGTACGCGCAGTACGAGCGGACGGCCGCCGCCGGGGCCAAGTGGCAGGGCGAGCTGGTGGGTTACCTCACCAGGGCCGCCATGAGCGGCGACTACCCCCACCTCGCCGCCGCGTTCGCCACCGCCGGCCCGCCGGCCGACCCGGACACCGCCTTCGACCGGGCGCTCCACCGGGTGGTCACGGCGATCCTGGCTCCCGCGCAGAGCGGTTGACGCCATGTGAGACTTTCATGGCGTGCCGGTTCCGGTGGCACGCGTCTGCCCCCCCCCAGAGGTGTGAAACGTTGGAGCCCCGGGGGGGGGGGGGGGGGGGGGGGGGGCACCCGGCGGGGGGGGGGGGGGGGGGGGGGGGCGGCGGGGGGGGGGGGGGGCGCCCCCCCGCCCCCCCCCCCCCGGCACGTGGGGTGTGGTTGTTTGAGGGGTGGGGGTAGTTTT
>NZ_JBIVMI010000003.1:0-89491 GCF_044753005.1 Kitasatospora sp. NPDC088548
GGTTACATTCCGAACCCGGAAGCTAAGCCTCACAGCGCCGATGGTACTGCAGGGGGGACCCTGTGGGAGAGTAGGACGCCGCCGAACAATCATTCGAGAGAAGCCCCCGCCGGGTGAACCGGGCGGGGGCTTCTCTGTTGTAAGGTCAATGTGCAAAAGTCGTCACACGGTACAGGAGGCTCCCGGGTGGAGGTCCAGGAGACGCGGGTCCAGACCGATCGCGTCCTCACCATCCCCAACCTGCTGAGCATGGGCCGGCTGGTCGGTGTTCCGCTCTTTCTCTGGCTGATCCTCTGGCCGGTGTTCGACGGGCCGAACAACGACGGCTGGGCGCTGCTGATCCTGATGCTGAGTGGCATCAGCGACTACCTGGACGGCAAGCTCGCCCGTAGGTGGGGGCAGATCAGTCGGGTCGGCCAGCTGCTCGACCCGCTGGCGGACCGGCTCTATGTCCTCTCCACTCTGGTCGGCCTGACCTGGCGTGAGATCCTGCCGTGGTGGGTCACGGGCATCCTGCTCGCGCGTGAACTGTTTATCCTGGCGCTTCTGCCCATTCTGAACCGGCATGGTTATGGGCCGCTTCAGGTGAGTTTTCTGGGGAAGGCCGCGACATTCAATCTGATGTACGCGTTTCCGCTTCTCCTGCTCGGCGTCGGCGACAGCTGGATCTCGCGGCTGGCCGAGGCCGTGAGCTGGGCCTTCATCTGGTGGGGGACCACGTTGTACTGGTGGGCCGGTATTCTTTACGCCGTTCAGGCGCGGCGGATCATCCGGGCCGGCGCCGCGTCCACAGGCTGAGACGTGATCTGAGAGAAGTGCCACGGCGACACGGTGCGTCGGACGATATCTTCCGGGTAGAAGAACCTCTGGAACGGTTTGATGGACCTGCAGGTCCACCACCCCGAAGGAGGACGCACCCGTAATGAAAGCCGTTGTAATGGCAGGGGGCGAAGGCACCCGGCTCCGCCCGATGACCTCCAGCATGCCGAAGCCGCTGCTTCCCGTGGCCAACAGGCCGATCATGGAGCATGTGCTTCGGCTGCTGAAGCGGCACGGCCTCTCCGACACCGTCGTCACCGTGCAGTTCCTGGCCTCACTGGTCAAGAACTACTTCGGTGACGGCGAAGAGCTTGGAATGCATCTGACATATGCCAACGAGGAGACGCCGCTCGGCACTGCGGGGAGTGTCAAGAACGCCGAGGACGCGCTGAAGGACGACTCCTTTCTGGTGATCTCCGGTGACGCGTTGACCGACTTCAACCTCACGGAATTGATCGAGTTTCACCGCAGCAAGAACGCACTGGTCACGGTCTGTCTGACCCGGGTGCCGAATCCACTGGAGTTCGGTATCACGATCACCGACGACGAGGGGCGGGTCGAGCGGTTCCTGGAGAAGCCGACCTGGGGTCAGGTCTTCTCCGACACGGTGAACACCGGTATCTATGTCATGGAGCCCGAGGTCTTCGACTACGTCGCCGCGGGGGAGTCCGTCGACTGGTCGAGTGATGTGTTCCCGCAGTTGCTCAAGGAGGGCAAGCCGGTCTACGGCTATGTCGCCGAGGGCTACTGGGAGGACGTGGGTACCCACGAGAGCTACGGCAAGGCCCAGGCGGACGTCCTGGAGGGCAAGGTCGACGTCGAGCTCGACGGGTTCGAGATCTCGCCGGGTGTCTGGGTCGCCGAAGGCGCGGAGGTGGACCCGGAGGCGGTCCTGCGCGGGCCGCTCTACATCGGTGACTACGCCAAGGTCGAAGCCGGGGTGGAGATCCGCGAGCACACGGTGCTGGGCAGCAACGTGGTCGTCAAGCGCGGCGCCTTCCTGCACCGGGCGGTCATCCACGACAACGTCTACATCGGACCGCAGAGCAACCTGCGCGGCTGTGTGGTCGGCAAGAACACCGATGTGATGCGGGCCGCCCGGATCGAGGACGGCGCGGTGATCGGGGACGAGTGCCTGGTCGGCGAGGAGTCGATCATCACGGCCAATGTCCGGGTGTACCCGTTCAAGACCATCGAGGCCGGTGCGGTCGTCAACACCTCGGTGATCTGGGAATCCCGCGGCCAGGAGCACCTGTTCGGGGTGCGCGGTGTCTCGGGCATCCTGAACGTCGAGATCACGCCCGAGCTGGCCGTCCGGCTGGCCGGCGCGTACGCGACGACCCTGAAGAAGGGGGCCACCGTCACCATTGCGCGTGACCACTCGCGTGGTGCGCGTGCACTCAAACGGGCGATGATCTCTGCGTTGCAGACGAGCGCGATCGACGTCCGTGACCTCGAGAACGTGCCGATGCCAGTAGCCCGGCAGCACACCGCGCGCGGGAGTGCGGGCGGGATCTTCCTGCGGACCACGCCGGGGGTGCCGGACTCGCTCGACATCCTCTTCTTCGACGAACGCGGGGCCGACCTCTCCCAGGCCGGGCAGCGCAAGCTCGACCGGGTGTACGCACGCCAGGAGTACCGGCGCGCGTTCCCCGGGGAGATCGGTGATCTGACCTTCCCGTCCAGCGTCTTCGACTCCTACGCGGGTAATCTGCTGCGGACGGTGGACACCACGGGCGTTCGCGAGGCCGGACTGAAGGTGGTCGTGGACACCGCGCACGGCAGTGCCGCACTCGTTCTGCCGAGCATCCTCGGCCGGCTCGGGGTGGAGGCGCTCACCGTCTCCAGCGGGCTGGACGAGTCCAGGCCCACCGAGGACGCGGAGGAGCGCAGGGCCGGGCTGGCCAGGCTGGGCGAGCTGGTGGCGTCGTCCCGGGCGGCTTTCGGCGTGCGCTTCGACCCGGTGGGCGAGCGGGTGGCGTTCGTGGACGAGCTGGGCCGGGTGATCGACGACGACCGGGCCCTGCTCGTGCTGCTCGACCTGGTCGCGGCCGAGCGCCGCAGTGGCCAGGTGGCGCTCCCGGTGACGACCACCAGGATCGCCGAGCAGGTGGCCGCGTACCACGGCACCCAGGTCTGCTGGACGACGACTTCGCCGGACGACCTCGCCAAGGCGGCCGCGGCCGACGGCACGGTGTTCGGCGGGGACGGGCGCGGCGGCTTCGTCGTGCCGGAGTTCAGCGGCGTACTGGACGGTGCGGCGGCGTTCGTCCGCCTGGTCGGCCTGGTGGCCCGGACCCAGCTCACGCTGAGCCAGATCGACGCGCGGATCCCGCAGGCGCACATCCGGCGCCGGGACATCGCCACGCCGTGGGCGGCGAAGGGCATGGTCATGCGCTCGGTCGTGGAGGCGGCCGGTAGCCGGCGGCTCGACACCACCGACGGTGTGCGGGTGGTCGAGGCCGACGGGCGCTGGACGCTGGTGCTGCCGGACCCGGCCGAGGCGATCACCCACCTCTGGGCGGAGGGCCCGGACGACGCGGCGACCGAGGCGCTGCTGGACGAGTGGGCCGCAGTGGTCGACGGGGCCGGGCGGTGACGGCCGGGGCCTGAGAACCGCGGTCAGGACAGCGGGGCGGTACGGGATGTCCCGTACCGCCCCGCTGTCCGTTTTCGCACTCTTGGTCATGATCCGTCGCTTATGGCGTGTGTGCAGGTCAGGGGGTGTGCGCGGGGTCCTCCGCCGACATGGGACGATGGTCCGCATGCCAGCGACGCCGACACCGGGTGCCCGTAACGGACGGTACAACCGTCCGGACGCCTCGATGTCCCTGCTGACCAATGTGATGGACCACAGTCTGGACGAGGGCTATGCCGAGGCGGCCGCGGCGCAGGGCGGTGACCGCGACAGCCGGATACCGGGCACGGCCCGGGGCCTGCTCACGCTGGGTGCCGGGCTGGCCCTGGTCGGGGCCGTGGTGACGGTGGGCGCGGTCAACGCGCACAAGGCCGAGCCGACGCTGGCCAAGGAACGCGACGCGCTGATCCAGCGGATCAACGACAGCAACGGCTCGGTGGACCACCTCCAGCAGCAGGTCCAGGACCTGCGGCGGAAGGCCGACAATGCGCAGCAGCAGGCGCTGGACTCGGGGGACACGGATCCGGCCGACCTGGCGGGCACCGTCGGGCTCGGGGAGGTCGCCGGGCCGGGCGTGAAACTGGTGCTGGAGGACGCGAGCGGCACCGGCGCGGGCGGGAACGTCGATCCGCGCGCCGGGCAGGGCTTCTCCAACAGCGGCCGCCTCCGGGACCGAGATCTTCAACTGGTGGTGAACGGCCTCTGGGAGTCCGGTGCGGAGGCGGTGTCGATCAACGGGCAGCGGCTCACCGCGCTCTCGGCGATCCGGGCGGCCGGCGAGGCGGTGCTGGTCGACAACCGGCCGCTGGTCCCGCCGTACAACGTGCAGGCGCTCGGGGACGGTCCGAAGCTGGTCACCGCCTTCGAGGGCAATATGGCGGGCCAGTACCTGCGGCTGCTCCAGGAGAAGTACGGCATCAAGTCGACGATCTCGGCGCAGAAGAAGCTGACCCTGCCGGCGGCGGTCGGCGTCACACTGCGGACCGCCCAGCCGGCCACGCCCGAGCCGGCGCCGACGGCGAGCCCGTCGGCCGCCCCCGGCTCCTCGGCCTCCGCCGGTGTGCCACCGTCCGCCAGTGGCTCGGAGAGCCCCTCCGCCGGGGCCTCGTCGAAGGCCACGCCCAGCGGGCAGCCCTCGGGCAGGCGCACGCCGACCACCTCCGCCAGGACCGCGACAGCCCACACGCCCACGGCGGCCACAAGCGGGCCGCCCTCCTCCGCAGGGACAGGAGCAGCTAGACCGTGATTGCCGTACTGGGTCTCGTGATCGGGGTGGTCGTCGGGCTCTTCGTCCAGCCCGAGGTGCCCGACGCCGTCGTGCCGTATCTTCCGATCGCGGTGGTGGCGGCGCTGGACGCCGTCTTCGGTGGCGTCCGGGCCATGCTGGACGGGATCTTCAACGACAAGGTGTTCATCGTCTCGTTCCTGTCGAACGTGGTGGTCGCGGCGCTGATCGTCTTCCTCGGGGACCAGCTGGGCGTCGGCTCGCAGCTGTCCACCGGCGTGGTCGTCGTCCTCGGTATCCGCATCTTCTCGAACGCCGCTGCGATCAGGCGCCATGTCTTCCGTGCCTGAGCCGGACCGCGGGCCGGCGGACGGGAACATGGACGAAAGGGCAGGAAACGGCGTGCGCGAGGGCAGCGGCGAGGGGCCTGAGAAGGCGGCGGGCAAGGCGCCGGAGCGGATTCCGGAAGGGCCCGTCGCGGGGTCTGGGTCGTCCGACCAGGGGAACGGCGGCCAGGCCGAGCAGGAGGCCGAGGGGCGGCCGGCGAAGCCTGAGGCCAAGGCTGAGGTCGAGGCGGCGGCCGAGCCCGCCGCGCCTGCGCCGCAGCCGGTGGCGGTGCCCGGGCCGGAACCGGCCGCCGGGACGGCGCCCGAGGCGGAGCGGGTACGAGCGGCGGAGGAGCCGGCCGAACCCGGGGCGGAACCGGACGCCGACGACCGCGGTGCGGGTCGGCGGCGCCTGAAGGCGGCGCTCTGGCCGCCGCGCCTGTCGCGCGGCCAGCTGGTCGTGGCGGTGCTGCTGTTCTCGCTCGGTCTGGCGCTGGCGATCCAGGTGCGTTCGACGAACGACCACCACAGCCAGCTGCGTGGCGCACGCCAGGAGGATCTTGTTCGTATCCTCGACGAACTGGACAGCCGCCAGCAGCGTCTCCAGCAGGAGAAGGCGGAGCTCGAGCAGTCCCTGGCCAAGTTGGAGAACAGTTCCAACCAGGCCAAGGAGGCCCAGGAACAGACCAGGAAGAAGGTGACGGAGCTCGGCGTGCTTGCCGGGACCGTCAAAGCCACTGGTCCGGGCATCGTACTGACGGTCGATGATCCCCAAGGGCAGGTGAAGGCAGATATGCTGCTGGACACCCTGCAGGAACTCCGAGCGGCGGGGGCGGAGGCGATTCAGATCAACGATGTGCGTGTGGTGGTCAACACCTACTTCACCGACGTGTCCGGCGGCGGCGTGCAGATCGACGGCAAGAAGGTCTCGCAGCCCTATCGGTTCACCGTCGTGGGGAACCCGCAGGACCTCACACCCGCGCTGAACATCCCGGGGGGTGTGGTCCGTACCCTGGAGAGCCATCAGGCGCGGGCGACCATCTCCCAGCAGCAGAAGGTGGTCGTCGACGCTCTCGTCGATCTGAAGACACCGCAGTACGCCAAGCCGGCTCCGAAGTGACGGGGCACCTGTCGAACGGTCCGTCACCCGCGGGCGGCCCCCGGTACGGGAGGCCGCCGTCGCGTGGGCGAGACTGGTCCACACCAGCACACGCCGGAACACCACCCGTCGGAGTACCACTCCAGCCGGCCCGATCCATGACCGGGCCCGCAGCCTGTCCGAGGTTCTCACCCTGCCCCGCGGGCGGGTCTGTCACACGCAAGGGGATTCGCCCGTGAGTTTCTTCTCGAAGTTGTTCGGTCGCAACAAGGGCCGTGACGCGGCCGCCGTCGAGGCGCCCACCGCGCGTCACCGCCGCGCCGACGAAGAGCCCGCCGTGCCGGGCATGCGCTCCGCCCCAGAGGGGGCGGACTACGCCGAGCGGCCGTTGTTCCGGGACGGTGCCGGCGCCCAGTACGCGGGAAATTCCGCGGGCTACGGCGCGTCGGTTGACCCCTCCGGCGCCCCGCGCATAGGTTTCCCGTCAGGACCCTCAACCTCTGGTGGAGGGTTTGCCCCGGACCCGTATGCCGGGCACAACCCGTCGGGTGTGCCGCGCCAGGAGGCTGTGAACATGGCTGGCCCCATTCCGTGCCCCAGGTGTGGCAACCAGAACCCGGCTGCGGCCCGCTTCTGTTCCAACTGCGGTATGGCGCTGCGCGGTGGCGCGCTGCCCGAGGGGGCGGCGGAGACCACGTCGACCATCTCGATCTCCGGCCTGGAGTCGTACGACCCCAACACCACCACCGGCACCGGCGCCACGCCGGCCCTGTCGGCGGAGGTGCTGTCGGCGATCGACGCGCTTCCGCCGGGCTCGGCCCTGCTGATCGTCCAGCGCGGCCCGAACTCGGGCAGCCGGTTCCTGCTGGACTCGGACATCACCACGGCCGGACGTCACCCGCAGGGTGACATCTTCCTCGACGACGTCACGGTCTCGCGGCGGCACGTGGAGTTCCGCCGCACCCCGGCCGGCTTCAGCGTCGCCGACGTGGGCAGCCTCAACGGCACCTACGTCAACCGGGAGCGGATCGACGAGGTGTCGCTGAACAACGGCGACGAGGTGCAGATCGGGAAGTACCGGCTGGTGTTCTTCGCCGGCCATAACCGGGGGTACTGACCCCAACGTTGGCAGGAGCCCGAGTGAGTGCGAACACCCCTTCATCTCTCGGGGCGGCCAACCCCGCGTCGTCCGGTTCGCAAGCGGACCAGACCGTGCGCGGGGTGGTCGCGGCCCCCAGGCGCCCGATCCACTCGGACCGGGTGGCCGGGGGTGGCCGACGGCGCGCCGGCGACGAGCTGCTGAGCATCGGAGCGGTGCTGGCCTTCCTGCGGGACGACTTCCCCGAGGTCACCATTTCCAAGATCAGGTTCCTGGAGGCGGAGGGCCTGGTCGAGCCGCAGCGCACACCCTCGGGGTATCGCAAGTTCAGTCCGGCCGACGTCGAGCGGCTGGCGTACGTGCTGCGGATGCAGCGCGACCACTATCTGCCGCTACGGGTGATCCGCGAGCACCTGGACGCGATCGAGCGCGGCGAGAACCCGCCCGCGCTGCCCCCTGCCGACGCCAGGCCCGGGCCGATGGAGGAGGCGGACCGCGAGCTGGTGGCGGCCGCCGAGGCCTCGACCGGGGTCCGGCTCGGCCGGGCCGAGCTGCTGGCCGCCGCCGAGGCGGGCGAGGGCGAACTGGCCGAGTGGGAGTCGTACGGGCTGGTCGCACCCGGTCCGGACGGCGGCTACGACGGCGAGGCGCTGCAGGTGGCCCGGCTGGTCGCGGAGCTGGGCCGGTACGGCCTGGAACCGCGCCACCTGCGGGCCATGAAGGCCGCCGCGGACCGCGAGATCGCGCTGGTCGAGCAGGTCGTGGCGCCGCTGCGGCGGCACCGGAACCCACAGACCAGGGCCCACGCCGAGGCCACCGCCAGGGAGCTGGCCACGCTCTCCGTGCGGCTCCACGCGGCCATGGTCCAGGCCGGCCTGCGAATCCGCTCGTAGCCTGCCCCACCGCGCTGACCAGCGCCGTCGACTCTGCGCTTTCATATCCGGGTCGAGGGCCATAGGGTTGCCTGTGTGAATGAGCTCGACGTCGTGGGTGTCCGGGTGGAGATGCCTTCCAACCAGCCGATCGTGCTGCTGCGGGAGGTCGGGGGCGATCGGTACCTGCCGATCTGGATCGGCCCCGGCGAGGCGACCGCGATCGCCTTCGCCCAGCAGGGCATGACGCCTGTGCGCCCGCTGACGCACGACCTCTTCAAGGACGTCCTGGAGGCGCTCGGCCAGCAGCTCACCGAGGTGCGGATCACCGATCTGCGGGAGGGCGTGTTCTACGCCGAACTGGTCTTCGCCGGCGGGGTGGAGGTGAGCGCCCGGCCGTCCGACGCGATAGCGCTGGCGCTGCGGACCGGCACGCCGATCTACGGGAGCGAGGAGGTGCTCGCGGAGGCGGGCATCGCGATCCCGGACGAGCAGGAGGACGAGGTCGAGAAGTTCCGCGAGTTCCTCGATCAGGTGTCGCCCGAGGACTTCGGCGGCAGCGGTCCGCAGTAATGCGGAGACCTGGCGGGGCGGGCGTTCGGTCATTTTGCCAAAAGGCGACTACTTACCCACACTAGGGGCACGAAAAACCACTCTCCCGAGTGACGCGGTTTATCCCGCTCGGCGTGGCGATCGTTGACGGGCCATAGGGGACTGCCTACCGTCAGGAGTGGTTGTCAGGGTGTCTCTCGCCCGCAGCCTGGGTTGCCCGCAGGACGAGTGGACGGAGGTAGGCATGATCAGCACCGGCGATGAAGCGGCCGTGGGAGGCCTGTGCGCCGTGCACATGTCGCGCACCGCTCGCAGCGTGGCTGACCTGCACCGGCCGGAGCTGCCCCGGGTGGGCCGGTTCCCCGCCGTACAGCCGGGCCAGCCGGCCATCGAGCGCCTCGCGCCGACCTCCGAGCTGATCGGCTACCGGGGCCCGACGGCCTGTGCCGCGGCCGGGATCACCTACCGCCAGCTGGACTACTGGGCCCGGACGGGGCTGCTGGAGCCGAGCGTCCGGTCGGTGTATCCGGCGAGCAGCCAGCGGCTGTACAGCTTCCGCGACATCCTGCTGCTGAAGATCGTGAAGAGGCTGCTGGACGCGGGTGTCTCGCTGCAGAACATCCGGGTGGCGGTCGCCCATCTGCAGTCCCCGGAGGTCACCGGGCTGGCCGGGCTGACGCTGATGTGCGACGGCGCGACGGTGTACGAGTGCACCACGCCGCAGCAGGTGGTCGATCTGCTCAAGGGCGGTCAGGGTGTCTTCGGCATCGCGGTCGGTGCGGTCTGGCAGGAGCTGGAGCGGTCCCTCGGGCGGCTGCACGCCGAGCGTACGGACACCGGTGAGACCGTGATCGGACAGGACCCGGCGGACGAGCTGGCGCAGCGCCGCAACCGCGCGGGCTGACGCGGGAGCTGACGAGGCCGCGGGCCCGGACGGGGAACCGTCCGGGCCCGCGGCCTCGTCGTGCCTGGTGAACCGATCACGGGAGGGCATGTGCGGTCCGGCTCCGGCATACCTGGTCTGCTGAGGCGGCGGGCGTTGCGGCTCGGCGTCCGGCTGCGGCGGCGGCGCACCCAGCGCAGGATCTTCCAACTCGCCACCAGCTGCTGTTCGTTGGCCCTGGCGCCGAGCGCCTGGCTGTGGATGTCGGCGGGGGACCGGGTGGGCACGGTGGAGAGCGCGCCCACGGCACCGGTGGCGGTGGTCTTCGGCGCGGGGCTCTTCGACGGCAAGCCGTCGCCGTATCTGGCCCACCGACTGGACGCGGCGGTCGACCTGTACCGGCTGCAGAAGGTCCAGGCGATCCTGGTCACCGGTGACAACGGGCGGGACAGCTACGACGAGACCGACGCGATGCGGCAGTACCTGGTCGAGCACGGGGTGCCCCAGGTGCGGGTGGTGGGCGACTACGCGGGCTTCGAGACCTGGGACTCCTGCACCCGGGCGCACCGGATCTTCGGGGTTGACCGGGCGGTGCTGGTCAGCCAGGACTTCCACGTCCGGCGGGCGCTGGCGCTCTGCGAGGCGGCGGGCATCGACTCCTACGCGGTCGGGGTACCGGAGCTGCACGACGCCACCTGGCTGTACGGCGGGCTGCGGGAGATCCCGGGAGCGGGAAAAGCGGCGCTGAACGCCTGGCTGCGGCCGGATCCGGTGTTCCTCGGCCCTGCGGAAGAGGGCATTCCGCAGGCACTGGCCGACGCGGGGTCGGTCGCGGGGCAGCGCTGACCCCGGGCGGCGTCGATCCAGCGTGGCATCGGTCCAGGTTGGCAGGCTCCCCGGCGGTTGGTGACGGCCGACGGGTGACGGGCGGCGGCCGGGTTCGTACGGACTGTCGGACCCGTGCGGCATGATCGGCGAGTGCGGTCACTGCCGAGCATCATCCACCTCGACATGGACGCCTTCTTCGCGGCGGTGGAGCAGGCGGCCAAGCCGAGCCTGCGTGGAAAGCCGGTGATCGTCGGTGGGCTGGGCGGGCGTGGCGTCGTCTCCACCGCTTCGTACGAGGCGCGGAAGTTCGGGGTGCATTCGGCGATGCCGATGGCCCAGGCGCGCCGGCTCTGCCCCAACGCGGCGTTCCTGTCCGGGCGGTTCGAGGCCTACCGGCAGGTGAGCGAGATAGTGATGGGCCTGCTGCGCGAGCTGTCGCCGCTGGTGCAGCCGCTCAGCCTGGACGAGGCGTTCGTCGACCTGGAGGCCGGCCCGTACGGACCGGCGCTGGCGGCGGCGGACCACGCGACGGGGGAGCGGCTGGTGCTCGCGCTGGCGGAGGACCTGCGCGCGGACATCCACCGGCGCACCGGGCTGACCGCCTCGGTCGGGGCGGCCGGGTCCAAACTGATGGCGAAGATCGCCTCCGAGCAGGCCAAGCCGGACGGGCTGGTGCTGATCGAGCCCGGCCAGGAGCGCGCGGTGCTCGGGCCGATGCCGGTGCGGGCCCTGCCCGGTGTCGGGCCGGCCACCGAGCAGGTGCTGCGCCGGGCCGGTCTGAACACCGTGGCCGATCTCGCGGAGGCGGGGGAGGCCGAGCTGGTGCAGTTGCTCGGCAGGGCCCACGGCGCCGGTGTGTTCCAGATGTCGACAGGGCTGGACGACCGGCCGGTGGTGGCCGACCAGGACGCCAAGTCCGTCTCGGTGGAGGACACCTTCGAGGTGGACCTGGCTGACCGGGAGCGGGTGCTGCGCGAGGTGGAGGTGCTGGCGGCGCGGTGCGTGCGCCGGTTGCGGGCGGCCGGGCGTTCGGGCCGGACGGTGGTGCTGAAGGTCCGCCGGTTCGACTTCTCCACGCTGACCCGCTCGGAGACGCTGCGCGGCCCGACGGACGACGAGACGGTGATCACCGAGACGGCCCGCCGACTGGCCGGCCAGGTGGACATCACCGGCGGGGTGCGGCTGCTCGGTGTCGGGGTCTCGCAGCTGGCCGACTACACCCAGGAGGACCTGTTCGCGCAGGCCGTCCGGGAGGAGTCTGCGGAGCGGGAGGCGGACGAGGACGAGACGACCGGTGCGGAGCCCGAGCCGGTGGCGGCCGGGGTGCGGCACTGGATGCCCGGGCAGGACGTCCGCCATGCCGGGTTCGGGCCGGGCTGGGTCCAGGGCAGTGGCGTCGGCCGGGTGACCGTCCGGTTCGAGACGCCGTGGAGCGGGCGGGGCCGGGTGCGGACCTTCGCGGTGGACGATCCGGCGTTGGAGCCGGCCCGGCCGCTGCCGCTGCGCGGGGACGAGGGGGCTCCCGACGACGGGGAGGCGGGTCGGGCCGAAGGCTCGGCAGGGGACGGCTGAACATACGAAGCGGCCCCACCCGGCGGGGGATCCGGGTGGGGCCGCGTGCCGTGCCGGGCCTCGGACGGCCGCGATGCCCTCGTCGACCGTTCGGGGTCCGGTCCCCCGCGCCCTGTCCCTGAGCGCGGGGGTGGACGCCTCGTCAGGCGTCGGTCTTCACCAGCTCGGGGCTGGAGGCGTGGTTCGCCGCGGAGCCCTGGGCCACGATGGTGGCGGGCTTGACGCTGCGGATCAGGAAGGGGACGGCGCCGGCGACCACGCAGACCGCGGCGGCGGTCCAGAACGCGTGCTTGTAGGCGTCCAGGGTGGGGAGCGAGACCGGGATCGGCAGCTTCATGGTGTCGCCGGTCAGGATGGCGGCCATCACGGCGGTGCCGATCGCGCCACCGACGGTGCGCAGCACGGCGTTCATGCCGTTGGCGATGCCGCTCTGCTCGACCGGGACGGCGCCGTTGATGTAGGCGGGCATCGCCGAGAAGGCGAGGCCGATGCCCAGACCGAAGATCGCCGAGGCGGTGTAGATGTCGGCCTCGTGGCTGTGCCGCAGGGCCAGGTAGGCCATCGCGACGGCGCCGAGGACGCCACCGAGGACCAGCGGGAGGCGGGGGCCGCGGCGGGCGATCAGCAGGGCGCCGAGCGGGGCGGCGACCATCGAGCCGAGCGCGGAGGGCAGCAGCATGATGCCGGCGTGCAGCACGGTGGCGGTGAAGCCGTAGTGGGCGAGCTTCTCAGGGGTCTGGGCGAAGTTGCTGATCACCATGAACGAGCCGTACATGCCGAAGCCGATCAGCAGGCCGGCCAGGTTGGTGAAGGCGACGGCCGGGCGGGACATCATCGTCATGTCGACCAGCGGGTGCTTGACCTTGACCTCGATGACGCCCCAGATCAGGGCGACCACGGCGGCGACGGCGAACAGGCCGAGCGTCTTGGTGGAGGTCCAGCCCCAGTGGTTGCCCTGGCTGACCGCGACCAGCAGGGCGGAGAGCCAGCCGGCCAGGGTGATCGCACCGAGCGGGTCGGCGCCGCCGTCCTTGTCGGTGACCGGGTCGGCGGGCACCCGGAAGGCGACCAGGGCGACCGCGAGCAGACCGAAGACCAGGCCCATCCAGAAGATCGACTTGTAGCTCCAGTGCTCCAGCAGCAGGCCGGTGGCGACCAGGCCGAGGCCGCTGCCGACGCCCATCGACGCGCTGATCGCCGCGACGCCGCCGGTGACCTTCTGCTTGGGCAGTTCGTCACGGACGATGCTGATGGCCAGCGGCAGCACGCCACCGCCGGCGCCCTGGAGGACGCGGGCGACGACCAGCCAGGTGAAGGAGTGGGTGGTGACCGCGAGTGCGGACCCCGCCACCAGGCCGGCCAGCGAGATCAGCAGCATCGGCTTGCGGCCGCGCAGGTCGCCGAAGCGCCCCAGCAGGGGGGTCAGCACGGCGGCGGAGAGCAGGTTGGCGGTCATCAGCCAGGTGATGCTGGAGCCCGAGACGCCGAGCTCCTTGGCCAGCGAGGGCAGGATCGGAACGACCGCGGTCTGCACCACGCTGAACGACAGCATCGCCAGGATGAGGGCCGGCAGGACCCGGGCGCTGCTTGGCTTCGTGGTGGTGGGCTGTGGTGCCTCACTCACGGTTGCTTCCTCCTGTACATGGTGAATGAACTGAAGTAACCATGCAGGGGGATACTTCAGTGTGTCAAATATCGATTGGTGAAGCTTTGGCAAAGTCGAGGACCCCGGGCCGCGGCGGCCCGGGGTCCTGCTGATGTCCGGTTCAGATGAGCGGCCGGACCGGAGCCTCGCGGGCCGGTTCGTCCACCGCACGGGCGGCTGTGGCCGGGTGCGGAGTGTGGGCCGCCGGGGGTACGGGCGTGTGGACGGACGCCGTCGCGGGGGGCGGGGCGGGCGCGGTGGCGTCGTGCACCTCGATGTGCTCGCGCCGCAGCTCGTCGCGGATCACCTCCTCGGTGGTGTACCGCTCGACCACCAGGCGGACCCGCTCGACGGGCGCCAGGTACTTGCGGACCACCGGGCGCTCCTCGCGCAGCGTGACCTCCTCGACGGACTCGGCGATCTCCTTGTTGGTGATGAGCGCGCGCTCGGCCTCGCTGACGGGCGTCCGCTCCACCCGGACCCGCTCGCGGACCACGGGGACGCGGTGCTCCACCGCCTCGGTGATGACGTACTTGCGCAGCTTCGCGGTGCCCAGGACGTGCCACTCGGTGGTGACCTCCAGCCGTTCCTCGCGGCAGGTGAGCTCCACCGGGCTGCCGAGCGCGGGCGGGGCCGGCCGTGCGGCGTCGACCGGGGCGCCGTCGACGACTGGGGCGCCGTCGACGGCCGGAGTGTCGGGCTCCGTGGTCTGCGGCCGGGGCGCGGCGGCGGGCGCGGTGGCGGTGCCGGCTCCCGAGGCGGTCTCCCGGGCGGGTCCGGACGGCTTGCCGAGGTCGACCGCCGGGGTGGTGGCGTGCTTGGCGGGCGCGGTGTCGGCGGAGTGGAAGGCGAGCGGCCCGGCGGGGGGCGCGGCGTCTGCGGAGTGGAAGGAGAGGTGCTTGGCCGGAGCCGCGGCGGTGGACGCGACGCCTGCGGCCGCGCCCGCCCCCGCCGCGTCGGCGGCCTTCTCCGCCGGGGGGACGGCGCCGAAGTCCAGGTCGGCCGGCTGGTCGGTGTCGGGCCCGGAGCGGTCGTCCGCCGGGGTGTCGAGTCCGTAGTAGCGGTAGAGCTGGAGTTCCTGGGCCGGTGAGAGGTGCTGGCCCACGCCGAAGTCCGGTGACTCCTTCACCAGGGACTTGTCGTACGGCACCCGCAGCTCGTCGCCGGAGAACTCGCTGGTGGTCAGCGGGACGAAGGCGTCCCGGCCGAAGATGCCGGTCCGGACGGCGGCCCACTCCGGCTGGCCGGTGGCGTCGTCGAGGTACACCTCGTCGACCGTGCCGATCTTGTCTCCGTTGCGGTCCACCGCCTTGTGGCCGATGAGGTCCCGGGGATCGATATCGGTTTGCACTCTTTCCTCCCGTGCAGCTGTTCCTGCGGAACGCCGTAGGCCGGCGGTTTGAGCACCCGTTCCCTCCGCCACTTCACACCAAAAGCCATGAACCAGACATACGCGAGCCGGGTGCAGCCGTCCGGGCCGGGTGCTCCGCTGTACGGGTCACGGGTGAAGTGGCCGAGTGACCTGACGTACCCGTGATCGGAGGGCTTCCCGCTGGTACCCTGGGCGCGACCGCCGAGCCCGCTCGGGAGAGTCCCCGACCGCGAAAACCGCTGGTCGAGGCGCCGAAGGAGCAACTCCTCCCCGGAATCTCTCAGGCATCCGTACCGTGTGGGATAGGTCACTCTGGAAAGCAGGGCAGGACCGCCGGCGAGGGAGCCGGCGGCCACCACCCTCACCGACGGTGCAAGCCGACGGTGCGCCCACAGCGCACCGTGCGGGTGAAGCTCTCAGGTCCCGATGACAGAGGGGGAGGCCTGTCGGGTTCGTCCGCCCGGGCCGAGCCGCTGTCCGCAGCGATCGGAGCCGTCCGGCGTGCGGACCCCCGCCGGTCCGTGACCAGGAGGCCTCGACCACCATGAACGCCCAGCCGAACGCCGGACGCTCCACCAGCGCCGCGACCCTCACCGAGCTTGAGCAGGCCAGCCCCTTCGAGACCCGCCACATCGGCCCCGACGCCGCCGCGCAGGAGAAGATGCTGGCCCAGGTCGGCTACGGCTCGCTGGACGAGCTCGCCGCCACCGCCGTGCCCGAGGCGATCCGCTCCATCACCGGTCTGGACCTGCCCGCGGGTCGCAGCGAGGCCCAGGTGCTCGCGGAGCTGCGCGAGCTGGCCGGCCGCAACCGGGTGCTCCAGCCGATGATCGGCCTGGGCTACTACGGGACCTTCACCCCGCCGGTGATCCTCCGCAACGTCCTGGAGAACCCGGCCTGGTACACCGCCTACACGCCGTACCAGCCGGAGATCTCGCAGGGCCGCCTGGAGGCGCTGATCAACTTCCAGACCCTGGTCTCCGACCTGACCGGCCTGCCCACCTCCGGCTCCTCGCTGCTCGACGAGGGCACCGCGGCCGCCGAGGCGATGGCGCTGGCCCGCCGCGTCACCAAGGTCAAGGGCGGTGTCTTCCTGGTCGACGCCGAGACCCTGCCGCAGACCCTCGCGGTGGTCAACACCCGCGCCGTGCCGACCGGGGTCGAGGTCGTCGTCGCCGACCTCTCCGCGGGCATCCCGGCCGAGATCGTCGAGCGCGGTGTCTTCGGCGTGCTGCTCCAGTACCCGGGTGCCACCGGTGTGGTCCGCGACCTCACCCCCGTCATCGAGCAGGCCCACGGCCTCGGCGCGATCGTCGCCGTCGCCGCCGACCTGCTGGCGCTCACCCTGCTGAAGTCCCCGGGCTCGCTCGGCGCCGACATCGCCTGCGGCACCTCGCAGCGCTTCGGGGTGCCGATGGGCTTCGGCGGCCCGCACGCCGGCTACCTCTCGGTGCGCGCCGAGTACGCCCGTTCGCTGCCCGGCCGCCTGGTCGGCGTCTCCGTCGACGCCGACGGCAACCGCGCCTACCGCCTGGCGCTGCAGACCCGTGAGCAGCACATCCGCCGCGAGAAGGCGACCAGCAACATCTG
The DNA here is from genome assembly GCF_044753005.1 of Kitasatospora sp. NPDC088548. Classification (NCBI taxonomy): domain Bacteria; kingdom Bacillati; phylum Actinomycetota; class Actinomycetes; order Kitasatosporales; family Streptomycetaceae; genus Kitasatospora; species Kitasatospora sp. NPDC088548. Next base: position 16,521 of record NZ_JBIVMI010000003.1, read on the forward strand.
CACCGCCCAGGTGCTGCTCGCCGTGATGGCCTCGATGTACGCCGTCTACCACGGCCCGGACGGCCTGGCGGACATCGCCCGGCGCACCCACCGCTACGCCGCCGCCCTCGCCGAGGGCCTGCGGGCCGGCGGCGTGGAACTGCTGCACGGCGAGTTCTTCGACACCGTCACCGCCGTCGTCCCCGGCCGCGCCGCCGCGATCGCCGAGGCCGCCCGCGAGCACGGCATCAACGTCTACCAGGACGGCGAGGACCGGATCTCGGTCTCCACCGACGAGACCACCACCCGCGAGCACCTGGCGGGCGTCTGGGCCGCGTTCGGCGTCGAGGGCGTCGAGGTCGCGGAGGGCGCCGACGCGCTGCCCGCCGCGCTGCTGCGCGAGGACGAGTACCTGACCCACCCGGTCTTCCACAGCCACCGCTCGGAGACCGCGCTGCTGCGGTACCTGCGCCGCCTGTCGGACCGGGACTACGCGCTGGACCGCGGCATGATCCCGCTGGGCTCCTGCACCATGAAGCTCAACGCGACCACCGAGATGGAGCCGGTGACCTGGCCCGAGTTCGGCCAGCTGCACCCCTTCGCGCCGATCGACCAGGCGCAGGGCTTCCTCACCCTGATCCGTCAGCTGGAGCAGCAGCTGGTCGAGGTGACCGGCTACGACGCCGTCTCCATCCAGCCGAACGCCGGCTCCCAGGGCGAGCTGGCCGGCCTGCTGGCCGTCCGCGCCTACCACCACGCCAACGGCGACACCCAGCGTGACGTCTGCCTGATCCCGTCCTCCGCGCACGGCACCAACGCGGCCTCCGCCGTGATGGCCGGCATGCGCGTGGTCGTGGTCAAGACCCTGGTCGACGGCGACGTGGACGTCGAGGACCTCAAGGTCAAGATCGAGAAGCACCGCGACAGCCTCGCCGTGCTGATGGTCACCTACCCGTCCACCCACGGCGTGTACGAGACCCAGATCACCGACATCTGCGCGGCCGTGCACGAGGCCGGGGGCCAGGTGTACGTGGACGGTGCCAACCTGAACGCCCTGGTCGGCCTCGCCAAGCCGGGCAAGTTCGGCGCGGACGTCTCGCACCTGAACCTGCACAAGACCTTCTGCATCCCGCACGGCGGCGGCGGCCCCGGCGTCGGCCCGGTCGCGGTGCGCGGGCACCTCGCGCCGTACCTGCCCAACCACCCGCTCCAGGCGGAGGCCGGCCCGGCCACCGGCGTCGGCCCGATCTCGGCCGCGCCCTGGGGCTCGGCCGCCATCCTGCCGATCTCCTGGGCGTACGTCCGGCTGATGGGCGGCGAGGGGCTCAAGCACGCCACCCAGGTCGCGGTGCTGAACGCCAACTACATCGCCAAGCGGCTGGCCCCGCACTTCCCGGTGCTCTACACCGGCCCCGGCGGCCTGGTCGCGCACGAGTGCATCATCGACCTGCGCCCGCTCACCAAGGAGACCGGCGTCTCGGTGGACGACATCGCCAAGCGCCTGATCGACTACGGGTTCCACGCGCCGACGATGTCGTTCCCGGTGGCCGGCACCCTGATGATCGAGCCGACCGAGTCCGAGGACCTGCACGAGATCGACCGGTTCTGCGACGCGATGATCGAGATCCGGGCCGAGATCGAGAAGGTCGGCTCGGGCGCGTGGGCGGCCGAGGACAACCCGCTGCGCAACGCCCCGCACACCGCAGCCGCCCTGGCCGGCGACTGGGCGCACGGCTACTCGCGGCAGGAGGCGGTCTTCCCGGCCGGCGTCAACCCGGCGGACAAGTACTGGCCGCCGGTCAGCCGGATCGACGGCGCGTACGGCGACCGCAACCTGGTCTGCTCCTGCCCGCCGCTGGACGAGTACGGCTCCTGACGTAGCCCGGACGGCACAGGCAGGGCCCCGGCGGAACGTTCCGCCGGGGCCCTGCCCCGTCCTGTGTCGCCCCGGCCGTCTACGCGGCGTGGGCGACGGCGCGGCGCGGGGCGATCACCCGGCCGTCGGGCAGCAGTTCGCCGGTGTCCTCGAAGAGCAGGACGCCGTTGCAGAGCAGGCTCCAGCCCTGCTCCGGGTGGCAGGCCACCGGTACGGCCGCCTCGCGGTCCTCGGATTCGGCCGACGGGCACTCAGGACGGTGCTGGCACATTCGCGTACCCTCGCTTCGCTCTGCGATCCACCCCGTGGTGCGGCCGACGGATGACCATCGGGAGCCGCCGCGGTAGCCGGATCCTGTCCGGCGCCGGGCCAGGTGTGGGCCGGCGCTCAAGTGGGTAGGACAGGGGGTCCTTCCACGCTGGTTCCCAGTGTCGGCATCCGGGGACGATCGCGCAGCGATTTCGTGACACGCGCCACAACCCCCGGGCAGAGATCACCCGTTCAGGTGGCGTAGCGGGTGAATCACCCCCGGACGGGCCATCGTCCGGCTGGCCCGGGAAGGCCATGCCCGATGGCCCGCCCGGGTGGGCGGGCATGGCGGTGGGGTGCCGTGGGGGGCCTCAGGGCGAGCCGAGCAGCAGCGACCCGGCGAGCGGTGTCCGTGCCAGGGCCGCCAGCAGGTCGCCGGCCGGATAGGCGCGGTGCGCGGTGACCCCGAGCGGGGCCGGTGCCAGCGGGATCAGCAGGTCCGAGGCCGGGCCGGCGTCCGGGCTGTGCAGCCACAGCGCCGTCGCGTACTGGCCGGGGAAGGTCAGCAGTCTGGGCTGCTGCCGGGCCCGGGAGGACTGGGCGAGCTGCCAGGCCTGGCGCAGGGCCCGGACGGTGGAGTCCAGGTACGGCCCGGCGGTGAAGTGGGAGAAGGCGTGGCCCTCCACGCCCTGTACGACCTCCGCCGCGGCGGCGACCTCGGGTCCGTCCTTGATCAGGAAGCGCCAGCCCGTTCGCCGGGCGGCGCGGAGTTCGGGGCGTGGCCCGTCCAGGACGTAGACCGCGAGCGGGTGTGCGGGGAGCAGTGGGCCGGCCGGGTGGAGCAGCGCTGCGGCGGCGGGTTGGCGCAGCGCGGTCTCCGAGTCGAGCGCGGCGAGGACCGCGCGCAGGGCACTGGGCGGGGGCTGGGGGGTCTGCAGAGTCATGGCGAGGTCGCCTCTCCGTGCGAGATCGGCGTGCGAGTGCGGCATACCGGCGTGGCGCGGTGTGTCATCGGTGACGGGACCTGGCCGTGTCCGGTTGTGCATGATCGCGGTGCCGGCGCGGCTGCTGCAGTCGACGAGGGCTTCGGAGCAGTAGCAGACCGGCCGGAGCGCAGTGCAGTGCGAATTCTACTCGAACAGGTGCGCAGGGTGACCTGTTTATCACAGGCGGTGTCGCCGGGCAAGTCGGCAGATGCGCTGAAAGTCCATCAGTTTCCTTGCATTGCAAGCCATTCGAAGCTCTCGGGTATCGATCTTCCAGGCGGGCATGATGCTTGCACGGTCGGTCGGCCGGGTGGGCTCAGGAGGAGGGGACCATGGGCGAGAAGGTCGTGGCGACGCGGGCGGACCTGTCGGACCGACAGCAGTACCGCCGCAAGCTGCAGTCCTGTCTCGACGCGCTGGGGCGGATGCTGCGCGAGGAGCGCTTCGACCGCCCGCGAGCGGTGGTGGGCCTGGAGATCGAGCTCAACCTGGCCGACGAGCAGGGTCTTCCGGTGATGCGCAACGCGCAGGTGCTGAGCTCCATCGGCTCCAGTGACTTCCAGACCGAGCTGGGCCAGTTCAACATCGAGGTCAACATCACCCCGCACCGGCTCTGCGGGCACGTCTTCGAGGAACTGCGGGAGGAGATCGACACCGGGCTGCGCTACGCCGACCGGCGGGCCGCCGAGGCCGGGGCCCGGATCGTGATGGTGGGCATCCTCCCGACCCTGGAGCACGACCACACCGGGCTGGACGCGATGTCCCACAACCAGCGCTACAGCCTGCTCAGCGACCAGATCGTGGCGGCCCGGGGCGAGGACATCACCCTGGACATCGAGGGCGTCGAGCGTCTCCAGCTGGAGTCGATCACCATGGTGGCCGAGGCCGCCGCGACCTCCCTGCAGTTGCATCTGCAGGTCACCCCCGAGCGGTTCTCCTCGGTCTGGAACGCCGCCCAGGCGTTCTGCGGCCCGCAGCTCGCGCTCGGCGCCAACTCGCCGTTCCTGTTCGGACGGGAGCTGTGGCGGGAGACCAGGCCGGTGCTCTTCCAGCAGGCCTGCGACACCCGTACGGCGGAGCTCAAGGCACAGGGCGTGCGCCCGATCACCTGGTTCGGCGAGCGCTGGGTGGACTCCGCCTACGACCTGTTCGAGGAGAACCTCCGCTACTTCCCGGCGCTGCTGCCGATCTGCGACGACGAGGACCCGGCCAAGGTGCTCTCCTCCGGCGGGATCCCGAGGCTGGCCGAGATGCGCCTGCACAACGGCACCATCTACCGCTGGAACCGCCCGGTGTACGACGTCAGCGACGGCGTGCCGCACCTGCGGGTGGAGAACCGGGCGCTGCCGGCCGGCCCGACGGTGGCCGACACCCTGGCCAACGCGGCCTTCTACTACGGGCTGGTCCGGGTGCTGGCCGAACAGCCGAAGCCGATCTGGACCAGGCTGCCGTTCGACCGGGCGGACGAGAACTTCCAGCAGGCCGCCCGGTACGGCATCGACGCCGTCTTCCAGTGGCCGCAGCGCGGCCGGGCCGGGCGGGCCGGCGGGCTGGCCACCGTCTCCGCCGTGGACCTGGTGCTCAACGAACTGCTGCCGATGGCGTACCAGGGACTGGACGAGTGGGGCGTGGAGCCCGCCGACCGGGACCGCTACCTCGGCATCATCGAGCAGCGCTGCCTGCGCCGCGTCAACGGAGCCTCCTGGCAGAGCGCGACCTTCCACCGGCTGCGCGAGCAGTTCGGGATGGACCGGTCGGCCGCGCTCGCCGCGATGACCCGGCGGTACATCGAGCACATGCGCGGCGGCGAGCCGGTGCACACCTGGCCGGTGGGCTAGGAGCAGCCCTGTGGCAGGATGACCGCTCCGGCGGTCGGCCGACGGCCGGAGCGACGCCCGCCCGCTGGAGCCCCCCGTGACCACCGTCCCGACCGCACCGGAGACCGCGACGCCCACGCGCCGGCTGCTCGGCGTGGAGCTGCTGACCGTCCTCGGGCTCTCGCTCGGGGCCAGCGGCATCGCCGCGCTGATCAGCTTCACGGGTTCGCTCACCGAGCCGCTCAAGCTCGGCCAGCAGGTCGCCACCCTGAACGGCTCGCGCGCCCCCGGCCGGCCCTGGCTGGACCTCACCTGGCAGCTGTACTACATCGGACGCGGCCTGATGCCGGTCGTACTGGTCGGCTATCTGCTGGTGCGCGAGGGCGCCGCGCTGCGGGTGCTCGGCTTCGACCTCGGGCAGAAGCTGAAGGACCTCGGCCGGGGCGCCGCCGTCGCCGCCGCGATCGGCGGCTCGGGGCTCGCGCTCTACCTGGCCTCCCAGGCGGCCGGCTACAACCTGACGGTGGCGCCCTCCGGGCTGCCCGACGTCTGGTGGCGGATCCCGGTGCTGCTCGCCTCCGCCTGGCAGAACGCGATCCTGGAGGAGGTGGTCGTCCTCGGCTACCTGCTGCGCCGGCTCGGGCAGCTGGGCTGGTCCTGGCCGGCCGCGCTGGTGGCGAGTTCGGTGCTGCGGGGCTCGTACCACCTGTACCAGGGGGTCGGCGGGCTGATCGGCAACATGGTGATGGGCGCGGTGTTCTGCCTGCTGTACCGGCGGTGGGGGCGGGTGATGCCGCTGGTGGTGGCGCACGCGCTGATCGACACGGTGGCCTTCGTCGGGTACGCGCTGCTGGCCGGGCACGTCAGTTGGCTGCCGACCGGCTGACCGGGAACGGGACGGCCGGGGTGCGCGGCGGGCGGGCGAGCAGCCGGTCCACGTGCCGGCGTTCGAGGCCCTGGCCGGGGTCGATCGGCAGCAGGACGCGGTCGCGCCGCCAGAGCGCCCGGCGGACCAGGCAGCCGGGGATGACGTCGTCGACCCAGGCGAACGGACGGCCCGCGGCGTACCGCAGCAGGGGTGCCCACTTGTGGGCGGAGAACAGGTCCATCAGCGGCACCCGCGGGTCGCCGGGCTGCGGGACGTAGCCGGCGAAGCGGACCACCGGGAGGCGGGGCAGGCCGATCGCCGGGGCGATGTGGATGTTGGCTTTCTCCTCCCACGTGGTCGCCCAGACGAGTTCGTAGGTGCCGGCCAGTTCGCGCAGCCACTCGCCGTGCCGGGCCGAGAGCAGCACGCTGTAGCCGAGCAGGGTGTGCGTGTCGAAATCGTTCTCCGGGCCGGGACAGACCGGGTTGAGCACACCGTCGACGTCCAGGAAGAGCAGTGGTTTCGGCATCGGGCGCCCCAGGTTCGACTCCGTCGTTTCCTGGTCGGACGCGGGACGCCCCGCCGGTGGTTGCCACCGGCGGGGCGTACGGGTCAGGTGGGGCGCTCAGCGGACGGCGGTGGCCTCCGTACCGGTCGGCACGGCGGCTTCGGCGGGCCGGGCGGCGCGCCGGGAGAGTTGGCGGACCTGCGGCTCCAGCAGGACGACGGCGCTGAGCAGCAGACAGAGCACCGCACAGGCCCAGAGGGCGCCGGAGAGGCCGAGCGCGTCGGCGGCCGGGCCGGCCAGGGCCGTTCCGACCGGTGCCAGGGAGAGCGAGCCGAGCTGGTCGTAGGCGGAGACCCGGGAGAACATCTCGGCCGGGATCTCCTGCTGCAGGGCGATCATCCAGTTGACGCCGAACACGGTGACCCCGGCGCCGGACAGGAACATCACGGCAACCAGGACCGGCAGCGGCGCGGCCACGGCCAGGGCCAGGGCGGGCAGGCCGAAGAGGAAGACGCCGTAGTTGCCGACGAGCAGGATCCGGCGCGGCTGCCAGCGGACCATCACCAGGCCGGTCACGACCAGGCCGATCCCGTGCGCGGCCAGCGCCAGACCCCAGTCGCCGGCGCCGCCGAGCTGCTCCTTGGCGACGATCGGCCCGTAGACCGCGTCCACTGCGGTGATGCACGCCATCAGGACGGCGAACTGGAGGACGATCACCCAGAGCCAGCGCCGGGAGGCGAACTCCTGCCAGCCCTCGCGCAGATCGCGCAGCATGCCGGGCCCGGCGCCGGCGGTGGGCGCGGCCTCCGCCTCCAGGAGGAAGCGCAGGCAGGCGGCGACCAGGAAGCAGCCGGCGTCCAGCGCGAGCACCCAGCCGGGGCCGACGGCGGCGGTCAGGGCGCCGCCGAGCGCCATACCGCCGATCTGGGCCGAGTTGAGGGCCATCCGGAAGACCGAGAACGCCCGCCCGGCGTGCTCCGTCGACACGCTCTGCATGATCATGCCCTCGGAGGCCGGGGCGTAGAAGGCGTGGCCCGCGCCGCCGGCGGCGGAGAGCAGCATCAACTGCCAGAGCTGGACGTGGCCGGAGAGGACGAGGGCGGCCAGAACGGCCTGGGAGAGGGCGTTGAACAGATTGGCCGCGACCATGACGTGGTGGCGCGGCAGCCGGTCGGCGAGGGCGCCGCCGACCATCAGCAGCAGGACGACCGGCACCAGACGGGCCGCGGTGACATACCCGACCTCGGCGGTGGAGCCACCGCTGTCCATGACGGCGAAGGCGGTGGCGATCGGGGCGCCGGCGTTGCCGAGGCCGCTGATCACGGTGGCGGCGGTCTGGATGCGGTAGTTGCGGCCGGCCCAGGGGAAACGGGGGCGGCGTGCGGGTTGGCTGGGCACCTGGAGACTATGCCGGGCGAACTGTCAGCTGTCCAGCGGGTTTTCGAGCCTTACCGGCGGTGGTGGGGCGGGTACGGGGCGGGGCGCGGGGCAGGCCCTATCCGAGGTGGCCGTGGAGGAAGCTGAGGGTGCGCCGCCAGGCCGTCCGGGCCTGGAGCGGGTCGTAGCCGCCGAGCGGGTTCTCGTCGTTCATGAAGGCGTGCCCGGCCGGGTAGAAGTGGATCTCGGGGCGGACGTCGGTCGCCTCGCCGATGCGGATCGCCGCCTCGTCCACGGCCGCCATCGGGATCGAGCGGTCCCGCTCGCCGAAGTGGCCGAGGACGTGCGCGGTCAGGCCCCGGTAGTCGAAGTCCTGGTCCGGCGGGAGCCCGTAGAACGGGACCACGGCGGCCACCCGGTCGCCCGCCGCGGCGCCGAGCAGCAGGGCGAAGCCGCCGCCCATGCAGAAGCCGACCACCCCGACGGCGTCCCCGACCACGCCGTCGAGCCCGAGCAGGAAGTCGACCGCGCCGCCGAGGTCCGCCACGGCCCGCTCGACCGGCAGCTCGCGCCTCAGCCGGGCGGCCTCCGCGCTGTCGTGGGTGGTGGCACCGCCGAACAGGTCGGGCGCGAGGACGGTGAAGCCCTCGGCGGCGAAGCGGTCCGCCATGGTCGCGATGTGCGAGGTGAGCCCCCACCACTCCTGCACCACCACCAGGCCGGGGCCGACGCCCTGCGGCGGACGGGCCAGATAGCCGTGGGCCCGACGCCCGTTGCTCGGGAAGGTGACGTTCTGCCGGGAGCCGCCCTGATCAGGCATGGCTTCCTCTCGGTGGGACGGGCCGCGCGGCGCGGCGACGACTGCGGGGGCCTGTACGTCAGCCCATCTCCTCCAGGGCGCGGCCCTTGGTCTCCTTGATGCAGAAGGCCACGAAGGGGATCGAGAGCAGCGCGAAGGCGGCGTAGACGACGTACGTCGCCGACAGGTTCCAGTCGGCGAGGTCGGGGAAGGTGACGGTGATCGCCCAGTTGGCGATCCACTGGGCCGAGGCGGCGACCGACAGGGCGAGCGCCCGGATCCGGTTGGGGAACATCTCGCCGAGCAGGACCCAGACCACCACGCCCCAGGAGAACGCGAAGCAGAACACGAAGACGTGCGCGGCGACCAGCGCGACCGTGGCGTGGGTGTTGTCCAGCGTGGCGGTGTCGCCGGTGCCGTGCCGGTAGGAGAACGCCCAGGCGGCGGTGGACAGCGCGATCGCCATGCCCGTCGAACCGGCCAGCGCCAGCGGCTTGCGGCCGATCCGGTCCACCAGCGCCATCGCGACCACCGTTCCGATGACGTTGATGATCGAGGTGGAGAGGCTGATCAGCAGTGAGTTGGCCTCGTTGATGCCGACGGACTGCCAGAGGAAGGACGAGTAGTAGAAGATCACGTTGATGCCGACGAACTGCTGGAACACCGAGGCGCCGATGCCGACCCAGACGATCGGCAGCAGCCCGAACCGGCCGCCCAGCAGGTCCTTCGGCCGGGGCTTGTGGGTGGACTCCAGCACCGCCCGGATCTCGGCGACCCGGGCGTCCAGGTCCACCCCCGCGCCCTCCACCTCCAGCAGCACCTTGCGCGCCTGCTCCTCGCGGTGGTCGGCGATCAGATAGCGCGGAGACTCCGGGATGGCCAGCGCCATCAGGCCGTACACCAGCGCCGGGACGGTCTCCACACCGAGCATCCACTGCCAGGCCTGGATACCGCCGAGGTGGCCGGTGGACTCGCCGCCGGCGGCCTGGTTGAGCGCCCAGTTGGCGAGCTGGGAGACGGTGATGCCGAGCACGATCGCCATCTGCTGGAAGGACGCGAGCCGGCCGCGGTAGGCGGTCGGGGCGACCTCGGCGATATAGGTGGGCGCGATGACGGAGGCGATGCCGATCGCGATGCCACCGACCACCCGCCAGGCCGCGAGCACCTGGATGCTCGGCGGGAACATCGAGCCGGCACCGCTGATCGCGAAGAGGGTCGCGGCGAGCAGCATGGTGCGGACCCGGCCGAGGTGATCGGCGAGCCGGCCCGCGATGACCGCGCCGGCCGCCGAGCCGAGCAGCGCGATGGCCACCACGAAGGCGGTCTCGCTGTTGCCCACCCCGAAGTGCCGCTGGATGCCCGTCACCGCGCCGTTGATCACCGCACTGTCGTAGCCGAACAGGAAGCCGCCCATCGCGGCGGCGGCGGAGATGAACACGACGTGCCCGAGGTGCGCCTCGCCGGACGCCTGATGACTGTCGAGTGTGGACATGCGCGCTCCCCGAGTGGACGGGCCCGCCGGCATCCGGATGGGCGGGATTCGTCTCACATCCGACCAGTAGTCGGTGGATCCCGCCCGAGATCGAGCCGATCGGGTGACGTGGTGTCAGCGCTGCTACCCGCTCCGCCGGGCGTTACGCCGGAGCAGTTGGACCCGGGCCGCGGTGTCCAGGCCGCGGCCGCGTTCGGCCAGGCGGTCGGCGATGGCGTGCTGCTCGGCCGCGGGCTTCTTGTCGTCGTACTTGAACTTGGCGCGTACCTCGCGGACCGTCAGCCGCAGCCCGCGCAGGCCCGGGAGGAGCCGGCCGAACGGGCTGTCGCCGGGGGTGACCCGGATCTGCGGGGTCTCGGGCTGGAAGTGGGCCAGCTGGCGGTTGAGGATCTCCGCCTTGCCGGCCGCGTCCTCGACCAGCTCGGCGGTGCAGGAGAACTGGACGGAGGCGTAGTAACTGGTCGGCGTGCCGGGCTCGCCGCGCCAGTGGCCCGGGGCGAAGACGTAGTCGTCGGTCACCGAGAGGGTCACCTGGGGGTCGGCCCGGACGGCGGCGAGCAGCGGGTTGGGCGCGGCGAGGTGGAGCAGGACCTCGCCGCGCTCGGCGTCCAGCAGGAAGTGGGTGGGGACCAGGACGGGGCCCTGGCCGGGCGGGCCGTTGGCGGCGAGCAGGCCGAAGTCGCGGCCCTCGGCGAGCCAGGCGCGCCACTCGGCCTCGTCGCCCCGGTCCCAGGACCTGATCAGCATCGTCGGGCCCCCGTCAGCGGGAGAGGTCGCGCAGGTGCGCGGGGAGCGGAACGGTGGTGGACGCGGCCGGTTCGGGGGTGCCGTGCACCGTGGCGACCGGCACCACGCCGGCCCAGTGCGGCAGACCGAGGTCGGCCTCGTCGTCGTCGGCGCCGTCGGCGCGGGTCTTGGCGGAGACCTCGTCCAGGTCGAGGCGGATCACCGCGGTGGCGGCGAGCTCCCTGGCGTTGGCCGGGCGGACCTCGGCGGAGCGGCCGGGGACGGCGTGGTCGACCAGCGCGTCCAGCGCGGTCGTCAGCTCCTCCGGGTCGGTGACCTGGTGGGCGGTGCCGTGGGCGACCACCGAGCGGAAGTTGACCGAGTGGTTGAACGCGGACTTGGTCAGCACCAGGCCGTCGACCAGGGTGACGGTGACGCAGACCGGCAGGCCCTGGTCGCCCGCGGCGCCGCGCAGCGGACGGCTGCCGGTGGAGCCGTGGACGTAGAGGCGGTCGCCGACGCGGGCGTAGATGGTCGGCAGGACGACCGGGGCGCCGTCGGCGATGAAACCCAGGTGGCAGATGTAGGCGCTGTCGAGGATGGCGTGGATCGCGTCCTGCTCCCAGGTGGCGCGGTCCTTGTAGCGGGTCGGGGTGGTGCGCGGGGTGCGGGAGTAAACCGGGGTGCCGCCAGACATGACAACCTCTATGTACTAGTGCATAATCTGTTTTGTGCTAGGAGACTATCCGATCAAGGGGCGGCGCGCCAGCGAAATCGCGGCCGACGTCGAGCAGGGCGTGAGCAGCGGACGGCTCGCGCCCGGAACCCCACTGCCCCCGCTGCGCGACCTGGCCGGCGAGCTCGGCGTCAACCCCAACACGGTCGCCGCCGCCTACCGGCTGCTCCGCGACCGCGGGGTGATCGAGACGGCCGGCCGCAAGGGCAGCCGCATCCTCCCCAGGCCCGCGCTCACCCCGCGCGACCAGATCCGCGTGCCCGTGCCCCCGCACGCCCGCGACCTGTCCGGCGGCAACCCCGACCCGGCACAGCTGCCCGACCTCACCCCGGCCCTCGCGGCCGCCGCCGAGGCCGCCCGCCGCGAGCCGGTGCAGTACGGACACCCGGCCGCCGACCCCGGGCTGCTCGCCCTCGCCGGCGCCGCCTTCGCGGCCGACGGCCTCCCCGACGGGCCGATCGCCGTCGCCTCCGGCTCGCTCGACACCATCGAGCGCATCCTCGCCACCCGGCTGCGCCCCGGCGACGCCGTCGCCGTCGAGGATCCGGGCTGGGGGAGCCTGCTGGACCTGCTGCCCGCGCTCGGTCTCAAGCCCGCGCCCGTCCGGCTGGACGACGACGGCCCGCTGCCCGACGCGCTCGCCGGGGCGCTGGCGGACGGCGCCCGCGCGGTGATCGTCACCAGCCGCGCGCAGAACCCGACCGGGGCCGCGCTCACCGCCACCAGGGCCGGAGAGCTGCGCGAGGTGCTGGCCGGGTACCCCGGGGTGCTGCTGATCGAGGACGACCACGGGCACGGCATCGTCGACCAGCCGTACCACCCGCTGGTCGGCTCCGGCCCGGAACGCTGGGCGGTGGTGCGCTCGGCGGCCAAGGCGTACGGGCCGGACCTGCGGCTCTCGGTCGCGGTCGGGGACGAGGACACCATCGGGCGGGTCTCGGGCCGGCAGCGGCTCGGGGCCGGCTGGGTCAGCCATCTGCTGCAGCGCACCGTCGCGGAACTGTGGCGGACCGACGCGGCGCCGGCCGGGCGGGTGGCCGCCGCCTATCGGGAGCGCCGGGACGCGCTGCTGGGGGAGTTGGCCGCGCGTGGCATCGAGGCGCACGGCGCCAGCGGGCTGAACGTCTGGGTGCCCGTGCCGGACGAGACGTCCGCGCTGGTCGCCCTGGTGCAGCGCGGCTGGGTGGCGGCGCCCGGCGGGCGCTACCGGATGCAGTCCCCGCCGGGGATGAGGCTCACCATCGCGGAGCTGGATCCGGCCGACGCGCGGCGGCTGGCCGAGGACCTGGCGGCCGTGCTGGGGACGGGCGGTGTCGGCTCGCGGCTGATCTGAACCGGAGCCGGAGCCGGAGCGGGAGTCGGGGTCGGAGCCGGGGCGGCCGTTGTGCGGCGGCCGCCCCGGCTCCGGTCAGCCCTTGGCGAGCAGCGCCTCGGCGTGCGCCCTTACCTGATCCTTCGTCAGATAGGCGTCGGTGTACTCGAAGTCCTGCAGCCGGGCGGGCTGGCGGGCCAGGAAGCCGGTGCGGACGAAGTCGTCTCCGGCGGTGGCGTTCAGCAGCCAGTTGGCGCCGACCCGGAACTTGGCGACATTGGTGCGCATCGCCATCAGGTGGTAGCCGCGCGCCACCAGCTGGGCCGGCACCCCGTGCAGCTCCACGCCCAGCGGCTTGGAGACCGCGTCCTTGCCGCCGAGGTCCACCACCAGGCCCAAGTCCTTGTGGTAGTAGGGCTCCAGGGGTCGGTTGTGGAGCGCGGCGAGCACGTTGTCCGCCACCGCCCGGCCCTGGCGGGCGGAGTGCTGGGCGGTCGGCGGGCAGACCGCGCCGTCGCCCTTGGAGAGGTCCGGCACCGCGGCCGCGTCGCCGAGCGCGAACACGCCCTGGAACTGCGGCACCCGCATCTCCGCCGTCACCGCGATCCGGCCGCGCACCGTCTCGGCGTCCAGCGTGCCGATCAGCGGGCTGGCCGCGACGCCCGCCGTCCAGATCAGCGTGCGGCAGGGCAGCACCCGGCCGTCGGTGAACTTCACCGATTCGGCGCCGACTTCGGCCACCGAGACGCCCAGCGAGACCTCGATGCCGCGCTCGCGCAGCACCTCCAGGGCGGCGAGGCCCAGCGCGTCGCCCAGCTCCGGCATCAACTTGGGCGCGATGTCGATCAGATGCCACTTGATCTGCCGGGCGTCCAGCCGTGGGTAGCGTTTGGCGGCCGCGGTGGTCAGCCGCTGCAGGCAGGCGGCGGTCTCGGTGCCCGCGTAGCCGCCGCCGACCACCACGAACTGGAGCCGGGACTCGCGCTCCTTCTGGTCCAGGGTGGCCGAGGCGAGGTCGAGTTGGGCGATCACGTGGTCGCGGACGTAGGCCGCCTCGGCGAGCGTCTTCATCCCGCGCGCGTAGTCCGTCAGGCCCGGGATGTCGAAGGTGCGGGTCACGCTGCCGGGGGCGAGCACCAGGTAGTCGTACTTCTGCGCCACCACCTCGTCGGTGATCTTGCGGACCACACAGACCTTGGAACGCGGGTCGATCCCGATCGCGCCGCCGGGCACGATGTGGGTGCGGCGCAGTGTGCGGCGCAGCGAGACCGCGACCGACTGCGGAGTCAGCACCCCGGCGGCCACGTGCGGCAGCAGCGGGAGGTAGAGCTGATAACTGAACGGCGTGACCAGCGAGATCTCCGCCTCCGAGGGCGTGAGCTTGTGTTCGAGGCGGCGAGCGCACTCCAGTCCGGCGAAGCCGCCGCCCACGATCAGGATCCGAGGTCGTTCCATCGTTCATCCCTTACAGCGCAGGTCGTCCAGTGCAGGGTCCGGGGCCTCAGACGCGCCCTATTGCCCGCCACACTCGCACGGAGCAGCGTGGGCTGCCACCGGGGAGGCGCGGATGGCGCAGACGCGCCGGAGTTACCCGCCTCGCGCATATGCCCGATAGGCTGTCGGGCGTGCTCACCGAGGTGACGGCGATCCGTTATGTGACGCCACTGCGAGAAGGCGGCTCGATGCCGGGCCTGGTCGAGGCGGACGACCGACGGCTGTACGCCCTGAAATGGGTCGGCGCGGCGCAGGGCCGCAAGGCGCTGGTGGCGGAGGTGCTGGCGGGTGAACTCGGCCGCCGGCTGGGCCTTCCGGTGCCGGAGCTGGTCACCGTCGATCTGGATCCGGTGCTCGCCCGCAGTGAGCCGGACCCGCTGATCCAGGACCAGATGCGGGCCAGCGGCGGAGTCAACCTGGGCATGGCCTTTGTCAGCGGCGCGCTCAACTTCGATCCGCTCTGCTTCGACGTGGACGCCGGACTGGCCGGGCAGGTGCTCTGGTTCGACGCGCTGATCGGCAATGTGGACCGCTCCTGGCGCAACCCCAACCTGCTGGTCGCCACCGGCGGGCTGCGGCTGATCGACCACGGTGCGAGCCTCATCTTCCATCACCACTGGGCGGGCGCGGCCTCCTGGATCCGCCGCCCGTACGACGCCTCCGACCACGCGCTGCTGCGGGCCGAGCCCGATCTGCCGGCGGCCGACAAGGCGCTCGCCCCGATCGCCGAGGCGGCGATCGAGGATGCGGTGGCGCAGATCCCCGACGTCTGGCTGGCGGACGAACCCGGCTTCGACTCGCCCGAGGCGGTGCGCGCCGCGTACCGCGCCCAGCTCACCGAGCGACTGGCCGGTCCGCGCGACTGGCTGCCGGAGGTGTCCGCATGACCGAGCCCCTGCCGCCGGCCCTGCCGGCCGTCGCCGAGCTGCACGACTACGAGTACGCGGTGATCCGGGCGGTGCCCCGGGTCGAGCGCGGGGAGTGCGTCAACGTCGGGGTGCTGCTGTACTGCCGGCAGAGCGGGCACCTGGCCGCCCGGACCCACCTCGACCAGGGCCGGCTGCTGGCGCTCGACCCGGTGGCGGACGTCGCCGGGGTGCGCCGCGCGCTGCACGGGATCGAGGCGGTCTGCGTGGGTGGCCCGCCGGCCGGTCCGGCGGCGGCCGACAGCCCCGGGCAGCGGTTCCGCTGGCTGACGGCGCCGCGCAGCGCGATCGTCCAGCCGGGGCCGGTGCACACCGGGCTGACCGCCGATCCGGAGGCGGAACTGCGGCGGCTCTTCGACCAGTTGGTGCTCTGACCGCCGTTCCGGCCGCTGCCCCGCGGGCGGGGAGGCGGGTGCCGCGGGGCGGAGGAAGAGCGGGTGAGCGGTTGGCCGGCGGACCTTTGCTGTGGTCAAAGCTTGAGTTACTGAAGCACTCGGTCGTACGCTGACCCCATGGGTTCGACAGCGACGACGACCGTACCGACCAACCCCGAGTTGATGGAGGTGTTGGCCGCCGTGGGCGCCGCGTACTTCCAGGACTTCGCGGCGGCGGCGGCCCGGCATGGCCTCTCCTCCTCGCAGGCCAAGGCACTGGGGGCGGTGCAGGAGTCGGTGCCGATGCGGGCGCTGGCCGGGCGGCTCGGCTGCGACGCCTCGAACGTGACCGGGATCGTCGACCGGCTGGAGTCGCTGGGCCTGGCCCACCGTGAGGCCGCGGCCGGTGACCGGCGGGTCAAGATCGTCGTCATCACCGAGCAGGGCCGGGCGATCCTGGGCCTGATCCGCGGCGAGATGGCCCGTACCCACCAGGCCTTCGAGGCGATGAGCGACGAGCAGCGGGTGGCCCTGCACTCGATCTGCTCCCAGGTGCTGCCGGTGCTGAGCGGCCGGGCGGTCAGCCCGCAGTAGCCAGCAGCCGGGCGGTGGAGCACCGGGCCAGCTCCTCGGCGTGCCCGGGCAGGGCGCCGTCGGCGCGCAGGTGGCGGCGGACGGTACTGCGGCACACCCTGGCGATGCGTACCCGCGGCCCGGCGCGGCTGACCCGGCCGCTGGTCTACCGGCCGCTGCGCGACGCCCTGATCGAGGACAGCCTGGACCGGGCCGAGCGCGCCGGCGCGGGAACGGTGGCCCGGCCGGCGCGCTGGAGCGGGTGGGTCAGAGTGCTGCGGCGAGGACTGCGGGCAGCGGCGCGTGGTGGAGCAGGGTGAGCCGGCGGGTGGCCCGGGTGAGGGCGACGTAGAGGTCCTGGCCGCCCTTCGGGGACTGGGCGAGGATGGCGGCCGGGTCGACGACCACCACCGTGTCGAACTCGAGTCCCTTGCAGCCCGCGACCGTCAGCCACCCCGAGCGGGCGGCCAGGGCGTCCGGCGCGATCACGCCGAGGGTGCCGACCGGGGCGGGCAGCCGGGCCAGGGCGGTGGTGTAGTCGGCGTCCGGGACGTGGACGGCGCTCGGCGGCTCGGCGTCGTCGCGGACGGACTCGGGCGGCCGCTGGTCGGGGGCGACGCTGCGCAGGACGGCCGCGGCCGGCCTCATGATGGCGGCGGGCGTGCGGTAGTTGACGGTCAGCCGCTGCTCGCGCCAGCGGCCGGCCAGATGCGGGTCCAGCATCTCGGCCCAGGACCGGGCGCCGGCCGCCGAACCGGTCTGGGCGAGGTCGCCGACGACGGTCAGCGAGCTGGTCGGCACCCGGCGCAGTACGGCCCGCCAGGCCATCGCGGACAGCTCCTGCGCTTCGTCGACCACCACGTGTCCGTACGCCCAGGTGCGGTCGGCGGCCGCCCGTTCGGCGGTGGAGCGGTACGGGCCGTCGTCGTGGAACCGATCGGCCAGCAGGGCCGGGTCCAGGGTGGCGTTGCCGGTCTGCCCGGTGATGGTCAACACGCCCTGGGCGTAGGCGAGTTCATCGGCCCGGCCGCGCTCCGCCGCGCGGGCCCGGGCGCGGGCGGGGGCGTCGTCCTCGCCGAGCAGCTCGGCGGCCTCGTCCAGCAGCGGGACGTCCTCGACCGTCCACGGGCCGCCTGGCGGGCGGAGCAGCGCGGCGCGTTCGGCGGGGGAGCGGCCGGGGGTGGCGGCGGTCAGCAGGGCCCGGTCGGTGAGCAGCCGTTCGACCAGGCCCTCGGGGGTCAGCTTCGGCCAGAGCGCGCCCAGCGCGGCCCGGACGTCCGGCCGCTCCCACAGCTCGCGCGGGGCGTAGCGGGCCTCCTCCTCGTCGTACTGGCGGCCGAGGACGAGCGCCTGGGCGACGGCGAGGGCGTCCAGCAGGGTGCGCAGGAAGAACCCGCGGGCCCGGTTGTGCGGCAGCCGCAGGCCGCGGGCGGCCGCGCGGGCTTCGGCGCAGACCCGGTGCGACAGACGCAGCCCGTCGCCGAGGTCGAGTCCGTCGGCGGGCGCCGACTGGTGGGCCCGGACGGCGCGTTGGAGGACGTCGGCCATCCAGGGGCCGCCCTTGGCGACGGCGGTGGCGGGGGTGTCGGAGGCCGTGGCGTCGACACCGGGGAAGAGCCCGCCGACGGTGCAGAGCACCACCTCGGTCTCGCCGAGCGCGGGCAGGACCTGGTCGATGTAGCGCAGGAAGGCCGGGCTGGGGCCGACGACCAGCACGCCGCGCCGCTCCAGCACCGCGCGGTGCGTGTACAGCAGGTAGGCGGCGCGGTGCAGGGCGGCGACGGTCTTGCCGGTGCCGGGGCCGCCCTGGACGACCAGGGCGCCGGAGAGCGGGGCGCGGATCACCCGGTCCTGCTCGGTCTGGATGGTGGCCACCGCGGTGCCCATCCGGCCGGTGCGCTCGCGGCCCAGCGCGGCCAGCAGGGCGGCCTCGCCGACCAGGGTGCGCCGGCCCTCCTCGCCGAGGCCGGCCAGGTCTAGGGCCTCGTCGTCCAGGCCGGTGACGGTGCGGTCGCGGGTGTGCAGATGGCGGCGGCGCACCACGGTGCCGGGGTCGGCCGGGGTGGCGGTGTAGAAGGGGCGGGCGGCGGGGGCGCGCCAGTCCAGCAGCAGTGGCTCGTACTCCTCGTCGGTCAGTCCGGTGCGGCCGATGTGGTGAACGGTGCCGTCGCGTGCGTCGAGCCGGCCGAAGCAGAGGCCGCGTTCGACGGCGTCCAGCCGGGCGCACCGGCGGGCGGCCTCGGTGGCACGGACCTCGCGCTCCAGCCTGGCCTGGTGGGTACCGCCGGCGCCGGCCTGGGCGAGGACGCCGTCCAGGGTGCGGCGGGTCTCCTCCCGGACGGTGTCCAGCCGGGCGTACAGCCGGGTGAGGCAGGCCTGTTCGGTGCGCAGGGCCTCGGCGAGCGCCTCGGCCGCCGACGGCTCCGGGGGTACGGCAGGGTTCGCCGCCGGTTCCGGATGTGCTGGTGCTCCCGGGCGGGCTGTCGGTTCCGCTGGAAATTCGTCCATCGATGTGGTATCCTTGCGGTGAGGAGTTTGTAGTGCCTCTAATTTTCCGTGCTCAAGTGACCCAGCCTACCCGATGCGCGGCCGTTCCGGCTGACCTCGGCTGTTAGGCTTGCGAAGCGTGAGCGCGAAGCCCCAGATCCCCAATGTCCTGGCCTCCCGGTACGCCTCGGCGACCCTGGCCCAGCTGTGGTCCCCCGAGCACAAGGTGGTCCTCGAGCGCCACCTGTGGCTCGCCGTCCTGAAGGCCCAGCAGGACCTCGGTGTCGAGGTGCCCGCCACCGCCGTCGCCGACTACGAGCGCGTGGTCGACCAGGTCGACCTCGGCTCCATCGCCGCCCGTGAGCGGATCACCCGCCACGACGTGAAGGCCCGGATCGAGGAGTTCAGCGAGCTCGCCGGTCACGAGCAGATCCACAAGGGAATGACCTCCCGGGATCTGACCGAGAACGTCGAGCAGCTGCAGATCCGCCAGTCGCTGGAGCACGTGCGGGACCGCACGGTGGCCGTCCTGGTCCGCCTCGGCCGTCTCTCCGCCCAGCACGCCGAGCTGGTCATGGCCGGCCGTTCGCACAACGTGGCCGCGCAGGCCACCACCCTGGGCAAGCGCTTCGCGACCGTCGCCGACGAGCTGCTGGTCGCCTTCAGCCGCCTGGAGGAGCTGATCGCCCGCTACCCGCTGCGCGGGATCAAGGGCCCGGTCGGCACCGCCCAGGACATGCTGGACCTGCTCGGCGGCGACACCGACAAGCTCGCCGAGCTGGAGCGCCGGGTGGCCGGCCACCTCGGCTTCCAGAACGTGCTGACCAGCGTCGGCCAGGTCTACCCGCGCTCGCTGGACTTCGAGGTGCTCACCGCCCTCGTCCAGCTCTCCGCCGCGCCCTCCAGCCTGGCCAAGACCATCCGTCTGATGGCCGGCCACGAGCTGGTCACCGAGGGCTTCAAGGAGGGCCAGGTCGGCTCCTCCGCGATGCCGCACAAGATGAACACCCGCTCCTGCGAGCGCGTCAACGGCCTGGCCGTCATCCTGCGCGGCTACGCCTCGATGACCGCCGAGCTGGGCGGCGACCAGTGGAACGAGGGCGACGTCTCCTGCTCGGTGGTCCGCCGGGTCGCGCTGCCGGACGCCTTCTTCGCCTTCGACGGCCTGCTGGAGACCTTCCTGACCGTCCTCGACGAGTTCGGCGCCTTCCCGGCCGTGATCGAGGCCGAGCTGGACCGCTACCTGCCGTTCCTGGCCACCACCAAGGTGCTGATGGGTGCGGTGCGGGCGGGCGTCGGCCGGGAGACCGGGCACGAGGTCATCAAGGAGCACGCCGTCGCCTCCGCGCTGGCGATGCGGGCCGGCGCCCGGGAGAACGAGCTGCTGGACCGGCTGGCCGCCGACGAGCGGATCCCGCTGGACCGGGCCGCCCTGGACGCGCTGCTCGCCGACCGGCTCTCCTTCACCGGTGCGGCCGGCGCCCAGGTCGCCGAGGTGGTCCGCCGGGTCGAGGCCGTCGCGGCCGCGTACCCGGAGGCCGCCAAGTACGCGCCGGGCGACATCCTCTGACGCCCCGTCTGCACTGACGCCGCGCCTGCGCCGGTGTGCCGTCAGTTCGCCGAGGGCCCTGCCGCCGTTCCGGTGGCGGGGCCCTCGGCCGTTCCGGCGTCGACGTGGCCCGGGTCGAGCGGCGGGGCGTTGGTGCCGCAGGACCACTGGCAGTCCGGCTCGGCCACCGGGCGGTGGTCCTCGGGGGCCAGCACATTGCCCCGGACGGTGGTGACGGCCACCAGCGCGCCGGCGACCAGCAGCCCGGCGCAGATCAGCATCGCGGTGTGGAAGGCCGAGTCCACCGAGGCGGGCACCCGGTAGGCCTCGCCGCTGAGACCGGCCAGGGCGGGCAGGGCGGCGACCGCGAGCAGGCCGGCGGCCCGGGCGGCGGCGTTGTTGACACCGCTGGCGATGCCCGCGTGCCGGACCTCCACCGCCGCCAGCACCGTGGCGGTCAGCGGCGCGACCAGCAGCACCATCCCGCAGCCCAGCACGGTGACGGCGGGCAGCACGTCCGCCCAGTACGAGGCGCCGGGGCCGATCCGCAGCATCAGCAGCACACCGCCCGCGCAGAGCAGCGGACCCACGGTGAGCGGCAGCCGCGGGCCGATCCGCTTGCCGAGCCGCCCGGCGCGTGCCGACAGGGCCAGCATCAGGACGGTGACCGGGATCAGGGACAGCCCGGAGACCAGCGGGGAGAACCCGGAGACCGTCTGCAACTGCACCACCAGGAGGAAGAACACTCCGCTGAAGGCCGCGTACACGCAGAGGGTGACCAGGTTCACCGCGGTGAACAGCCGGGAGGAGAAGAGGCCGAGCGGCAGCATCGGCTCCGGGCTGCGGCGCTCCACCGAGACGAAGGCCGCCCCCAGCAGCAGGCCGGCCACGCCGGTCACCCAGACGGACGCGGACACCCCTCCACCGGCCGCCGTCAGCGCGTAGGTGATCGCGCCCAGGGTCAGGGCGGCGAGCAGTGCGCCGAGGACGTCGAACCGGCCGGTCGCACTCTCGTCCCGGCTCTCCGGCACGTGCCGGGCCGCCACCGCGACCACCAGGACGGCGAGCGGGACGTTCAGCAGGAAGATCCACCGCCAGCCGGGGCCGTCCACCAGCCAGCCGCCGAGGAACGGCCCGACCGCGGCCGACACCCCGCCGAGGCCGGACCAGAGGCCGACCGCCGCCGAGCGGTCGTCCGGGTGGAAGACGGCCTGGAGCATCGCCAGTGAGCCGGGGGTGAGCAGGGCGCCGCCGATGCCCTGCACGGCGCGGGCGATGACCAGCACGCCGATGGTGGGCGCGGCGGCGCAGGCCGCCGAGGCGACCGCGAACCAGACCACGCCGATCAGGAACACCCGGCGGCGGCCGTAGCGGTCGCCGAGCGCGCCGCCGAGCAGGATCAGCCCGGCCAGGGTCAGCAGATAGGCGTTGAGCGTCCATTGCAGGGCGGCGAGGGGGGCGCCCAGATCGGCGCCGATCCGGGGCAGGGCGACGTTCACCACGGTGCCGTCGAGCATCGCCATGCTGGAGCCGAGCACCGTCGCCAGTAGTACCCAGCGACCCTGCGCGGTGCCCAGGCGCAGGGTGCCGGCCTCGGAGGTGGCCACCGCCCGATCGTGCGCCCCGCGGGCCGACGTGACAAGGGTCACCGGGGGGTGTGTCGGCGAATGGCATTCCGTAGGTGATCGCATGCGTACTGACGCGGATATCGGCGGAGTGTCGCCGGGCGGTCGCTCCAGGTCAATGGATTGTGTGCGTACTGTGCAGCCGATCATTCGGAGTGTCACGACGCCTCGGGGCTTTGTGGTGACTTCACGTGATCGACATTGCTTAGCCCGTACGGATGGGTTTTAGTTCAGCGACCGCCCGGCCACGGCCCGGGCGGCCACCGGGTGGAACGCCTAGTCCTGCCGCTGCCCGGTGGTGCGAACTGAACTCTGTACGGCAGGAGCGGGGGACCCAAAGGTAAGTCGCCGGACCGGAATTCACGGTCCGGCTTGGGGTGAAGCCGCATTGCGGCCGGGCAACTCCAGCCCGAACCCGACAGCTCACCTCGTAGGCGTCGGAGAGGAAATCTTCCATGCCCGCACAGGCTCGTCGTATCGCCCTGCCCCGCGCCGCCCGCATCGGTATCGCCACCGCCGTCACCGGCGCCGCTTTCGCCCTTCCGCTGGTGACCGCGATCAGCGCCCAGGCCCACACCGCGCCGGCCGCGAAGCCCCAGCAGAGCAACTCCTCGACCGCCGACGCCGCCCCGGCCGCCGCCCCGCAGCAGGCCGCCCCGGCAGCCGCGCCGGTCGAGCAGAGCTACCAGGTCGTCGGCGGGGACACCCTGTCGAAGATCGCCGACGCCAAGCAGGTCGAGGGTGGCTGGCAGGCGCTGTACGAGCAGAACCGCTCGGTCGTCGGTGCCAACCCGAACCTGATCTTCCCGGGCCAGAAGCTCGCGCTCGGCGCCAAGGCCGCCGCTCCGGCCGAGGCCGCCAAGCCGGCCGCCCCGGTTGCTCCGGCCGCTCCGGCCGCCGCGCCGAAGCCGGTTCAGACCGCCAAGCCGGTCAAGCCCGCCCCGCAGACCCCAGTCCAGACCAAGATCGAGGTCGCCAAGCCCGCCACCCCGGCCCCGGTTACCGTGGCCGGCGTCGCCAGCTACGTCTCCCCGGTCGCCAGCCCGAAGCTCGGCACCGCCTACGGCGTGGCCGGCTCGATGTGGTCCTCCGGCCACCACACCGGCGCCGACTTCGTCGTCTCCACCGGCACCCCGCTGCGCGCCGTCGCGGGCGGCACCGTGGTGAAGGCCGGCAACGGCGGCGCCTACGGCAACGAGGTCGAGATCAAGCTCGCCGACGGCAAGTACGCCCAGTACGCGCACCTGTCCTCGATCGGCGTCAGGATCGGCCAGACCGTCACCGCCGGCCAGCAGATCGGCCTTTCGGGCGCGACCGGCAACGTGACCGGCCCGCACCTGCACTTCGAGATCCGCACCGGTGCGGGGTACGGCACGGACGTCAACCCGATCGCCTACCTGCGGGCGCACGGCGTCGCCATCTGATCGGGCATCAGAACCACCGCTGGGTGCGGGGCGTACGGCCACTCGGGATGGTCATGTCGGGTGACCGCTCGACCGGGTGATCGCCGCACCGACAGTGGCGCCCTGGGCGCGGGACACGCCCAGTCGGCCGGCCCGGCTCGCGAGAAATCCTCTCGCGAGCCGGGCCGGCCGTTTTGGTTTTACGTGACGCCAAGGGAAGTTGACGTCTGGTCAGCCACGTTGACCGGTGGCCTGGTTCAGATCCGGTGGGCGGGCAGCGCGCGGTGCGCGGCGGTCAGCAGCTGGTGTACCCGGTGGCCGAACTCGTCCGCGTCCCGGGCGGGTTCGGGGAAGACCAGACGGACGTCGCGGTGGCCGTGCGGGTGGTCCAGGCGCAGCACCAGGCCGTACCGGTCGAGGGCCAGCGGGCGGATCCCGGGCCGCTCGGCGAGCAGGTCCGGGTCGAGCAGGCGGGTGAGCACGGCGAGCGCGTCCGGGTGGTCGTCGGCGAGGTGGGTGAGCAGGCCGGCCTCGTAGCGGGCGAGCGGGTCGGGCCCGGCGAGGGCGAGGTCGGCGCCGGTCAGCGCGGTGGTGCCGTACGGGGTGGAGAGGACGGCGTGTGCGACGTCCAGGCGCAGGTGGACGCCGAGCCCGTCGTCGGCGAGGTGGGCCAGGTGGAGCCGGCCGGCCAGGGACAGCCGGCCGCGGACGCGGTCGCGGACGGCGACCGGGGCGATGTCGGTGAGGTCCAGGACGACGGCGAGCCCGTCCTGCGCGCGGGTGGCGGCGAGGGTGAGCGGCGCGTCGAGGGGGGCGTGGAGGCGCAGCCGGGAGCCCTGTACCGCGATCGGGGTGTCCAGCTCATGGTGCTCGCCGCAGGCGCGGATCACCACGGAGGAGGTGGCGGTGAGCAGACTGCAGACCCGTTCGGCGGCGGTGGGTTCGGGCGCCTCCGGCGCCTCGGGTGCCGTGGTGTCCACGGGGCTCATGGCTGACCTCCAGTAAGTTAGGTGAGCCTAACCTAATCGTGCCGAGGGGTGCTGGCAAGCGTGGCGTATGTTCACCTAGGCAATATCCGGCGCTTGCAAGTATCTGGATGGTAGACGTATTGTCGGCGCTGGTAGTTGCACATGCAATCGTCTTGGAAAGCAGACTCTCATGCCCCTCGCGCTCCTGGCGCTGGCGATCAGCGCCTTCGGCATCGGCACCACCGAGTTCGTGATCATGGGCCTGCTGCCCGAGGTCGCCGGCGACTTCTCGGTGTCCATCCCCACCGCGGGCCTGCTCATCTCCGGCTACGCGCTCGGCGTCGTGGTGGGCGGACCGCTGCTCACCGTCCTCGGCACCCGGATCCCCCGCAAGGGGATGCTGCTGATGCTGATGGGCCTGTTCATCGCCGGAAACCTGGTCTCCGCCGTGGCGCCCGCCTTCGGCCTGCTGATGGTCGGCCGGATCCTCGCGGCCTTCGCGCACGGCGCGTTCTTCGGGATCGGCTCGGTGGTCGCGGCCGATCTGGTCGCCCCGCAGAAGCGGGCCGGCGCCATCGCCCTGATGTTCACCGGGCTCACCGCCGCCAACGTCCTCGGCGTGCCGATGGGCACCCTGCTCGGCCAGCACTTCGGCTGGCGGTCCACCTTCTACGTGGTCGCGGCGCTCGGCGTGATCGGGTTCGCCGGCATCGCCGCGCTGGTGCCCGTCCAGCGGCGCGCCGAGGGGGCCCGGCTCGGCCCGGAGCTGGCGGTCTTCCGCCGGCCGCAGATCTGGCTCGCGCTGACCATGACGGTGTTCGGCTGGGGTGGCATCTTCGCGATGTTCACCTACATCACGCCGATGATGACCGAGATGGCGGGCTTCGCCGACACCAGCGTCACCTGGCTGCTCCTCCTGTTCGGCATCGGGCTGTTCGTCGGCAACCTGCTCGGCGGCTGGTTCGCCGACCGCGCGCTGATGCGCAGCCTGTACGTGATCCTGGCGGTGCTGGCGGTGCTGCTGTTCGCCTTCACCTTCGCCTCGCACAGCAAGGCCGGCGCGATCATCACCATCCCGCTGATCGGCCTGTTCGGCTTCGCCACCGTCGCGCCGCTGCAGAAGCGGGTGATGGACCAGGCCGCCGGTGCGCCCACGCTGGCCTCGGCCGCCAACATCGCCGCGTTCAACCTGGGCAACGCGCTCTCCGCCTGGCTCGGCGGGCTGGTCATCTCCGCCGGGCTCGGCTACGACGCGCCGAACTGGGTCGGCGGGCTGCTCACCGTCGCCGCGCTGGGCGTCGCCCTGCTCTCCGGCACCCTGGAGCGGCGCGAGGCCAAGGGCGCCGCCCGGGTGGTGGCGCGCGGCGCGGCCGCCGAGCAGGCGGTCACCGCCGGCCGGTGACGGCGGACGAAAGCGCCGGGGCCCGGACGGCCGACTGGTCGTCCGGGCCCCGGCGCGTACCGCCTCGGGCGGCTCAGCCGATCACGGCCTGCGCGTCGATCTCGACCAGCATCGGCTCCTGCGGCAGCTCGACGAAGATCGTGGTGCGGCAGGGCTTCACCCCGCCGGCCTTGACGTTCTCGTCGATGAACTCGGCGTAGACCTCGTTCATCAGCGGGAAGTCGGCGCGCTTGGTCAGGTAGACGCGGAACATCACCACGTCCTCGATGGTGGCGCCGCCGGCCTCGACGATGGCCTTGACGTTCTCCAGCGTCCGCCGGGTCTGCGCCTTGACGTCGCCGTGGTACAGGTACTCGCCGGTGGCCGGGTCCTGCGGGCCCTGGCCGGAGACCTGCAGGATCGGGCCCTTGCGGACGCCCTGGGAGAACATCCAGGCCGGGGCGGGGGCGCCGTCGGTGCGGATCTCGGTCTTGCCGTTGACGGGCTGCTGGTCGCTCATGCGGTGCTTCCTCGGTTGGTGATGGTGGGTCAGGCGGTCGGGGTGGCCGGCCCGGCGTGCGGCGGCTGGCCGCAGTCGGCGGAGACAGCGCGGGTGGTGGCGAGCAGCTGCGGCAGTAGTTCGAGCACCTGCTCGTAGGGGAGCACGACGTCCGGGACGGAGATCGACGCGGCGGCGACCACCCGGCCGCTGGCGTCCCGGATCGGCGCGGCCACGCAGTTGATGAAGGCCTCGTGCTCGGCGTGGTCCTGCGCCCAGCCCTGGGCGGAGACCTTCTCCAGCTCGGCGAGCAGGGCCTCGGGGGTGGCCAGGGTGTGCGCGGTGTGCGGGATGAAGTCGATCCCGGCCACCACCCGGCGGCGCTCGGGCACCGGCAGGTCGGCGAGCAGCACTTTGGAGACGGCGGCGCTGTGCAGGGCGGCGCGCAGACCGATCCGGGAGTACATCCGCACCGGGTGGCGGGAGTCGTACTTGTCGATGTAGACCACCTCGCCGCCCTCGTACGCGGCCAGGTGGACGGTCTGACCGGTGGCCGCGTTCAGCCCGGCCAGGTGCGGCGCGGCGATCCGGCGGATCCCGCGCTGTTCCAGGGCGAGGCCGGAGAGGGCGAAGAGTCCGGCGCCCAGGTGGTAGCGGTAGGCCGGGTCCCGGTAGACGAAACGTTCCTCTTCGAGGCTCTGGAGCAGCCGCAGCACCGTGGTCTTGTGCACGCCGAGCACCTCGGCCAGCTGGTCGAGGGAGCGCTCGCCCTCACCGAGCTCGGCGAGGATGCGCAGGGCGCGGGTGACGGTCTGGCTCATCGTGCTCCAAGGGCCGGGGACGCGGCCGGTCGAGGGTCGGGGGCACCGCCCCCGGCCACGGGCAGTACCGGGGACACGATGCCATCCGCCGAGACCCGGGTCGCGGCCCAGTCCCCCGGGGAGGCGGTCAGCAGGGCGGTGACCACCGGCTCGGGCGGCAGCTCGGCCTGGTCGCCGTGGGCGGTGAGCGCGCAGGCCGCGCTGAGGTGGCCGAGCCGCAGCCGGCTGCGCTGGTCCAGGCCGCGCACGGTGGCGGCCAGATAGCCGGCCGCGAAGGCGTCGCCCGCTCCGGTGGCCTCGACCACCTCGACGGCGAGGGCCGGCTCGGTGACGGCGGTGCCGTCCCGGTGCAGGGCCGTGACCATTCGGGCGGCGTCCTTGACCACCACGGTGGCGGGGGAGGGGAAGAGGCGGCGCAGCGCGTCCGGGTCGCCGGTGCCGAAGGCGGCCTCCGCCTCGTCGGAGCCGAGCAGCAGCACGTCGGCCGCGTCCAGCAGGGGCGGCAGGACGGCCGGGTCGCGCTCGCGCCACAGGGCCGGGCGCCAGTTCAGGTCGAAGCTGACCAGACGGCCCGGGCGGCGGTCGGCCAGCAGGGCGCGGAGCAGCTCCAGACAGTCGTCGGAGAGGGCGGCGGTGATGCCGGACAGGTGCAGCAGCCGGGCGCCGGCCAGCAGCCGGGCGGCGGCCGGATCGTCCAGCACGGCGGGGGAGAGCGCGGACGCCGCGGAGCCGCGGCGGTGGTAGTGCAGCCGGCTGCGGCCGGGCCCGAGGTCGTGGCGGCGGCCGGTGCTGCCGCCCACCTCCTTGAGGTAGAGGCCGGTCGGGCGGTGCGGGTCGACGGCGACCGCGGACACGTCCACCCCGCGTGCGGCGACCTCGCCGGTCAGGCGGCGGCCGAAGCCGTCGTCGCCGACCCGGCTGATCCAGGCGCTCGGCACACCGAGCGCCGCCAGGGCGCCCGCCACGTTGGACTCCGCGCCGCCGACCGAGAGGTGGAAGTTCTCCACCGACTCCAGCGGGCCCGTCCGGTCGGGCAGCAGGACGGCCATCGACTCGCCCACGCACACCGCCTCCACCGCCGGGGTGCGGCGCGGCGGGGTGCCCGAGCTCACGGCCTGGTCCTGTCGTGGCATCTGCTGGGCTCCTCGTGTCCTGCGGCTGACCGTTCCGTTGACCTTCGTCCGGCGCCGATGCTAGAACCGTGATGCCAGCATGTGCAACCCTCGTTGCGTATGTTGCAACATCGGCGATGGAGGAAGACCGTGGAACAGACCTTCGCAAGCAGCGGCACCGGGCCGGGCATCGACGCCGGCAAGGTGGCGGCCCTTGCCGACGAGGTGCTCGACTGGCGGTTCAAGGCCCTGCCGCCCGAGGCCTGGGGGCTGAGCGTCCGCGACTACCTCGCCACCCGGCCCGCCCTCGCCGGCCTCGGCACCCCGCTGCTCACCCTGGACGCCGCCGCGGTCGACCACAACGTGCGGACCATGGCCGAGTGGTGCGCCAAGGCGGGGGTGGCCCTCGTCCCGCACGGCAAGACGACCATGGCGCCCGCGCTCTGGCAGGCGCAGCTCGCCGCAGGCAGCCACGGCATCACCCTCGCCAACCTGCCGCAGGTACGGGTGGCCCGGGCCTTCGGCGTCCAGCGGATCCTGCTCGCCAACACGCTGCTCGACCCCGCCGGACTGGGCTGGCTCGCGGCCGAGCTCACCGCCGACCCGTCGTTCGCCTTCGTCTCCTGGGTGGACTCCGCCGAGAGCGTCCGGCTGATGGACGAGGCCCTGCGCGCGGCCGGCGCCGAACGGCCGGTCGAGGTGCTGGTCGAACTCGGCGGCCCCGGCGGGCGCACCGGAGCGCGCGGCGTCGAGGAGGCCGTCGAGATCGCCGCCGCGGTACTGCGTGCGCCCACCCTGCGGCTGGCCGGCGTCGGCGGCTACGAGGGGGCGCTGGCCCACGACGCGAGCGAGGAGGGGCTGGCCACCGTCCGCGGCTATCTGCGGGCCCTCGCTGATCTGCACGGGCGGCTCTCCACCGCCTGCTCCAGCGGCGCCGAGCCGATCGTGTCGGCCGGCGGGAGCGCCTACTTCGACCTCGTGGTCGAGGAGCTGGCCGGGCTGCCGGACGCCCTCGTGGTGCTGCGCTCGGGCGCGTACGTGGCGCACGACGACGGCTTCTACCGGGGCATCTCGCCGCTCGGGCGGGGCGCCGGCCAGGCGCCGTTCCGCAGCGCCCTGCACGGCTGGGCGCGGGTGGTCTCCCGCCCCGAGCCGCAACTGGCCCTGCTCGACGCCGGCAAGCGCGACCTGCCGTTCGACGAGGGCCTGCCGGAGCCGCAACTCGTCCGGGGCGGGCCCGGGCTGGCCGGGACGGCCGCCCGGATCACCGCGCTGAACGACCAGCACGCCTTCCTGCGCGACGCGGGCGACCTCGCCCCCGTCGGTGCCGTCCTGCGGCTCGGGGTCTCGCATCCGTGCACCGCCTTCGACAAGTGGACGATGATCCCGGTGCTGGACGACGCGGACAGCCCCGAGCCGAAGGTCACCGGCCTGGTGCGGACGTATTTCTGATGAGGCCTCAGGCGGAAGGGCAGGCCCTCGTCTTCAAGGGCGCCACGGTCGTGGACGGTACCGGCGCCGAGCGGTACCGCGCGGACGTCCGGATCAGCCACGGACTGATCACCGAGATCGGCCACGGCCTCGGCGCCGTCCGGGAGGTGGACGCCGACGGGCTCGTCCTGGCACCCGGCTTCATCGACATGCACGCCCACTCCGACCTGGCCCTGCTGCTCGAACCCGAGCACCCCGCCAAGGTCACCCAGGGCGTCACCTGCGAAGTGCTCGGCCAGGACGGCCTGTCCTACGCGCCGGTGGACGACGGCACGCTCGCCGCGCTGCGCCGCCAGATCGCCGGCTGGAACGGCGACCCCGAGGGCTTCGACTGGGACTGGCGCACCGTCGGCGGCTACCTGGACCGGCTGGACCGCGCCGGCGTCGCCGTCAACGCCTGCTACCTGGTGCCGCACGGCTCACTGCGGATGCTCGCCATGGGCTGGGAGAACCGGGCACCGAGGGCGGCCGAACTCGACCTGATGTGCCAACTCCTGGCCCAGGGGCTGCGCGAGGGCGCGGTCGGCCTCTCCAGCGGCCTCACCTACACCCCGGGGATGTACGCGGACACCGCCGAACTGGTCGAGCTGTGCACCGTCGTCGCGGCGCACGGCGGCTTCCACGCGCCGCACCAGCGCTCCTACGGGGCCGGGGCGCTGGAGGGCTACGCCGAGATGGTGGAGATCGCCCGCCGCTCCGGCTGCCCGCTGCACCTGACCCACGCCACCATGAACTTCGGCGTCAACCAGGGGCGGGCCGGTGAACTGCTGGACCTCGTCGACCGGGCGCTGGACGACGGCGTGGACCTCACCCTGGACAGCTACCCCTACCTGCCGGGCTCCACCACCCTGGCCGCCCTGCTGCCCGGTTGGGCCACCGAGGGCGGCCCGCAGGCCACCCTGGCCCGGCTCGGCGAGGCGGACGCCCGCGAGCGGATCCGGTACGAGGTGGAGGAGAAGGGCAGCGACGGCTGCCACGGGGTGGTCACCGACTGGGAGACCATCCAGATCTCCGGCGTCCGCGCCCCCGGCCTGGCCGCGGTGGTCGGGCGGACGGTCGCCGAACTCGCCGCCGAACAGGGCCGGTCCGGTACCGAGGTCTTCCTCGACCTGCTGTGCCGGGACGAGTTGGCGACCACCATCCTCCAGCACGTCGGCCACGAGGAGAACGTCCGGACGATCATGCGCCACCGCGCGCACACCGTCGGCAGCGACGGCCTGCTGGTCGGCGCCCGGCCGCACCCGCGCGCCTGGGGCACCTTCCCCCGGTACCTCGCCCGCTACAGCCGGGAGCTGGGCGTCCTCACGCTGGAGGAGACGATCGCCCGGATGACCGGCCGCCCCGCCGCCCGGCTCCGGCTGGACCGGCGCGGCCTGATCGCCCCGGGCCACCACGCCGACCTGGTCCTCTTCGACCCCGAACACGTCCAGGACGCCGCCACCTTCGACCAGCCCCGCCGGCCCGCCACGGGCATCGAGTACGTCTTCGTCAACGGCACCGCCGTCATCCAGCAGGGCCGCACCACGGGCGCCCGCCCGGGCCGCGCCCTGCGCCGAACCGACCGAGGGACCCGAGCCGCATGAGCCCCGCACAGCCCCTTCCCGCACAGCCCCTTTCCGCGCGGTCCGCTCCGGCGCAGTCCGTGCTCGCCACCGCCCGGGCCGCGCTGGCCGCCGAGCCGGTGATCGCCGTCGTCCGCGCCCCCCGGATACCGGACGCCGCCGCACTCTGCGCCGCGCTCGCCGAGGGCGGCATCACCTGGGCCGAATTCACCTACACCACACCGGATGTGACGGACCATCTGCGCCGGGCCTCGGCCGAGGGCTGGCGGGTCGGGGTCGGTACTGTGCTCACCGCCGAGCAGGCCGAGCGCGGCGTCGAGGCCGGCGCGTCCTTCCTGGTCACCCCCGGCTGCCGGCCCGAGGTGGCGCACGCCGCACATACCGCCGGAGTGCCGGTCGTGCTCGGCGCGCTCACCCCTACCGAGGTCGCCCAGGCCGTCGACCTCGGGGCCGCCGCCGTCAAGATCTTCCCGGCCAGGGCCTTCGGCCCCGGCTACTTCAAGGACCTGCACGGCCCCTACCCGGAGGTGCCGCTGGTCGCCTCCGGCGGCGTCAACGCGGGCAACGCGGCGGACTTCCTCGCGCACGGCGCGCTCGCGGTCTGCGCCGGCACCGACGTCGTGCCGCCGGCCGTCGTCGCGGCCGGGGACTGGGCCGAGATCACCCGCCGGGCCAAGGCGTTCACGGAGGCGTGTGCGACACGAGCCGCCTGACGCGGACTGTCGGGACGGCCGGGATCGGACGACAATCGTTAGCCCGGCCCCCGGCACCCGGCAGGAGGATCCACCCCCATGACCTCGACCCGACCCGGCCCCGACTGGCTGGCCGACGCCGTCCTCTACCAGATCTACCCGCAGACCTTCGCCGACTCCGACGGCGACGGCATCGGCGACTTCGCGGGCATCACCGGGCACCTCGACCACCTCGCCTGGCTCGGCGTCGACACCGTCTGGCTCAACCCCTGCTTCGCCTCGCCGTTCCGTGACGCCGGGTACGACATCAGCGACTACCTCGCCCCGGCGCCCCGCTACGGCACCACGGACGACCTGGTCGCGCTGGTCGAGGCCGCCCGCCGCAAGGGCATCCGCGTCCTGCTCGACCTGGTCGCCGGCCACACCTCGGACCGGCACCCGTGGTTCCTGGCCGCCGCCGAGGACCCGGGTGACCACCGCTACATCTGGTCCGACCGCCCGGTGGACGGCTTCGTCGCCTCGCCCGGCCGTCGGCCCGGTTGGTACCGGCCGAACTTCTTCGACTGTCAGCCCGCGCTCAACTTCGGTTACGCGCACAGCCGTTCCGACCAGCCCTGGCGCCAGCCGGTGGACGCCGACGGGCCGCGCGCCAACCGCGCCGCCCTGCGGGAGATCATGGCGCACTGGCTCGGCCTCGGCCTGGCCGGCTTCCGGGTGGACATGGCCTCCTCCCTGGTCAAGGACGACCCCGGCTTCGTCGAGACCGCCAAACTCTGGACCGAACTGCGCGACTGGCTCGACCGTGCCCACCCGGGGGCCGCGCTGTTCGCCGAGTGGGGCGACCCGGCCGTCGCCGTCGCGGCCGGGTTCCACGCCGACTTCTTCCTCCAGTTCGGCGGCCCCGACCGGGGCCTGCCGCTGCGCTCGCTGTGGAACAACGGCGCCGGCACCGCCGAGGAGCGCTGGACACAGGGCCCCTGCTACTTCGAGGCCGAGGGCCGCGGCACCCCGCAGACCTTCCTGGACGCCTGGCGCTCCGCCGCCGAACTCACCGGGGGCACGGGCCATATCGCCCTGCCCACCGCCAACCACGACTTCTCCCGGCTCGCCACCGGCCCGCGCACCGCCGAGCAACTCGCCCCCGCCTTCGCCTTCCAGCTCACCTGGCCCACCCTGCCCGCCGTCTACTACGGCGACGAGATCGGCATGCGGTACCTGCCCGGGCTCCCGGACGTCGAGGGCAGTGTGCTCGGGCCGCACTACAACCGGGCCGGCTCGCGCACCCCGATGCAGTGGGAACCGGGCCCGAACGCGGGCTTCTCCACGGCGCCGCCCGAGCGGCTCTACCTGCCCGTCGACCCCGACCCGCACCGCCCCGACGTCGCCACCCAGCGGGCCGATCCGACCTCCCTGCTGCACACCGTCCGCCGGCTGATCTCGCTGCGCCGCGCCCACCCCGGCCTCGGCGCCGGCGGCACGGTCGAGGTGCGGCATGCCGGCTACCCGCTGGTGTACACCCGGGCCGGGCGGTACCTGGTGGCCGTCAATCCGAGGCGCGAGCCGGGGGCGGTGCGGTTCGGGCCGGGCGCGCTCCGGCCGCTGGACGTCCAAGGGGTGCGGATGGTGGACGGGGAGCTGCGGGCCGAGGGCTTCTCCTACGGGGTGTTCGAGCTGGTCTGACCGGGGGCCCCGCGCCGGCTGTTGCTCGGCGGCACGCTGTTGGCCGGCGCGGCCCTGTACGAGGGGCCCGGGCCGCGGCAGTGTGCTCGCCCGGGCGGGGGCCGCCGGTCAGGGGCGGGCCGCTACCCGGCCCGGGGCCCAGGCGGGCGGGTGAAGCAGCAGTCGCCGCAGACCCCGGCGCCCGGGCCGACGCGGTAGTACAGGCAGCAACTGTTCCGGCGGAACGCGGTGTCGCGCGGTCCGAGGGCGCGCAGCACACCGGTGCCGGCCAGCGGCGGGCGGTCCAGCAACTCCGCGACGAGGGCACGGCCGTGGCCGGGTGCCCCGTGGGCGTCCAGCATCCGCAGCGCGCCCGCCAGCGCGGACGCGGCGTTGCCCCAGAGCAGCCGGCCGGCGATCGGCGCCACCGTCCGGACGGCCGCTCCCAGTGGCGTCAACTGGCCCTGGACAACGGACTGGTGGAGCCGCTCGGTGAGCGGTTCACGTCCGGACGGCGCGGGTGCGTACGGCCTCCAGAGATCGATCGGCCCCTGGTCGGGCACCCGGACACGGGCGCGGTCCGGGTCCAGGTCGGGCACCACGCCCAGCAGGAGGGCCGAGCCGAGGCCGACCGACCAGAACCGGGCGGCCAGCCCGAGGTGCAGGATCGACGCTGCCACCCGGGGCTCGGCGGTGCCCAGTCGCTGCGCCACCACGCGCACCCGCCCCGCCAGCAACGAGTCCGGTCCGCCGGCGTACAGCTCGCGCAGCGGCCGGAAGCCCGGGGGCGGGCCCTCCCCGGGGGCGGTGGCGACGTCCAGGGCGAAGTACGGTCCGACGGCGGCCAGTTGCCGGTAGTCCAGCACGGGGGTCACCGGCCGGCGCCCGTCGGGCCGGTGAACACGGCGGGTGGCGCGGAGCGGGTGACGTGTCCGGGCGGGCCGACGGTGACCAGGTGGGCGGCCCGGTCCTGGGCGGCGGGGACGGCGGGAGTCGCGCGGTCGTCGATCATCGGGCCGTCCTCCGGGGATGGTCCGGGGCGTCAGCCCCGCACGGTGAAGTTGCCACTGCTGGTGCGGATGAACGCTACCGCGCCCCGGAAGTCCGGGACGGGCCGACCGAACGCTCCCCGGAGCCGGCCGAGCCGGTCGGCGCGGCCGTTGTCCTGGACGGTGATCGAGACCTTGGAGCCCACGAGCCGGCGACCGGGGAACCACGGTGCCTCGCCCCGGGTGATCACGCCCGTGGCGACGGCGTCCCGGCTGCGGCCGGATCCGCTCCGGTGTCCTGCGGTCCGTCAGTTCTGCCGCACGGGAGTGGAATCGCTCCGCCCGGGAAAGATTCCGCCCTCCCCCGGGAGGGCCGTGCCCGCCGTACCGCCGGGACCGGCCCCGTAGGCTCGGGCGCATGCGTACCGACCCTCCGCCCCCGGCCTTCGTCGCCCCGGTTCGCCGGTTGCTGGCCGCCGGCGCCGTCCTGGTGCTGCTGGCCCCGGTGGTGCCGGCCCGCCCGGGTGACCGCGCGGCGGCCCTGCTCGTCGCCGCCATGGCCGCGCTCGCGGTGCTGGTGGCGACGGTCCGGTGGCCGGCCCGGAGGGTGACGCTCGGGGCGGCCGCCGTCGTCGTGGCCGCCGCCTCGCTGGCACTCGACGCGGGCTACTCGGGCCTCTACCGGCTCCCCGCGTTCTGGCTGCCCTTCGAGTGGCTCGCCCTTCTGGTGCTGCTCGGCCGGGCGATACGCCGGGTGCCGGGCCGATGGGTGGGCGCGGTGGCGGCCCTGGTCGGCCTGGCGACGCTCCTGGTGCCGCTGCGCTTCACCCTGCGGACCCCGCACGGTGGATGGCAGGACTCGCTGGTTGCCCTCCTGCTCTCGCTCCTCCCGGCCGTCGGCGTCGCCGGGGCGGGCCTCTACCTACGGGTGCTGGACACCCGCCGGGAGCGCGCGGTGGCTCGTGCCCGCCGCGAGCAGCGACTCGAAGTGGCCCGGGGACTGCACGACTTCGTCGCCCACGAGATCACCGGCATCGTCCTGGAGGCACAGGCCGGCCAGCTGCCCGGCCAGGACCGGGAGGAGACGGCCGCACTGCTGCGCCGTCTGGAGGAGGCCGGACTGCGGGCGCTGGACTC
Source organism: Kitasatospora sp. NPDC088548 (assembly GCF_044753005.1). Lineage (NCBI taxonomy): Bacteria > Bacillati > Actinomycetota > Actinomycetes > Kitasatosporales > Streptomycetaceae > Kitasatospora > Kitasatospora sp. NPDC088548. Next base: position 51,988 of record NZ_JBIVMI010000003.1, read on the forward strand.
GATGGACGAGATGGTGGGTGCCCTGCGCGACCCGCAGTCCGACGCGGCGGCGGCCGGCCGGACGTCCGGTGCCACCCGGATCCGCGGGCTGGCCGATCTTCCGGAGCTGGTCGGCCGCTTCGCCACGACCGGCCCCGCTGGTGCCGAGGTCCGCGCCACCGTCGAGCTGGCGCCGGATGCCACCGGAGTGCTCTCCGCCGAGGCCGAGGCCACCGTGTACGCCGTCGTCCTGGAGTCGCTGACCAATGTGCGGCGGCACGCGCCGGGCGCCACCGAGGTGGCCGTCCGGGTGACGGCCGGTCCCGGCCGGGCGGTCGAGGTGTCGGTGACGAACGACGGCGGGGCGGCGCGCGGCCCGAAGGGCCTGCTGCGCCGTCGCGTGGGCGGCGGCACCGGGCTGGCGGGCCTGGCCGAACGCGCCGCGGCGCACGGCGGCACCCTGGAGGCGGGCCCGCACCGGCCGTCCGGCTGGCGGACCGTCTGTGTGCTGCCGGTGCGGTAGGCGGCCCGGCCCGGGCGGGGCGCGCGGTCGGCCGGGTGCCGGGTATCTGCCGAACGGCAGATGGCAGCGGCGGGCGCAGCGGCGAGGCTCGTAGTCGTCACCGACCCGCTCCTGCCGGAGGATCCACCTCATGACCAGTACCCCGTCCGTCCGCCGGGCGTTTCCCCGAATGTCTGCCCGGGCGTCTTCCGGGCGGGCGCCCGCCACCGTTCTGGCCCTGGTCCTGGCCGCCTTCGTCTCGTCGGCCGCCGTCACCGGCTGCGCGACGGCGAAGGACGCCACCCCTGAGGAGAAGGTCTTCAGCTACGGCGGAACCACCCTCGACGTGCGTGCCCACGGCCTCCCCACCGATCTGGTCGCGACGGACCGTCAGGATGTCAGGGTGATCCGCTGGTTCGAAGCGCGGGTCATCGGTTCCAAGGAAGCCAGTTGGAGCCTGGACGGTGATGCCCTCGACCTCAGGGCCGGCTGCAACGGCATCGCCAACTGCGATGTGAGGTTCCGGGTGGAGGTGCCGCGCGGTCTGACCGTCCTGCGTGACGGCCGGGCGACCGACCTCGGGGGCAACGCCTCCTGACACCGGCCGTCCTTGCCTCCGGTGTCCGGGTGGGGTGGTGGTGCGCCCGGGGGCGTGGTGCCGACGCGGCCCGGTGTGGCCGGGGCCGTCGGCGTGCGAGACTGCTCGGCGTGACGAGCCCGAACCCGCAGCCCATCCGCACGTTGATCGCGGACGACCAGGAGGCGGTCCGCCGGAGCGTGCGGCGGATTCTGGACGCCCAGCCCGACATCGAGGTGGTCGGTGAGGCCGCCGACGGCGCCGCCGCGCTCGAACTCGCCGGGCAGCTGCGCCCCGACGTCGCTCTGGTCGACATCCGGATGCCCCGGATGGACGGCCTGGAACTGACCCGCAGGCTGGCCGGACCGGGTGCCGTCACCCCGGTCAGGGTGGTCGTGCTGACCACCTTCGACCTCGACGAGTACGTCTATCCGGCCCTGCGGTACGGCGCGTCGGGTTTTCTGCTGAAGCGTTCCGGCCCGGCGTTGCTGGCCGAGGCGGTCCGGGCGGCGGCGGGCGGCGAGAGTCTGATCAGCCCGTCCGTCACCGTCCGCCTGCTGGAACACGTCACCGCGCCCCGGCGTGCCGAGCGGCGGCCCGGACCGGTGGTGCCGCTCACCGAGCGGGAGGTGGAGATCGCCGGACAGGTGGCGGCGGGCCGGACCAACGCGGACATCGCCGCCGAGCTGTTCATCTCACCGGGCACGGTCAAGACGCATGTCGCCAGCATCCAGCGCAAGCTCGACGTGCCGAACCGGGTCGGCATCGCCGTGCACGCCTGGGAGATGGGGTACCCGGTGCCGGCCGCCGGGGGCCGCGCACCCTGAACCGTCCCGGAGGCCCCGGGACGCCCCGGGGGTGTCCGGCGTCGGCCTGCGGTGTTCCGGGCACCGGTGAACCTGCGAGGCCGGGGTGGCCTCCGGACTACGTCCTCCGGCCTGTTAGTTCGATCGTCGACCGAGGTACCAGCGGCAGACCTTGATCCGTCTCGATCTGTCGCCACTGCCTCCTGCGGTCAAACTCCCACTGTTACCTCGCAGGTTCACTACCATCATGCGCCTCTTACGGCCCAGGCACCAGGGGTTTCCGGTCCGGAATCGGGCAATTCGGGAATATTCCGGACCGGTGGCGCGAGGCGTGGCCCCGGGGCGGTCATCACCGCAGCGCGTCCTTGCGCAGGAACCGCTTCAGCCGCTGCCAGGGCCAGGTGTTGATCACGTCCTCGGCGGTCAGCCAGGCCCGTTGGGCGGTGCCGATCCCGTACACCGGGTAGGCCAGTTGCGGGGTGGAGTGGGCGTCGCTGTCGATCGAGAACCGCACCCCGTGCCGTTTCGCCCGCAGCACGTCCTCGTCCCGCAGGTCGAGCCGCTGCGGCGAACTGTTGATCTCGATCGCGGTGCCGGTCCGGGCGGCCGCCTCGAAGACGGCGTCCAGATCGACGTCGATCGGCCCGCGCCGGCCGATCCGCCGCGTGGTGAGATGGCCGATGACGTGCACGTAGGGGTTCTCGCAGGCGCGGATCAGGCGGCGGGTCTGGGCGGCCCGGTCGGCGCCGAAGTGCGAGTGCACCGAGGCCACGCACACATCGAACCCGGCCAGGAACTCGGCGGGCCAGTCCACACCCCCGTCGGGGCCGATGTTCAGCTCCGTGCCGTGCAGCAGGCGCATTCGCCGGTGCCGGCCGGCCAGTTCGCGCAGCCGCTCGCGCTGGGCGAGCATCTTCTCGTCCGTCATCCGCTGCATGACCAGGTCCGGCGCATGGTCGGTGACCGCGTAGTAGGCGTAGCCGCGGGCGGCCGCCGTGTCGATCATCTCCTCCAGGGTGGCCAGGCCGTCGGTGAGGTCGGTGTGGGTGTGCAGGTCGCCGCGGAGGTCGCGTTGGGTGACCAGGTCCGGCAGTTCGCCGCGCAGGGCCGCCTCGATCTCGCCGCGGTCCTCGCGCAGCGGCGGTGCGATCCAGGGCAGACCGAGCGCCGCGTACACCTCCTCCTCGGTCGCCGAGACCACCTTCTTCCCGCTCTCGGCGCCGAACAGCCCGTACTCCGAGAGCTTCAGCCCGGCCCGGACGGCCATGGTGCGCAGCTTGATGTTGTGCGCCTTGGAGCCGGTGAAGTACACCAGCGCCGCGCCCCAGTCCTCCTCCGGCACCACCCGGAGGTCGACCTGGAGGCCCTTGGCGGTGCGCACCGAGGTCTTGGTCGGGCCCTGCGCGATCACCTCGGTCACGTACGGGAGTCCGGCGAGCGCGGCCATCAGCGGTGCGGAGTCCTCGGCGGTGGCGAGCACGTCGATGTCGCCGACGGTCTCGCGCATCCGGCGCAGCGAACCCGCGTAGGCGCAGCGGGTGCAGCCCGGCACGGCCGCGATCGCCGCGACGATCTGCTCGGCCTGCTCGGTGGCCGCGTCGAGCAGCGTCCGCCCGCCGGACTGCCGCAGCAGTTCGATGCCGTGCAGGATCTTCTCGCCGCTGCGCGCGCCGAACCCGGGCACCTCGCGCAGCCGTTCGGCGCGGATCGCCTCGGCGAGCTGGTCGACGGAGGCGATGTCGAGGTCGCGGTAGAGGGCGAGCGCGCGTTTGGGACCGACGCTGGGGACGGCCATCACCTCGCGGACGCCGGCCGGGATCATGGCCCGCAGCTTCTCCAGGGACTCCATCCGGCCGGTCGCGAGGTACTCGGCGATCTTTTCGGCGGTGGACTTGCCGACGCCGGGGATCTGCTGGAGCCCCTTGGTGTCCAGCCCGGCGACGTCCTCCGGGAATCCGCCGACCGCGCGGGCGGCCTTCTCGTAGGCGCGGGCCCGGAAGGCGTCCCCGCCGGTGATCGAGATCAGGTCGGCGTACTCCTGGAGCAGCTCCTGGACCTGGTCGTTGAGCCGGGGCACAGGGCCAGTTTAGGGCGGGCGGGGTGATCGGGCCGGGTGGGCCGATCGGTCGGGGAGGTCGGGGAGGTCGGGGAGGTCGGGGGCGCGGGGGTGTTCCGGTGCGCCGGGGCTCTGGTGTTGTCGGGTGCGCTCCGCCGGAGGGTGGGCGCGCCCCGCCGCTCGGGGGGTACGGGTCCAGCCGTTCGGCGGGGTGCGGTGGTTGGTTCGCGCCCTGGAGCCGGATTGTCACCCGTCCGGTGCGGGCGCAGGCTTGGCGGAAGGGCCGGTGAGGCGGCCTGTTCCGGCCCGCCGCGCACCTGACGGTGGCCGCCGGTGAGGCGCGAGAGGTACAGCGATGGCACGCGGGAAGCTCTGGGCCTATGTCGCGTCGGGTGCCCGGGCGCTCGGCGGGTTCGGCGCGTTCGGGGGCTTCGGTGGCGGGTTCGGCGTGGGCGGGGACGGCGTCGGCGAACCCGACGAAGGCCCGGGCCGGTCCCACCCGGGCTCGATGGCCGGGCCGCGGGTGCTGTCCCGGCCCGAACTGGACCGGGTGCACTGGACGGACCGCCCGGAGGGCTGCCCCGCGCAGGCGCACCACGTCCAGGTGGCCGAGCTGGTGCAGCGGGTGCTGCGCGGCGGCGGTCGGGCGGCCCAGGTCGCCAACCGGGTGCCGGTCGGTCTGCCGGTCGTGGTCGCGGACGCCCGTCGACTGGAGTCGGCGCTGGCCGGGCTGGTCGATCACGCGATCCGGCGCAGCCCGCTCGGCGGCAGGGTGCTGGTCAGGGCGGACGCGGTGACCGGACCGGGTGGGCCGGGGCGGTCGGGGCAGGTGGGGTCCTCGACGCGCTCGGGGTATGCGGGGCAGTCGGGGTACTCGGGGCAGGAGAAGGCGCGGGTGGAGATCCGGGTGGTGGACCGCGGTGCCTGCGAACTCCCCGGGGCGCGCCCGTGGTTGATCGAGGGCGGGCGCCCCGGCGGCCCGGTCGGCCTGGCGGTGCAGGGCCTGGTGAGCGCGGCCGGCGCCCGTCTGGAGGTCGAACAGACGCCCGGCGGCGGTCTCACCCTGGTGCTGACCCTCCCGGTGGCCCGCGACTGACCCGTGTGGGCGGGCCGCCCTGTTCGGGTGGCCCTGCTCGGGCTGGCGGCGCGAGGCCGCGGTCCAGTCGCCCGGGGACGGTTCCGTCCCCGGGCTTCGTGCTTTCCTCCTGCCGTTCACCCGGAGCCCGGGCCTGGCGTCGGCCTGTCGTCCGCAGTGCGCGACGGAACCGCCAATACTTCTTCGCAAATAACCCTTTGCGAAGAAGTGTTTGCGGTTCTACGCTGCTGCCATGACCGAAGAACGCCGGTGGCCGCACAGTTCGGACCCGCAGACCGATGTCGTCCTCGATGCCAAGGGCCTGCGGGCCCTGGCCCATCCCGTGCGGGTCCAGCTGATCGGGCTGCTGCGCAGGCACGGCCCGTCCACCGCGACCAGGCTCGCCGAGCGGATGGGGCTGACCTCGGGCGCGACCAGCTATCACCTGCGCCAGCTCGCCGCCGCGGGCTTCGTCGCGGAGGACACCGAGCGCGGCAACGCCCGCGAGCGGTGGTGGAGGTCCGTCCACCAACTCACCTGGTGGACGGACATGGAGCTGGCCGACGAGGAGCCGGAGGCCGCCCTCGGTTACCTGCGGTCGATCGCTGCCGTACACACGCTGACCGCGCAGCGGGCCCTGAACGCGTACGAGACCATGCCGCGCGACTGGCGGCACGCGCTCGATCTCAGCGACTGGGGGCTGCGGCTCACCCCCGAGGAGGCCCACGGGCTGGCGGAGGAGCTGGCGGCCGTCGTCGGGCGCTACCGCAGGGCGGACACCGAGGGGGCCGCTCCGGACGGCACCGAGCGGGTGGCGGTGGTCGTCCAGCTGCTGCCCGATCCCGAGGGCGAGGGCGGGGACGAGGGCGCTTCGGCCGGATCGGGGGAGCGGTCATGACGACCGTGGACTCGCCGGCTGCCGCACCGCCGCGCAGCGTCCGGCCGCTGGCCGGGGTGCTCGCGGCGACGGCCGTCTCGCTGACCGGCACCCGGGTCTCGGCCATCGCCCTGCCCTGGTTCGTCCTGGCCACCACCGGCAGCGCCACCATGACGGGCCTGGTCGCCTTCGTCGAGATGACGCCGTATGTGCTGGTCAAGGCGTTCACCGGGCCGCTGATCGACCGGCTGGGCCCGCGCGTCGTCTCCTGGACGACGGACGCGGTGAGCGCCGTCGCCGCAGGCCTCGTCCCGCTGCTGCACGGTCTGGGCGTGCTGCCGTTCTGGCTGCTGCTGATCATGGTCGCGGTGGTCGGCGCGGCGCGCGGGCCGGGGGACTTGGCCAAGGAGGTGATGGTCCCCGAGGCGGCCGACCGGGCCCGGGTGCCGCTGGAGCGGGCCACCGGGCTCTCGGGAGTCACCGAACGGCTGGCCTCCACGGTCGGCCCGGCGGTGGGCGGCGGTCTGGTCGCGCTGCTGGGGCCGATGGCCGGTTTGGCGGTCAACGCGGCCGCCTTCGCGCTGGGTTCGCTGGTCATCGCGCTCGCCCTGCCCCGGGGCATGGGGCGGGCGGTGGCCGCCGCGCAGCCGGCGGCGGAGGGCACCAAGGCGCAGGACGAGCGGGAAGCGCTTGGCGAGCCGGGCGAGCAGGCCGGCTACTGGCGGATGTTCCGGGAGGGCTTCACCTTTCTCCGCGGCGAGCCGTTGCTGCTCACCGTCATCGTGATGCTGGCGGTGACCAACCTGCTGGACGCCGGCTTCATGACGGTACTGGTGCCGGTCTGGGCCCGGGAGTCCGGCGGCGGCCCGGCCGCCATCGGCCTGACCGGCAGCGCCTGGGGGATCGCGGCCGTCACCGGAAGCCTGATAGCGGCGGCCGTCGCCCACCGGCTTCCACGCCGGGCGGTGTTCTTCGCGGGCTTCCTGCTCTGCGGGGCGCCGAGGTTCCTGGTCCTCGCGCTGGACGCGCCGATGTGGGCCGTGCTCGCGGTGTTCGCGGTGGGTGGCTTCGGCTCGGGATTCCTCAACCCGATCCTCGGTGCGGTCCTGTTCGAGCGCGTGCCGCGGCGCCTGCTCGGCCGCGTCCGCGCCCTCGGTGACTCCCTGGCCTGGGCCGGGATCCCGCTCGGCGGCCTGCTCGCCGGTTCGGCGGTGGCCTTCGCCGGGCTGATACCCGTGCTGTTCGTGAGCGGAGGCCTGTACTTCGCCACCACCATGCTGGCCGGCCTCCGCCCGGAGTGGCGGGAGATGGACCGTCTCCGCGGCCAGGGGCAGGCGGCGGACGTCCCCGATTCGGCGTCGCCCGAGCGGTCGGCGGTGTCGGCGTAGGGGTGTCAGGAGGTGATCCGGGCCCTGGGGAGGGGCGGGGTCGACCTGCCGACGGGTGGGTCAGAAGCGGGCCGGGCGGCCGGCCCAGTGGAGCAGGACGACACCGACCAGTGCCGCCAGCACGCACCAGATCGACACGAAGGCCAGCCGCCACAGTACCGAGCAGAGGACGGCCCCCGTGCCGGTGAGCACGCCGAGGCGGCGCAGCAGGCGGTCGCCGCTGAGCAGCAGGGCGCCGACGGTGGTCAGCAGGTAGCCGGTCAGCAGGGCGGCCGGGTGCGGGACGCCGATGCCGTAGGTGAGGGTGCGGCCGTGTTCCGTGGCCGTCACGGGGTGGGTCGCGGCGGCCACCGCCAGCGGGACGGCGACGAGCGCGCCGAGCAGGGCGAGGCCGGCGAGCGCCTTCCGGCGGTGCGGACCGCCCGCCCGGCCCGGTTCGTGGGCCGCGCACCACACCCCGGCCGGGACCAGCACCGGCAGCATGGGCAGCGCGATCGCCGCCCGTGCGGTCCGGGCCCACCCGGCCGGTCCGGCAGGAAGTTCACCGTCCGCGCCGAGCCAGACCGCGGCCTCGACCAGCTGATGCACGCCCAGCACGAGCGGGAGCGCCGCCAGCGGCAGCCGTTCCGGCCGTCCGGTGCGGAGCGCCTCGCCAGGCAGAGCACACCGATGCCCGAGACCGCTCCGCCGGCGACCAGATCCGCCTGCGCGCTCCAGCACATCCGCCGGCCCGCCGGCTACCGGGCAGGTCTGGTGTCGTCGGCGCTCCCGGCCCGGGTCTTCCCGGCCCTGGCGTTCTCGGTTCCGGCGTTCTTGGTTCCGGTGCCGCTGCCGGCCGTCGGCGACTCGGCACCGGCCCGTTCGGCACCGGCCCGCTCGAGGTCGGGCGGCCCGCCGGCGTCCTTGGGCGGGTCGCCGACGCTTCCGGGCATCGCCGGGTGGCGTCCGATGACGATCACCCCGACCACGATGGCCAGCAGCCCGGCCGACTCCCAGGCCAGCGCGCCGGGGGTGATCCGCAGGCGGTCGCCGAGAAAACCGACCGCGCAGGCGATCCCGGCGAGCGGCTGGGCCGCCGTCAGCGCGGGCAGTGACATCCGCAGCGGTGCGGCCTCGAAGGCGCTCTGCACCAGCAGCAGTCCGACCACGCCCGCCGCCACCACGGCATACGGCTGCCAGCTGCGCAGGACGGCGTCCAGCCCGTCGTGGTCGAGGCGCTGCGTCGTCGTACGGGTGAGCGCGTCCTGGAGCCCGTAGAGCAGACCGGCGGCCAGGGCGAGCAGGGTGGCCTCCTCGAACAGCGGCAGCCGACGGGCGAGCGAGACCAGCAGCAGGGTCAGCCCGACCACCGTCCCGACCACCAGCCAGTGCCGCAGCTCCCCGGCCGGCGGACCGCCGCCGGTGGGGCGGCCGGCCAGGATGAAGGCCGTCACCCCGAGGCCGAGCAACAGCACCCCGGCCCAGCCCGAGCGGCCGAGGCTCTGACGGGTCAGCACCCGGGAGAGCGCCATGGCGAACAGCAGGTTGGTCGCGAGCAGGGGTTCGACCAGGGAGACCTCGCCCTGGTTGAGCGCGAGCGCGGAGAGCACCAGACCGCTGACCATGAAGCCGGTGCCAAGCAGCCACTCGGGCATCCGCATCAGGTCGAGCAGCAGGCGCCAGTGCAGCAGATCGGCACGAGGGGCCCGCTGCGCCGCGTGCTGCTGGAGGACGAAGCCGAGGCCCAGGCAGCAGGCGGCGCTCAATGCGAGAAGGAAGACCGCCACGGAGGGACCACCCGAACGTCGCTGATGGCGCCGCCCCGGCGGTCTCTGGGTTCGACGGCGGTCGCGGCGCGCTCTGGCCAGCGTACCGCCGGGGCTGGGCGCCGGCCGGTCCGGCCGCGCTTGCCGCCGTGGGCGTGGCGGGCGCACGCTGGTGTGAGCGGCTTTGTGAGCGGCCGTGTGCTCCGGCATCCGTGCCGGTCCGAGCAGGCGCGACGGGGGCCGGCGCCAGGAGGTGTGGCATGCACAACCAATGGGATGTGGAGCTGAGCTTCGAGGAAGACGGTGTGCACACGGGGTGCGACGCGAGGCTGACCGGGGCGAGAGCGCCGGGCCTCAGCGCCCACGGGGAGTCCGTGAAGAGCGCGGAGGACCGTCCGCTCGCCCGGATCGGCGAGGAGGTCGCGGCGTCCCGCGCCCTGGAGGCGCTCTCCCGCAAGTTGCGGGCCCAGGCGGCCGGGGAGATCGAGGACGAGGGGCACCGGCCCGGTTATCTGATCTACTGACCGCGGTGTCCACCGGAGCTACCGGCTGCGGCGTCTACCGGCCGCGACCGGCCGCGACGTCGCCCGCCGATTCGACCGGGGCTGACCGGGGCCGACCGGGGCTGACCGGGACCGCTCGTGGCCGCCGCCCCGCCTGGCGCGGAGGCGGCGGCCCGGCGCGGTTCACCGTCGTGCGGCCGCGTCGCGCGCCTCGTCGAGTGCCACCTCGCCGGCCGCGGCGGCTTCCCCCTGCGGGACGGCCTTCGGGCCCGGCTTCGAGCGCGGCACGAACAGCACCGCGATCACGGCCGCCGCACCCAGCAGCGCGGCGGTCACCACGAACGCCCGGTCGTACCCGGCCGCCAGTGCCGCCGCCGGTGTGTCACCCGACTCGGACGCGTGCCGGGTGGCGGTGACCGCGAGGGTGGAGAGCACCGCGAGGCCGATGCTGCCGCCGCACTGGCGCCCGGCGTTCAGCAGCCCGCTGACCAGCCCGGCCTCGTGCGGGGCGACCCCCGAGGTGCCCATCGAGGTGTTGGTGACCATGCAGATCCCGATGCCCACACTGGCCACCAGGGACGGCCCGACGAACGCGGTCAGATAGCCGGACGACTCGTCGAGCCCGCCGAACCAGAGCATCCCGAGGCCGGCCAGCAGCAGGCCGCCGGTGAGGGCGGCCCGGCCGCCGAAGCGGGCGGTGAGCCGGCCGGCGACCATACTGCCCGCCATCGTCCCGGCGCAGAACGGGAGGAACGCCGCGCCCGCCGCCAGCGGGCCGTAGTGCAGCACGTTCTGCAGGTGCAGCGAACAGAAGTAGAAGCCGACCAGCATCGAGGCCCCGATCAGGGTGACGATCACGCTCGCGACCCACGCCGTACGGACCTTGAGCACGCCGAGCCGCACGATCGGCGCGGCGGCGAACCGGGCCTCCCAGGCCACGAAGGCGAGGCCGAGCAGCAGGGCCGCGCCGAGGGTGCCGAGCGTCCGGGCCGAGCCCCAGGGGTGGCGGTCGGTCTCCATCAGCCCGTAGACCAGGACGGTCATCGCGGTGGTGCCGAACACCGCGCCGACGACGTCCAGCCGGCCGGTGCGCTGCGGGCGGACGGCCGGTATCGACCGCAGCGCCAGCAGGGCGGCCACCAGCACGATGGGCGCGTTGACGAAGAACACCCAGCGCCAGTCGAGCAGGTCGGTCAGCACGCCGCCGAGCAGGACGCCCAGTGCGCTGCCGCCGGCGGTCACCATCGACCAGATGCCCAGTGCGCGGGCGCGGGCCGGTCCCTCGGCGAAGGTCACCATGATCAGCGTCAGGCTGATCGGAGCCAGCACCGCGCCGGCGACGCCCTGCCCGGCGCGGGCGGCGATCAGCTGGGCGGGGGTCTGGGCGAGCCCGCCGAGGACGGAGGCGATCCCGAACAGCACCAGCCCGGAGAGCAGCGCGCGGCGGTGCCCGGCGAGGTCGGCGATCCGGCCGCCGAGCAGCAGCAGGCCGCCGAAGGCGAGTGCGTAGGCGTTGACCACCCACGGCAGCGCGCTGTCGGCGAAGCCGAGCGCCTGGCCCATGGCGGGGAGCGCGATGTTCACGATGCTGGCGTCGAGCGTGACCATCAGCTGGCAGACGCAGACGGTCGCGAGGACGATGCCGGGGCGGGAGTGGCCGTGGGCGGGGGAGCTGGGCCCGGCGGGTGCTGTCCTGACGGTGGATGGGGCGGCTTGGGGCATGGCGACCTCCGACGATGCGAACGTTGTTCGCGTAAGGTAAGCCTTACTTAATGACGTGTGCAAGCGCGCTGCTGGGAGGGGGTGCCGTGGCAGGATGACGGGATGTCTGAGCAGAGCGGTCCGGCCGCATCCGGCGAGTCCGGCGGTTCCGGCGGGACGGGCGGTCCGGGCGAGGCGGCCGACCGGGGCCGGTACGGACGCCGTCGCCCCCGGCCCGGGCTGACGACGGCCGGGGTGGTCGCGGCCGGGCGCCGGGTGATCGAGCGCGACGGGATCGAAGCCCTGACGATGCGTGCCGTGGCGACCGAACTCGGTACCGCGCCGGCCTCGTTGTACCGGCATGTCACCGACCGCGACGCGCTCCTGCTGGCCGTCCTGGAGGAGATCGCCGCAGGCCTGCCGGTGGACGTGCCGGGCGCCGATCCGAAGGCCCGGCTGCTGCGGCGTCTGTGTGACGCCCACGACTACATGGCCGGACACGCCTGGGTGCTGCACATCCTGATCCGGGGCGAACTCGTCGCCGAGAACGCCCTCCACTTCAGCAACGCCTGCCTCGCCGACCTGATGGCCGCCGGCCTCCCGCCCGCCCGGGCCATGCCGGCCTACCGGTCCTGCTGGCACCTCGTCCTCGGCGAGCTGCTCGCCGACCACCCGGTGAGCCCGCCCCGCGAACCCAGCCAGCGCCGCACCGTTCTCGCCTCCGTCGACGCCCGGCGGCTGCCGGACCTGGCCCGCGCCCAGGCGGCGGACCCGTACCGCGGGCCGGGCGCGCACTGTGCCGAACTCGCGGTGGCGTTGCGGGCGTTGATCGACGGTCTGGTGGGAGCGGAGGAGTGAGGGGCGTGCCTCCTCGCCCTGAACGGCGCGGTGGGGCCGGCGGGTGAAGGGAAGGCCCGAACGGCCGCAGTGTGTCATCGGGGGTCCGTAGAGTGACGGCATGATGCGCCCGAACCCTGTAACCGCCGGTGACGAACGGACGCTTCGACGGCTGATCGGCGAGGCCGGGCTCGCGCCGTGGGAGCGCGAGCTGGTGGAGGTGGCCGAGCACGGAATCGCCCTGGGGCCACGCCCCGCCGGCTTCGAGGGGCCGGAGCCGTTCTCCCGCTGCGGCGGCGTGCCGACCGTTCCGCCCGGCTTCAGGTGGCCGTGTACCGGGTCCGGACCGGATGCGCTGCCGGACTGCTTCGTCGCCCAGATCGATCTGGCGGAGGTCTCGCGGGAGGACGTCAACGGGCTGCTGCCGTCCCACGGCCTGCTCTACTTCTTCTTCCTCGGCCATGACGGCTTCGGTGGCCGCGACCCGGTGACCGTCCTCTTCTTCCCGGACGGGGTGGCCGCCGACACCACGCCCTACGATGTGGCCTCCGATCCGGCGTTCGCCGATGCCACCGCCGGCTGGGGCGCCCCGCCGTGGGAGTTCACCGGCCCGCCGGCCCCGCTGTACGCCGTCGGCAAGGCCATGCTGGCGCGGGTCGAGCGGTTCCACGACGAGCCGCTCGTCGACCTCCCCGACGAGGCCGCCGACCGTCTGGCCGCGCTGGGGTCCGCCGCCTTCGACGTCGCGCCGGAGCGCCACGCGTACCTGGTGCTGCTCGGCCCCGACCGGGAGACGGACCAGTACGTGGTGCCGCCGCACGGCCTCGGCCCGGAACGGATCCTGCTCGATGCGGGGCGCCCGGACTTCACCGAATGCCCGCTCTACTACGTCATCCGCGACGAGGACCTCGCCGCCGCCGACTTCAGCCGAATCGAGGCGGTCACCGTCCAGCGGTGACCCGCTCCGGGGCGCGGGCCGTGACGTGCCGGCGGTCCGCACCGCCGGTGACGCTGAAATGCCGGTAACGGGGGCATGCCGCTCAGCCCTTGATGAGCGGATCGTATGGCTCACCCTCCGGCGTGAAGACCAGAGTGAAGTCCTTGCCCGCCTCGGTGGCGACCTCGCGCAGGCGAGCCAGGACTTCGGCCTCAGTGGGGAGGTCGATGCCGAGAGCCGCAGCCGCGCGGTCCCGCCGAACTGTCAGGTCGGGCATGTCCTCCACGTACTCGGCCGCCAGCTCGCGGCTCTCCTCCGCGGTGAACGCCCGGCAGTCGCGCCACCAGGGTGCGACCAGGAGGAGCCGCAGCAGCTCCGGCAAGCCGATCGCGACCAGAGCCGCGCCGCCTTCGGAATCCGCATACAGGACTGGACGTTCCTCGGCACCATCGCCGCAGAAGAAGTACGTGCCCCCGGCTCCATCGCCCGCGAAGCCTTCCAGCGCCGCGCCTGACGCGAGGTGGACCTCCTCGCCGTGGTCCCCCCGGCCGAGGTCGAAGTCGCCCGGCCAGGCCAGGAAGCGGGCAGCCTCGTCGTGTTCGACAATGGCGGTGATCAGCGATTGCATGCGTCGCACCTTAGCGGCCGGCAAGGACAGTCCTGGGCGACCGTGTTCGCCGTGTCCGTCCGGGGGCTGCTGTCGTGCCGGTCAGGGGCGGGCGGCCAGGAAGTCCGTGAGCCGGAGGTTGAGTTCGGCGGGCCGGGCCATCGGGAGGGTGTGGTGCGAGACCCCGGGCAGGACGGTCACCGCGGCCTCGGGGAGGGCGCCCCTGGCCCGGTCGGCCACCCGCAGGGCGTCGTGCGCGCGGCGGTGCTCCGCCGGCAGGACCAGCACCGGTGCGGTGAGCCGTCGCAGGCGGTCGGCGGTCGGCCGGGGGCCGGTGACCACCCGCGAGGCCGGGAAGCCGGCGTGCCCGAGCGCGTACACCTCGCGCCAGTCGGCGTCGAGGCCGTCGCCCCGGCTCTCCCAGTCCAGCTACGAGCGGGCCCGCGCGGCGCTGCGGGGCGGGAGGAAGAGCGGCAGCGCCCGCAGCGGGTAGCCGGGGCGGAAGCCCGCGAAGCACTGGGCCGGGTCGAGCGGCGCCAGCCGGCCGACCCGCGCCGGGGCGTGCAGCGCGTACTCCAGGGCGATCCACGTGCCGTACGAGTGGCCGCAGAGATCGGCCTCGGTGACGCCGGGTCCGTCGAGCACCGCGTCCAGCCAGGCCGGCAGCCCCGGCACCCCGCCGAGCGCGGGACCGTCGTGACGTGCGGGCGAAAGGACGGCAGGGTGGAGGACCGGATGGGCAGTGAGGTGGACAGCCGTGAGGACGAACCGCGGGACCCGGTGCGGCTGGTCCACCTGCTGCGCGGGCTGACCGTCGAACTCGATCTGTTCGGCGCCGAGTTCGCCGGCCGCCACGGTCTGCACCCGACCGATCTGCGGGCGCTGGTCACCCTGCTTGGACGCCGCCCGCGCCGGGCGGGTGGTCACGCCCGGCCGGCTCGGCGGGGCGCTGCGGCTGAACTCGGCCGGAACCACCGGGCTGGTGGACCGCCTGGAGCGGCTCGGCCTGATCCGCCGCGAGCGCGATCCGGGGGACCGGCGGAAGGTCCGGCTGGTGGTCGAGGAACGCGCGATGGAGCTCGGGCAGGCGTTCTTCGGGCCGCTGATCGCCGGTCCGGTGGGGGCCATGGGCCGTTTCGACGCGGCCGAACTGGCGACGGCCCGGTGCTTTCTGCCGGCCATGACCGAGGTGGTGGCCGCGGCCTGGGAGGAGTGACGCCGCCACGCTCCCGGGCCACGCCCCCGGCGTCTGCGGCTCGTCGGGGTCGCGGTCCGCTACGGCCGCAGCCCGGCGAACTCGTCCAGCACCGCGACCCGCAGTTCGTGCGCGCCGTCCGCGCGGGTCTGCTCGTAGTACAGGTACCAACTGCCCCGGGCCGCGACCACGTCGGCGTAGCGGACGCCCAGCCAGGGACCGTCCTCATCGAGCCGCCGCCAGTCGCGAAGGTCGGTGGAGACGGCGAGGCCGCAGCGCTCCTCGTAGTTGCCGCCCGCGTCGGCGGAGCCGTCGTAGAGCGCGAGCCAGCCGCCCCGGCCGTCCGGCAGGACGGCGGTGATCCGGGACTCGTACGCGTCCCAGCCCGCGCCCACGTCCAGCACCTCCGAACCCCGGCCCGCCGGGGCGGTGAAGCGCAGACCGTCCGGTGAGACGGCGAGCGCGCTCGGCTGGACGGTCAGGCCGGTGGTGTGGATGTCGGCGTCGGCGTGGGCGGCGGCGCGTTCCTCGGGGGAGAACGCCCGGGCCCGGGAGACCGTCGCGAACAGCTGGACGGCGCCGTCGTGTTCGAGCAGGTACGGGTCCTTGACGCCCTCGGTGCCGGTGCCGGCCGCGGTGAGCACCGGCGTGCGGGTGGCGAGGTCGAAGGCGTCCGGGGAGTCGGCCCGGACGACGTCGATGCGCCAGCGGTTGTCGGCCGGGTCGACGTAGCTGAGGTAGAGCAGGTAGGAGCCGTCGCGCCGCAGCAGGGCGAAGCGTTCCATCGAGGGGGAATCCAGTTCGGCGCGCTCCACCGACCAGAGGTCCCGGAACTCGACGCCGTCGGTGCTCTCGGCCACCGCGCAGCGCCAGCCGCGGTCGCGTCCGCCGCCCGCGCCGCCGTCCAGGCCGCGCGGGCGGCGCTCGCGGTAGGTGAGCAGAAAACGGTCGCGGTCGGCCTCATAGCGGATGCTCGGGCAGCCGGCCCAGTAGCCGGGATCGGGCCGTTCGGGGGCGCGGACGACGATCGAGCCGCCGAGGTCGGGAGGGGTGGGCAGAGCGGTGGGGGACACGGTGGACCGTCCTTGTCGAGGCGGGTGATGGGCTCCGGCAGTTTCTATCAGATCGATAGAAAGTAGGGGATGGTGCGCCCATCGCCACCGCCAGGCCGTGGCCTGGGCGCCTCCCTGTGTGGCCTGCGGGCTTCTGTGAATCCCGTGTTTCACCCTGTGGCGATCGGACAACACCGACCGCTCTGGCCTTGACCACCTCCGGAAGATCGGGAAAGACTTCTTCTCAGAGTCAATCAAATGTCGGGTCAGCGACCCTCGCACCGGCACCCCGAAAAGACCGCAGAGGACGACCGACCCGATGACAGCCCCCACCACCGACGCGCCCGGCTACGGCGGTCTCGGCCTGTACGTCGGCGACATCCACAACCACTGCGGCATCAGCTACGGCCACGGGTCCATCGAGGATGCCTACGCCAACGCCCGGCTCCAGCTCGACTTCGCCAGCGTCACCGGCCACGGCTGGTGGCACGACCTGCCCGAACGCACCCCCGAACTGGCCTCCCTGGTGGACTACCACACGGAGGGCTTCGCCCGGCTCGCCCGGCGCTGGGAGCACGTTCAGGAGGTCACCGCCGCCGCCCACCAGGACGGGCGCTTCGTCACCTTCCAGTCCTTCGAGTGGCACAGCCTCGCCTACGGCGACCACTGCGTGTACTTCGACGGCCCGCGCGGCGAGATCATCCGGGCCGGCAGTCTGGAGGAACTGCGCGCCCGGCTGCGCCGGCTCGCCGCCGAGGGCGTCCGGACCTGGGCGATCCCGCACCACATCGGCTACGGCACCGGACGGCGCGGCATCAACTGGTCCACCTACACCGAGGAGTTCGCCCCGGTGGTGGAGATGATGTCGATGCACGGCTGCGCCGAGTCCGACGAGGCGCCGCGCGCCTATCTGCACACCATGGGCCCACGCGACACCACCGGCACCGCCGTGCACGGTCTGCGGCTGGGCCACCGGTTCGGCCTGATCGGCTCCACCGACCACCACAGCGCCTTCCCCGGCAGCCACGGCCACGGACGACTGGCCGTCTGGGCGCCGGAGTTGACCCGCACCGGGATCTGGGACGCGATCCAGCAGCGCCGCACCTACGCCATCACGGGCGACCGCATCCTGCTCGCCACCTCCGTCAACGACACCCCGATGGGCGCCGAGACCGCCCCCGCGGCCCGCCGCCGGATCCGGGCCACCGTGCACGGCCGGGACGCCCTCGACCATGTCGAGGTGCTGCGCAACGGCGTCCCGATCCACCGCGTCAGCCGCCACGAACTCCTGGGCGGCGAGGGCTCGTCCACCGGATTCGACGGCACGCTCGGCTTCGCCGTCGGCTGGGGCAGGCGCGGCGAGCCGGTCCGCTGGGACGTCACCCTGCGCGTCGAGGGCGGTCGACTGCTGGACGTCCAGCCCAGGTTGCGCGGGTCCGAGACGGTCGCCCCGGCGGAGGCCGAACCGGCGGACCACCGGCCGTCCGACTGGCAGCGCACCGGGCCCGCCGAGATACGGCTGCGCACCGTGACCGACGGCAACCCCAACACCGCCACCGACAGCACCCAGGGCTTCTCGCTGCGGGTCGCCGGGGACGCCCGCACCCGGCTGGCCGCCGTCGTCAACGGTGTCGACACCTCCTGGTCCGTCGCCGAGCTGCTGGAGGGGCCGCGCAGCGGATTCACCGGCGGGTTCGTCTCCGGCGCCTACCGCTTCGACCGGGCCGTGCCCGCCCGCGAGCTCACCGCCGAACTGGACCTGGTGGACGAACGCCCGGCCGGGGACGCCGACTTCTACCACGTACGGGTCCGGCAGACGAACGACCAGTGGGCCTGGTCGAGCCCGACCTGGGTAGGGCCGGCGACGCGGTCCTGTCGCCGGGCCGGCTGACGCAGCCGTCGGCCGGCCGTACCCCGGTCACCCGTCCGTACGCCCCGAGGAGAACCCGACCCATGTCCCGCCAGCCCCAGCGCCGCCTCGCCGGTGCCGTCCTCACCGCCGCCCTGGCCCTCGGCGTCACCGCCGCACCCGCCTGGACCGCCCACGCCGCCACGGCGGCCGGTGTCCCCTCGGCGGCTGGTGCCGTTACGGCCGCCTCGGTCGTCTTCGCCGACGACTTCGAGTCCGGCACCGTCGCCAACTGGACCCGCCAGCGCATCGACGGCAACGGCTCCATCACCGTCACCGGCGCGCCCGCCGGGGGCACCGGGCAGGCCGCCCGGTTCAGCGTGCCCAACGACGGGCAGTCCTACCGCGCCGAGGTCGCCGTCAACGCCCTCGGCTGGGGCAGCTACCGTTTCGCCCTGGCCGACTACCTGCCCGCCGACTGGGCGCAGACCTCCACCGAGACCATCGTCGCCCAGTGGCACGGCTACCCGCTCGCCGACGGCAGCGACACCAAGCCGCCGATCGCGCTCACCGTCAAGGACGGCAGCTGGCGGCTCAAGGTGCACTGGCTGACCGATCCGACCACCGTCCAGGAAGCCGTGATCCCGCTCGGCACGGTGCAGTTCGGGCACTGGAACCAGTGGGCCTTCGACATCACCTGGTCCACCGACGCCACCCCGGGCGCGATCACCGTCCTGCGCGACGGGGTGCAGGTCGGTGCCTACAACGGTCTCAACAACTACCACCAGAACCAGGCACCGTACTTCAAGACCGGTATCTACCGCGCCAACTGGAACCCGGCCAAGAACATCCCGTACCCGACGGGCGGACCGGACGTGGTGCTCTACAGCGACAGCGTGGTCGTCACCAAGTACTGAACCGGCGCCGGGCGGGATCCGCTCTCCCCGGAGCCCGCCCGGCCTGCCCCGCCGAACCCCAACCACCAAGAGGTAGTAGCACCATGAGCGATGCGGCCCACCGGCACGCCCTGCCCCGAAGAGGATTTCTCGGCCTGAGCGCCGGAGCGGTCCTGCTGGCGGCGGGCTGCCGCTCCGCCACCGATTCCGCCGCCGACGGTGCCAAGGGCGCGTCCGTTACGGCCTCCGCGCCCGACCTGCAGATCGTCTACGGCAGCGCCCCCGACCCGACCCAGCTCCTCCACCGCGGGCCCGACACGCCCGCCTTCGTCAATCTGGTGCTGGACCGGCTGGTCGACCTCGACCCGCAGACCCTCCAGCCGGTGCCGTGGCTCGCCACCTCCTGGGAGTGGAGCGCCGACCGGCTCAAGCTGGTGCTGAAGCTGCGCGAGGACGTCACCTTCCACGACGGGCGTGCGCTGAGCGCCGACGACGTGGTGTTCTCCCTGGTCGGCGCCGCCAAGACCTCCCAGGTCAAGCCGCTGCTGGAGCGACTGGCGGACATCCGGGCCAGCGCCGGGAACGAGGTCACCCTCACCCTGGCCAGGCCCACCAGCAACCTCTTCGACGCGCTCGCCTTCAACCCGGTGGTGGACGCGCGGAGTTACGTGGACGGCAAGGCCGCCGACAAGGTGAACGGCACCGGCCCGTTCACCTGGCAGTCCTTCAAGGGTGGCAACCAGCTCGACCTGGCCCGCTACGACCGCTACTGGCAGAGCGGCCGACCCCGGTTCGAACGGATCACCATCCGCTCGGTGACGAGCAGTCAGGCCGCCCTGTCCGCACTGCAGTCCGGCCAGGCCCAGCTGATCGGCGCGGTGCCCGGCCGCGACCTCAAGGTGCTGGCGGGCAACCCCGGCTTCACCGTGCAGTCCGCCAAGGCCTCCTACCAGCAGGCCTTCCTCGGCGTGAACATCGCCACCAAGCCCTTCGACGACATCCGGGTCCGCCAGGCGCTCCAGTACGCGGTGGACCGCGAGCGGATCGTCAGCCAGGTCTACGGCGGCAGCGCCGAGGCCAGCAGCCTGCCCTGGCCGTCCAACACGCCCGGCGTCACCCCGGACCAGGTCAAGCGGTACGGGCACGACCCGGAGAAGGCGAGGGGCCTGCTGAAGGAGGCCGGTGCCGAGGGTGCCCGGGTACCGCTCACCGCCGCCAACTCGCCGGTCTTCGCCTCGCTGGTCGAGCTGGTGAAGTTCGACCTGGAGCAGGCCGGCTTCGGGGTCGACGTCCAGCTGCTGGACAACGCGGCGATCCAGCCGAAGATCCAGCAGGGCACGCTGGAGGGCCTGTTCGTGGCCAACCACGGCATGGTGAGCGTCTCGCCGCTGAGCGGTATCACCGTCTCCGGCCCGCTCCAGGTCGGCAAGAACACCTCGCACGTCACCGATCCCGCCTTCGCCGAGTTGCAGAGCCGCGCCTTCGCGGCCGTCGACGAGAAGGCCCGGGCGGACGTCAATCACGAGCTCTCCGAGTACCTGCTCGCCCAGTCGTTCCACATCACGCTCGCGCACGCCTGGGAGACCTACGCCTTGGCCTCCTCGGTGCACGACGTGGCGACCAGCGCCCTGGGCTACCTGCGGCTGACGGACACCCGCCGGGACGGCTGACCGAGCCCTAGCTCCCTCCACCCGCACCCCTCCACCGAACCCCGGAGAACCCCGTGCCGTACTGGACCAGAAAGGCCGCCGGAGCGCTGGCCACGCTCTGGCTCGCCTCGGTGGCCGTCTTCCTGCTGCTGCACCTGGCCCCCGGCGACCCGGTCTCCGCCGCGCTCGGCGCCGAGGCCGACCAGGAGCAGCGCGAGCAGCTCGGCCGCCAGTTGGGAGTGGACCGGCCGTTGCCCGTCCAGTACCTCACCTGGCTGCGCGGACTGCTCACCGGCGACCCGGGACTCTCCTTCCGCTACCGCGAGCCGGTCACCAAGATGATCGGCCAGAGCCTCGGCAGCACCATCCAACTCGCCCTGGCCGCAGGCCTGCTGATGCTCGTCCTCGGGCTGCTGCTGGGAGCCGCGCTGGCCGCCGAGCGGCGCGGCCGGCTGGCCCGGGCCCTCGACCCGGTCACCACCGCCGTGCTGGCGCTGCCGGTGTACGTCACCGCCGTGCTCTTCGTGTTCGTCTTCGCCGTCCTGCTGCGGGTGCTGCCGGCCGGTGGCGAGAAGGATTTGTTCGCCGCGCCGGACCTCGCTGTCCAGTACCTCGCGCTGCCCGCCGTCGCGCTGGCGCTGCCCGGTTCGGTGGTGCTGGCCAGGCTGCTGGCCACCGAGATCCGGCGCACCCGCCAGGAGGAGTTCGTGCTGACCGCGATCGCCAAGGGCGCCCCGCCCCGGCGGATCCTGCTGCGGCATGTGCTGCCCAACAGCCTGGCCCCGTTCTTTGTCGAATTCGGACTGAACCTGGGCGAGTTGCTGGGCGGAGCGGTGGTCGCCGAGCAGTTGTTCGCCCGGCACGGCCTCGGTCAGCTGCTGCTGGACGCGATCAACCAGCGCGACTACCCGGTCGCCCAGACCCTGATCATGCTCGCGGTCGCGGTGGCGGTCACCGTCCAGCTCGGCTCCGAGCTGCTGGTCGGCCGGCTCGACCCGAGGATCGCCCGTGCCGGCACCGGGGAGGCCCGATGACCACCGCCGCACCCGTCCGACGCCGCGCCCGGCCCGTCCTGCCCGCCGCCCTGCGCAGCGGCAAGGGCCGCACCGGGGCGGTGCTGGTGGCCCTGGTGGTGCTGCTCGGCCTGCTGGGCCCGCTGCTGCTCTCCGCCGACCCCTACCAGCAGGGCCCCGACGCGCTCGCCGGACCGTCCTGGGAACACCCGCTCGGCACCGACGAGGTCGGCCGCGACCTCCTGGTCCGGGCCCTGTACGGGGTGCGGATCGAGCTGCTGGTCTGCCTGCTGGCGGTGCCGGTCGCCGCCGTTCTCGGCACCCTGCTCGGGCTGCTCGGCGGGCTCAACCGGCTGCTCGGCGAGGCCGTGCAGCGCCTCTTCGACCTGCTGCTCGGCTTCCACGGTCTGCTGCTCGGCCTGGCGATCGCGCTGATCGTCCGGCCGGGGCTGGGCAGCGTGGTGGCGACGATCGTGCTCAGCGCCCTGCCCTCGTTCGGCCGGCAGGCCAGGGCCGCCCTGCTGGCGCAGCTCTCCCGCGACCACGTGGTGGCCGCCCGGGTGCTCGGCGTGCCGCGCGGGCGGACCCTGCGCCGGTACGTCCTGCCGAACGTCACCGACGCCGCCACCGCGCTGCTGGCCGTCGGGATGGCGCACGCCGCGAAGATCGAGGGCGGGCTGAGCGTGCTCGGCTTCGGCATCCAGCCGCCCACGCCCTCGCTCGGCACGATGATCAACACCGGCAGCAAGTACCTGTTCCTGGAGCCGGGTTACGCCCTCGCGCCGGTCGTCCTGCTCGGCCTGCTGGTGTTCGGGCTGACCTTGCTCGCCGACTCGTTCAACCGGGAGAAACTGCGGTGACCGCGACCGAGACCACCGCCGCCCCGACCGCGGCGCCCGCCGCCCGCGCGCTGCTGGAGGTGGACGGCCTGCGCGTCACGGCGGGCGGCGCCGAGGTGGTCCGGGGGGTGGACTTCACCCTTCGCCCGGGCGAGATCCTTGGCCTGGTGGGGGAGTCGGGCTCCGGCAAGACGCTCACCGCGCTGGCCGTCAACCGGATGCTCCCGCCCGGCTGCGGGACGGCCGGCGGCGCCGTCCGCTTCGACGGCACCGATCTGCTCACACTGCCCGAACCCGGCATGCGCGCCGTTCGCGGCCGCCGGATCGGCATGGTCTTCCAGGACCCGCTCGCCTACCTCAACCCGCGGATGCCGATCGGCCGCCAACTGGCCGAAGCCGCCCGGGTGCACGGCGCTGGCCGGGCCGAGGCCCGGGCCCGCGCGCTCGAACTCCTCGACCTGGTCGGCATCCCCGAGCCGGAGCGCCGCTTCCGCGACCGCCCGCACGAGTTCTCCGGCGGGATGCGCCAACGCGTGCTGATCGCCATGGCGATGACCAACCGGCCCGACCTGCTGATCGCCGACGAGCCCACCACCGCCCTCGACCCCACCACCCAGGCGGGCATCCTCGACCTGCTGGTCCGGCTGCGGGACGAGACCGGCACCGCCGTCCTGCTGATCACCCACGACCTCGGGGTGGTCGCCCGGACCTGCGACACCGTCCAGGTGATGTACGCCGGACGGATCGCCGAACGGGCACCCGCCAAGAGGCTGTTGGCGCAGCCCCGGCACCGCTACACCGCGGGTCTGCTGGCCGGGGTGCCCCGCCTGGACGGCCCGCTGGGCCGCCCGCTCACCGTGATCCCCGGCAGCCCGCCCGCCGCCGGGGAGGACCGGCCCGGCTGCGCGTTCGCCCCGCGCTGTGCCGCCGCCACCGAGCGCTGCGCGAACGAGCCTCCGGCCTGGGAGAGTTCGGGCGAACGGGGGTTCGCCTGTCATGTCCCGGCGGCCGGACTGCCGCTGCCCGTGGCGGCCGTGCCGGTCCGGCGCCCGGCGCCACCGGCCGGCGAACCCGTGCTGGTGGCCGACGGCCTCACCGTCCGGTACGGCCGCCGGGCGTTCGGCCGGGGCCCCGGCGCGCCCGCACTGGACGGGGTGAGCCTGACGGCCGCGCCCGGCCGGGCGGTCGGGGTGATCGGCGAGTCCGGCTCCGGCAAGTCCACCCTGGCCAGGGCGTTGCTCGGGCTGCTCCGGCCACAGGGCGGCACCGTCCGGGTCGGCGGCCGCTCCTGGTCGGAGGTGCCGCCGAGCGAGGAACGGGCGCTGCGGCGCCGGGTGCAGTTCGTCTTCCAGGACCCGTACGCCTCGCTGAGCCCCCGGATGACGATCGGGCAGGTGCTGTCCGAGCCGCTGGTCACCCATGGCCTCGCGGGCGAGGCGGAGTTGCCCGGCCGGGTCGCCGGGCTCTGCGAACTCGTCGGCCTGCCGCCGGGGTTGCTCGACGCCCGGCCGCACCAGCTTTCCGGTGGGCAGCGCCAGCGGGTGGCGATCGCCCGGGCGCTGGCCGTCGGCCCCGAGGTGCTGGTCGCGGACGAACCGACCTCGGCGCTCGACGTCTCCGTCCAGGCGCAGATCCTCAACCTCTTCGCCGATCTGCGGGAACGGACCGGTGTCGGTCTGGTCTTCATCTCGCACGATCTCGCCCTGGTCCGCCACCTCTGTGACGAAGTGCTGGTGATGCGTCACGGCCGGGTGGTCGAACACGCCCCCGCCGACGAGCTGTTCGGCGCGCCCGCGCACCCGTACACCCGGCAGCTGCTCGCCGCCGCCCTGCACTGATCCGACCCGCGTCCCGACCTCACGCCAGGAGTGCTGTCCCCCCATGTCCGCCGCACACCCCTCCCGCCGCCGGCTCCTGCTCGGCGCGGGCTCCGTCGCCGCCCTGAGCGCCCTTCCCGTCGCGCCCGCCCGGGCCGCCGCCTCGTCGTCCGGTGCCCAGCCGCCCGTTCCGCGGCCGTTCGGTGCCCAGCCGTCCGGCACCCCCCGGGTCACCGGACTCGGCCCCGGCAACGCGGACTTCCCGCTGATGAGCGCCACGCTGCTGGGCGAGACGCTCTGGATCGGCTCGCGCAACCTCGCGCCCGCCAAGGTGGTCGGCTACCACCTGCCGACCGGCCGGGTGACCGCGACCGCGGTGCTGCCGACCGGCAACTTCGTCCAGGGCTCGGCCGGTCACGGCGGCGCACTCTACCTCGGGGTGACCGACGCGCCCCAGGCCGTCAACCTCTACCGCTTCGACCCGGCCGACGGCGGTGTGCACGCTCTGGCGAACGTCCCCGGCGCGGACGTCCGGGACGTGGCCGTCGCCCCCGACGGCGTGGTGTACGCGACCGGCCGGCAGAAGGGCCGTGCGGCCGGGCCGGGTCTGTACGCCTACGATCCCGCCACCGGTGTGGTCACCGAGGTCGCCTCGCCCGCGCCCGGTGCCACCCAGGGCCGGGCGGTCGAGGCCACCGCCACCCACGCCTACCTCGGTGTCGGCAGCAACCTGGCGGGTGGCGGCGGGGCGACCCTGGCCACCCTGTACGCCGTCGACCGGGTGAGCGGCCGGGCCGTCGACATCACCCCGCCGGACCTGGTGAACGACACCATCGTCCGGCAGATCGCCGTCCTCGGCGACGACCTGCTCGCCGTCAGCACCGAGGGCAAGCCCGCGCACGTCGCCTTCCTCGACCCGGTGACCCACGCCGTGCTGCGGTCCTTCGCGGTGCCCGGCACCAAGAGCATCACCAACTTCCAACGCCTGGGCGACACCGTCTGGTTCACCTCCACCGAGCGCGGCATCGTCTGGCGCTACCGGCTCGGCGCGGGCACGCTGGAGCAGCTCGCCACCCCCGTGCCGGACGGCAACTCCTGGGGCCTGGGCCGGATCGGCGACACCCTGGTCGGCGTCACCGAGGGCGGTACCGCCTGGACGCTCACCACCGGCACGGGCGCGGTCACCACCCGGGACCTGGTCGAGGCCGGCGCCCCCGCCGAGGCGCAGCTAGGGATGTCGGTGGCGGCCCACAACGGCCGGGTGTACGTGGGCGGCAACGGCTCGGTCGCGCTGCACGACCTCGACGCCGGCACCGTGCACAAGCTCCCGGTGCCCGGGGAGGCGAAGGACACCGTCATTCTCGACGACGAGACCCTCTACCTGGGCGTCTACTCCTCCCAGGGCATCTGGCGCTACCGCCCTGGGTCGGACGAAGTCCCCGTCCAGGAGGCGGCGTTGCCGCAGGAGCAGAACCGTCCGCAGGTGATCCGCTGGGACGAGGAGAACCGTCTGCTGCTGCTCGGTGTCCAGGCCGACACCACGGGCGGCGGTTCCTTCGTCACCTACCGGCCCGGCAGCGGGCGGCCGACGGTGCACGTCGATCCGCTGGGCGCCGAGCAGTTGGTGCGCGCGGTGGCGGCCGGGCGCGGCCAGGCCTTCCTCGGCGGCGACAATGCCAGGACCACCGGCCCGCGCGGCGACCTGGCCGCCTGGGACCCGGTGGCCGGGCGTGAACTCTGGCGGACCGGAACGGACTTCGGCTCGGGTATCAGCAGCCTGGTGGTGCACGGGCCCACCCTGTACGGCATCACCGTCAACGGGCAGGCCTTCGCGGCCGATCTGCGGACCGCCCGGCGGGGCCGGGACGGGTGGACGGCCCCGGTGATCGGTGCCCGTGCCGACCTGCGGGCGATCACCTCGGCCAACCCGCGGCTGCTGGTGGCCGCCGGCCGGCTGTACGGGATCAGCGAGCGGACGCTGTTCCGGCTGGACCCGGCCACGCTGGCCGCCACCGTCCTGGTCCAGGTGGACGCCGAGTGGTACAGCGGTGCCAGGGTGGCCGTCGACGACCGCGGTCTCCTGTACACGCTGCGCGGCCGGGAGCTGATCGCCGTCCGGGACCGCTGACCCCGGCCGTCCGCCGGGCGGTTCAGAACCACGTCTCCCCGTAGTGGTCGCCGGGGTGGCCCTCGCGGAGCAGACAGATCTCGTGCTCGGCGGGGGGCACCGGTTCCTCCTCCTCGTCGGCCACGGCGGGGCAGCGGGGGGCCAGTTCCACCACGTACTGCGGCCAGGAGGCCCAGTGGAGGTCGTACCCGACGCCCTGGACCAGCGCGGAGTGGGTGCCCTGGTGGCCGGCGACGAGCTCGCAGCGCAGCCGCGACTCCATCATGAAGGCGGCGTGCGGCACGTTGTTGAAGTGGTCGATGTCGGCCTGGGGGAGTGCCACGACGGCCGGGCAGTGGCGCTTTTCGACAGGTGCGTGGGACGCGTGAGTCATGCGCGTCAGCATCCCACCCGGGCTGCCGGAGGTGGGTGGTTTCCACCATCTTGTACGCGTCACGAGGGAATTTTGTCGGCCCGTGTACGGGTGGCGGGTACGCCTGCTTCTTCGGGGCCCGCATCCGGGTCGGCCGTCGGTATCCGGGGCAGAGGCCGGCATCCGGACCGTCACCCCGTCAGGACGGTCCGAGGGCCCAGCCGACCACCGAGAGGGTCGCCATCGAGACCAGGGTGGAGCTGAGCACCGCGTCCCGGGCGAGCGCCGTGCCCTGCCCGTACTCGCGGGCGTAGACGAACACGTTCTGCGCGGTGGGGAGGGCCGAGAACAGGACGACGGTGAGCAGCTGGTGCGCGGGCAGGTGGAGCAGGAAGGCCCCGACGGCGAACGCGGCCAGCGGCTGTATCAGCGTCTTGACCGCGACCGTCACCCCGACCTCCGCGTACCGGGCGGTGCCGGTGACCGGCGGGCGGCCGTGCAGGGACATGCCGAGCGCGACCAGAGCGGTGGGTACGGCCGCGCCGCCGAGCAGTTCGCAGGAACGGTTCAGCTCGGTGGGCGGCTGCCACCCGAGGGCGGAGACCAGCGCGCCGAGGGCGGCGGCCAGCAGGATGGGGTTGCGCAGCGGCAGGGTGAGCGCCGCCCGGCGACCGGCCGTCCCGGTGTCGAGGACGGTCAGCACGGCCGGGGTGACGAGCAGAATCTGGAACAGCACCACGGGCGCCACGAAGGAGGCGTCGCCGAGCACCTGTACGGCCACCGGGATCCCGAGATTGGCCGAGTTGACGTACCCGGCCGCCATCCCGCTGATCACCCGCTCGCCGAGCCCCCGGTGGAACAGCAGGGACGAGGCGAGCAGCCCGAGACCGGTCGCGACCGCCGTCCCGGCCGCGAAGGCGAGCATCGAGGGATTGGCGAACCGGTCCAACGGTGCCCGGGCGATCATCAGGAACAGCGCGGCCGGCATGGCCACATGGAAGACGAAGCGGCTGAGCACCGACTCCGCCTGCGGCCCGAGCAGCCCGGTGCGGCCGACCAGGTAGCCGACCCCGGTGAGGGCCCAGATCGGCGCGAATCCGGACAGCAGCGGGTGCAGGCTGGGCATGGTTCCTCGGGTGGTGAGAACGGCGTGCCGGGCGGTCGCGGGGGTCGCCCGCCACCTGCCGCAGTCAATCAGACCCCGCTCCGCCTACCATGACCCGGTGGAGCATCTGAGCCTGGCCGAGGTGGAGACGATCGCGCGGCGCGCTCATGCCGGGCAGGTCGACAAGGGCGGCCGCCCGTACGCACTGCTCAGCCTGGACTCCGGCTGACGCTCCGTCAATCATGCTCTTTGGTGGGCGCCGCGGGGACGAACCGGGCGAACGGGTCGGCGGTGCGGGCGCAGTGCTCGTCGAGCAGGCCGCGGAAGCGGTCGAGCAGGGCCGAATGGCGGGTGTCCACGGCCAGGTTGACCATCTCGCCGGGGTCGGCGGTGAGGTCGAAGAGCTGCTCACGGTGGTCGCCCCAGGCGTAGCAGACGTACTTGTGCCGCTCGTCGCGGATCATCCGGCCGAGGGCGTTGTTGAAGCCGGGCAGCTCCCAGCGGGTCTCCACGACGACGGTCTCGCGCGGCTCCCGGGAGCGGACGCTGCGGCCCGGCAGCCCGGGTGGCGGGGTGACGCCGGCCAGGTCGCAGAGGGTCGGGACGAGGTCCAGCCCGGTGGAGACCAGACGGTCGCTGACCGCCCCGGCGGCGGCGTCGCCGCTCTGGCCGCCGGGGCCCGGTGCACCCGGCCCGGCGACGAGGAACGGCACCCGCACCGACTCCTCGTACAGTGCCCACTTCTGGTTCCAGCGGTGGGCGCCGGCGCCGTCGCCGTGGTCGGAGCTGAAGACCACCACGGTCTCCCGCCCGCCGGGCCGCTCGCGCAACGCGTCCAGCAGCAGCCCGAGGTGCCGGTCGACCCGCTCCACCAGCGCGTAGTACGCGTAGCGGTAGCGCCGCCAGTCGTCCTCGCGCCACTGCGCCGTCGGGTGGGTGTGCGGCCAGGCCTGCTGGGCGAGCCGGGGGAGGCGGGCCTCGTACGGCGCGGGCGGGAAGTTGGCGGGCAGCGGCGGGCACTGCTCGACGGGCGGCGGCGCGGGGAGCGGGCCGGTGCGCGGGTCCTGGCCGCGGGCCCACTCGCAGATGCCGTGCGGTTCCAGGAACGAGGCGACCAGCAGGAACGGGCGCTCGCGCGGCTCGCGGATGAACCCGGCGGCGGCGTGGGCGAGTCCGGCGTCGTCCCCGGCGGGGTGGATCCGCCGGAAGCCCCGGCCGTCCGGCAGGTCCAGCTCGGGCAGATGCCACTTGCCGCCGTAGCCGCAGTCGTAGCCGGCCTCGGCGAAGAGCCGGCCGAGCAGTGGCTCCGGGCCGCCGCTGTTGCCGGTGACGCCCAGGGTGCTGGGCAGTCGGCCGGTCAGCAGACTGGCCCGGGACGGTGTGCAGAGCGGCTGGGCGCAGTACGCCTGGCGGTAGCGGGTGCCGACGGCGGCCAGCGCGTCCATGTGGGGCGTGGCGAGGTGCGGGTTGCCCGCCGCGCTCATCGCGTCGGCGGTCTGCTGGTCGGTCAGGACGACCAGAATGTCAGGCTGCCGGGTGTCCGTCACGGGTCAGGCCATCCGCTCGTAGGTGTGCCGGTCGAGCGCCCAGCGCAGCGGCTCGCCGGCCGCCCAGCGCTCGAACTCCCCGACCACCAGGTCCCCGAGGCGTCGGCGCTCCAGCGCCTGGCTGCCGGCGAGGTGCGGGGTGACGACCACGTTGGGCAGTGTGAACAGCGGCGAGCCGGGCAGCGGCGGTTCCGGATCGGTGACGTCCAGCACCGCGAACAGGTCGGGCCGTCGGGTCAGGACGTCGAGCAGGGCGGGTTCGTCGAGGACGGCGCCGCGCGCGGTGTTGACCAGGGTGGCGCCCGGCTTCATCGAGGCCAGCAGCCGCCGTCCGACCAGCCCTCTGGTCTCGGGGACCAGCGGGGTGTGGACGGTCACCACGTCGGCGGTGGCGAACAGTTCCTCGATCCCGACGCTCCGGACGCCCGGCGGTGCCTCGGTGTACGGGTCGTGGGCGATCACCCGCACGTCGTACGCGCGCAGCCGTTCGCAGACCAGCCGGCCGGTGGCGCCGAGCGAGAGCACGCCGACCGTGGAGCCGTACGCGCCCGGCGCCCGGCCGACCCGGACGGCCGTGCGCGCGGCGCGGGCGGCCAGGACGTGCCGCCAGCCGTCCTTGAGGGCGTAGACGATCTGGGCGACGGTGAACTCGGCGACGGGCAGGGCGTTGGCGTGGGCGGCCGTGACGAGCGGGATGCCGGCCGCCCAGAAGGCCTCGCCGGCGATCCGGCGCACCGAGCCGGCGGCGTACAGCACCAGACGCAGCCGGGGCAGGCGGGCGAGTGCCGGGGCGTCCAGGACGGGGCCGCCCCAGCCGGTGAGCAGGACCTCGGTCCCGCGCAGCGCGGCCGGTTCGGCGGCCAGCCGGTCGGCGCTCCAGACCCCGCCGGGGGCGGCCGGGTCCGCGATCAGTTCGGCCTGTGCGGCGACCCGGGCGCGGGCCTCGGGCCCGTAGACGTCGGAGAAGCGCTCAGGGTCCATCGCGAAGGCGGCCGCGAACATCCGGGTCTCCTTTGGTCGAGTGCCCACGGATGAGTTTCTATCACATTGAGAAATAGTGGAGCCGGGAGAGGCGCGGCAAGGGGAGGGGGTGGAGGAGCGAGCGCTACCGGGTGATGAAGGTGGCCCCGTCGGCGAGCCGGACGGCGGCCGCGGCCGCGCCGACCAGCTCGGTGGTGGTCGAGTGCACCACCATCAGCCGGGGCAGCACCGGCACCCGGCCCTGCAGCCGGGACTCGATGGCGGGCAGCATCTCGCCCCCGCTCTCCCAGAACAGCCGCCCGCCGAGCGCGATCAGCTCGGGCCCGAGCACGGTGCTGAGGTTGGCCACCAGCAGGGCCAGGTCGTCGGTGAACTCGTCGACCAGCCGGACCGCGGCCGGCTCCCCGGCCCGGCCGAGCCGGAACAGCTCGGCGACCCGCTCGGCCGAGGTGCCGGAGACGGTGAGCCCAGCCTCGGTGATCCGCCGGTCCACGGCGTGGTCGCCGACCCGGGACTGGGTGTCACCGGTGCGCCCGAGCGGCCGGTCCAGCGCCCGGCGGTCGGTCATCAGATGGCCGAGCGCCCCGGCCGAGCCCAGCCGCCCCCGGTGCAGCCGGCCGCCGAGGACGATCCCGGCGCCGACCTCGATGCCCACCACCACGGCCGCCAGGTCGCTCACCCCGGTGCCCGCCTCGCCGTGCTGGACTGCGAGTGCGACCAGGTTCACATTGCTCTCCACCGCCACCGGGATGCCCAGCCGCTGCTGGAGCAGCGCGCGAAGCCGCATGCCCGGCCAGTCCAGCGCGGGCGCGAACTCCACCAGCCCGGTCCGGTCCCGCACCACCCCGGGCACCCCGACCACCAGCGCGCGCGGCGCGCCGGCGTGCCGCCCGGCCCACTCCCGCAGGCCGTCCACCAGCGCCAGCAGCGGGCCGGTGAGGTCCTCGGCGGCGGGTTCGCGGCCCCGCTCCGGTCCGAGGTCCGCCCAGTGGTGCTCGGCCTCGTGCAGCACCGTGCCGTGCAGGTCGGTGACCACGCCGATGATCCGGCGCGGGCGCATCGCGACCGCGAGGACGGTCTGCGCGCCCGCGTTGTAGCGGATCAGCTGGGGCGGGCGCCCGCCGCTGGACGGCGCCCGCTCGGCCTCCACGAGCACGGCGCCCTCGGCCCGCAGCACCTCCACCAGGCGGTGCACGGTGGCGGTGCTCAGCCCGCTCTCGGCCGCCAGCTGCTGCCGCGAGAGCGACCCGTGCCGCCGCAGCACCTCCAGCAGCACGGTCTGGTTGACCTGGGCCACGGTCTGGGTGGTGGCGGTCGCCGGAGTGCGCGGGGACTGGGGCACCGGGTGCTCCTCGGGCCTGGTCGGGTGGGGCCCGAGCGGTCGGGACTTTGTCTCGGCCCGAATATATCCGACCCGCTACCGGCCGGACCGCCGTCGGACTGCCGCGGGGCTGCCGCCGGAACCGGACCGGGCGGGAGCATCCGCACACGGCGAGAGGGCCTGTGCACGCGGATCGCGCGTGCACAGGCCCTCTCGGTCACCCCGGTGATCCCTGTCCGACCCCGGGGTGAGGGGGGACAGTGGTCTGAAGTCGGGTGTAAGTCGCCAGGCGGCTTAGTACCAGTGGTTGTTCTGCCAGAAGGACCAGGCGGCGTTCGGGCTGCCGTAGCGGGAGTTCATGTAGTCCAGGGCCCACTTGATCTGGGTGGTGGCGTTGGTCATCCAGTCCGCGCCGTGCGAGGCCATCTTGGAGCCCGGTAGCGCCTGGGCCAGGCCGTACGCACCCGAGCTCGCGTTGGTCGCGGTCACGTTCCAGCTGGACTCGTGGGCGATGATCTGGCTGAACGAGGCGAGCTGGTTGGCCGGCACGATCTGGGCGGCGATGGACTGCGGGGTGGCGGCCGAGGCGGTGGCGGGCATCAGGCCGGCGCCCAGGGCGGTCAGACCGGCGGTGCCGGCGAGAACAGCGGCGGAGGTACGCATACGGAGCTTGAAAGCGGGCATAAGGAACAAGACCTCAATCGGGTTGGGCCGTGTCACACCCCGTCTCGACCATGGCCGGACAGGGGCCGTAAGGTCGCGGGGCGTGACTTGGCGGGAAGCCGGATCTGGCGGGACAGGGGCCGGAGCGGCTGACTGAGCCATTGTTGGCATGCCGGATCGGCAGTCGCCAAGACCCCCTGGTTACGACCCACCGTCGTATCAGGGGCTGGTGCCGTGGATTCGAAGGAGCGGCTAGGCGCTGTCGCTTGTGGCCGCTGACCTGGGCAGACGGTTTAGTCCGTACGCGTGCTAGTGGCTGCGCCCGGGCACCACTACCGGTCGTCGTGGACGTCAATTCCGTGTGAGCGCACTCACCGGGCACCCCACCGCGGCCGTCACCGGCCGGCCCGTCATCGTCACGGTGTGTGCCGGTGATCTACG
The DNA here is from genome assembly GCF_044753005.1 of Kitasatospora sp. NPDC088548. Taxonomy (NCBI): domain Bacteria; kingdom Bacillati; phylum Actinomycetota; class Actinomycetes; order Kitasatosporales; family Streptomycetaceae; genus Kitasatospora; species Kitasatospora sp. NPDC088548. Next base: position 84,426 of record NZ_JBIVMI010000003.1, read on the forward strand.
GCCGCTTGAGACCGGCGCCACACCCGCCTCAGCGCGCGAGCACGTCCCCCAGCCGACGATGGCGCCGGGCCCGTGCGGCGAGTCGCTCGGGCTCCGGGGCTCCGGCCAGCTCGCCGAGCGCCGATCCGACCGCGCGCCCCAGCCGTGCGCAGAACGCGGCCGGTTCCTCGGCGGCGTCCGGCAGCTCCGGGACGACCAGATCGACCAGACCGGCACCGGCCAGGTCGTACGCGCCGATGCCCTGCGCCCGGGCCAGCTCGGCGGCATGCCCGCCGTCCCGGTGGACGATCGCGGAGGCGCCCTCCGGCGGCAGCGGCGCGAGCCAGGCGTGCTCGGCGGCGAGCACACGGTCGGCGGGCAGCAGAGCGAGCGCGCCCCCGCCCGACCCCTGGCCGAGCAGCACCGCAAGCACCGGCGTCCGCAGGGCGAGCAGGGTGGTCAGGGAGTGCGCGATCTCGATCGCGACGCCGTCCAGCTCGGCCTGCGCGGACAGTTCGGCGCCGGCCGTGTCCACCACCGTGACCAGCGGCAGCCCCAGCTCCTCGGCCAGCCGGGCGGTCCGCCGTACGGCGCGCAGGTCGGCGGCGGTGAAGGGGCGTTCCCCGGTCGGGCCCGGCCGCTGCTGTCCGACCACCAGGGCCGGCCGCCCGTGCAGCACGGCGAGCGCCCGTACCAGTGCCCCGTCCCGGCCGCCGGGCGCGTCCAGCAGGACCAGCTCGCCGGCGGTGCGGCGCAGCAGCTCGCGGGTGCCCGGTCGGTCGGCCCGCCGGGTGCGCCGGACGGACTCCCAGGCGTCCGGGCGCGTGGCGGGCTCCGGCCCGGGCCGGCCGAGTGCGTGGGCGGTCCCTGAACCGCGGGCCTCGTCGGCCTGCCGGGCTTCACCGCTCGCCTCACCGGGCGTCGCCGGGTGTGCCGTCAGGACGGACAGCGACCGCCGCAGCACCTCCCGCAGCTCCTCCGGCGCCACCACGGCGTCCACCAGGCCACGCCCGGCCAGCGTCTCGGCCCGCTGCACGTTCGGGGGCAGCTCCACCCCGCGCAGTTCCTCGTACACCCGAGGCCCGAGGAAGCCGAGCCGGGCCCCCGGCTCGGCGAACACCAGCTGCCCCAGCGTGCCCCAGGAGGCGAAGACCCCGCCCATGGTCGGGTTGCGCAGATAGGTGAGGTACGGCAGCCCGGCGGCCCGGTGCGCCTGCACGGCGGCGGTGATCCGCACCATACAGAGGAAGGCCGCCGTCCCCTCCTGCATCCGCGTTCCGCCCGACACCGGCAGCGCGACCAGCGGAAGCCGCTCGGCCGTCGCCCGCTCCACGGCCCTGGTGATCCGCTCGGCCGTGGCCACCCCGATCGACCCGCCGAGGAAGCCGAACTCGGACACCACGAGTGCCACCGCCCGCCCGGCGATCAGCCCGGCTCCGGTGAGCACCGCCTCGTCCACCCCGGTCCGCTCCCGCGCCCTCGCCAGCGCGGCCCGGTAGCCCGGGTCCGCCGGCTCCCCGTCCAGCGGCTCGTCCCAGCTCCGGAAGCCGCCCGGGTCGACCAGCGCCCCGATGAGCTGATGCGCCGTCAGTGAAGTTCCGGTACCCATCGCCCTGCCCCCGCCCTCACGAGTCGTCGGCCTCCGCGCACCGACAAGATCCACCCTACGCAGCACCGCCCCCGCCCGTCCCGGAGCGACGTGCGCGTGTGAGCGGCCCGACAGGTTCGGCGGCCCGTCCTCAGGGAAAGTGCGCGTCCAGTACGCCAGGACCTCCCAGGGCCCGATCGCATCCAACTCCTCGCCCCGGGAAAGAGCAGGACCGCGATCCGGCGGAAGCGTTCGTCGCCCGTCGGCGCGATCGGAGCAGAAGCGGTGAGGGGGTTCCACCGCCCACGATGACGCTGGACCAGGCCCCGCCCGGGCCGTCGGGCAGGCCGCGGCCGTACCGCCGGTTGCTAGGGTCGGACCCATGGCAGCCAGCAGCGCGAACCCCCCCGGACGGCTGCGCCGCGACGCGCAGCGCAACCGCGACCTGCTGCTCGCCACCGCCCGCGACCTGTTCTCCCGGCGCGGACTGGACGTGCCGCTGGACCAGATCGCCAAGGAGGCCGGGGTCGGCAACGCCACGCTGTACCGGCACTTCCCGACCCGGGAGGCGCTGATCGGAGAGGTGTTCGCGGACGCCGCCGCGGTGCTGGCCGGCGCGGGGGAGGAGGCCCTGGCGGCGGCGGACGCCTGGGGCGCCATCGAGCGGTACTTCGGCCGGATCTTCGAACTGGTCGCCGCCGACCGGGGGATCAACGACCTGGTCACCCAGGCCATCCCCACCATCCCAGGGATGATCGAGATCAGTCGGCAGAACGCCGCCACGGTGGGCGCGCTCGTCGCCCGCGCGCAGCAGCAGGGCAGCATGCGCGCCGACGTCGTCACCATGGACCTGCTCTTCATGCTCGGCCCGCTCTGCCGCGCGCTGCCCGCCACCGCCGAACTGCGCCCGGACCTCTGGCGCCGCTACCTCGCCCTGCTGCTGGACGGCTTCCGTGCGCAGGCCACCCACCCGCTGCCGGTACCGCCGATCGGCGAGGAGCACCTGGACAAGATGTTCGCCGACCTCTGGGAGGCCGAGAGCCCTGATGCGTGACGCCTGACGCCTGACGCCTGATGCCCGACGGCGAACGCCCGGCGCGTGCTGCCGGGCACACCCTCGGCCGGACGCGCCGCCCCCGGTGTCAGGACCGCGTACGGATCGGTGCCGTCCACGTCAGGGCTCCGTCAACGAACGGCCCCCGCCCCGGGCACCCGGCTTTGCTGGAACCCGCACACATCAGCGCAAGCCAGAGGGGCAGGCAGGGCATGGCGGACAACGGCGCCGGCAGCAACGCGGACGAACCGGCCGACGAACGGCCGGTGGACGACTGGACGGCGGGTGGCTGGACGCCGGCCGACCGGTCGGACGGCGAGGACGACGAGGACGGTGAGGACGGCGGCGGGCCGGACGGGCGCCGCCGGATCGTGGTCGGGGTCAGCGGCTCGCTCGGCAGCATCGCCGCTCTGCACCACGCCGTCGCCGAGGCCCGCCGCATCGACGCCGACGTGCTCGCCGTGCACTGCTGGACCCCGGCCGGCGGCGAGTTCGGATACCGCCGCTCACCGTGCCCGCCCCTGCTCACCGCCTGCCGCGACGCGGCCTCGGCCCGGCTGCGCCAAGCCCTGGACGACGCCTTCGGTGGTGCCTTCGCCGGGGTGCGCCTGTCCAGCCAGGCCGTACGCGGCGAGACCGGCCAGGCGCTGGTCCGCTCCGCCGACCGGCCCGGCGACCTCCTCGTCCTCGGCGCGGGCAGCCGTGGCGCGATCGCCCGCGCCCTGCGCCCGTCCGTCACCGCCTACTGCGTCCGGCACGCGGTCTGCCCGGTCCTGGCCGTCCCGAAGCCGCCCCTGCAACGCGAACTCGAAGCCCTCGAACGCCGCCACCACACCCGCCTGCGCCCGCTTCTCGGCACCGGCGGCGAGACCGGCCTGCTCTCCGCCGGGCGCTGAGGAGGCGACGCCGCGATGCAGTCCCGCCCCTACCGCCTGCCGCTTGCCGTGTCCGGGGCGGTGGCCCTGGTCGCCGCCGCCGCGCTGCTGCCCGTCCTCGCCGTCCTCGGCGAACTGCGTCCCACCTGGGTCGCCCTGGCCGCGTACGCCGCCCTCTGCGCCGCACTCGGCCGGCACTCCCGTCCGGCCGCCGCCCCGCTGATCGGCCTGGCCACCTGGCTCTTCCACAACGGCTTCGTCGAGCACCGCCACGGCGCCCTCGGCTGGTCCGGCCCGGCCGCCGAGACCGGGCACCTGCTCCTCTTCACGGCCGCCGCCCTGCTCGCCGCACTTCTTACCCGGCTCCTCGCCGCCCTTCCACGCCGTCGGGCGCACCCCGTCCGCCTGCCCGCCCCGCCGCTGCGCCACCACGACGGCGACTGGCACCCGGCGGCCTGACCGCCGTCAGCCCGCGATCCGCGCGGCCGCGTCCGGCCACGGCTCCATCACCCGGGACTCGTCCGCCATCGCCTCCTCCTCCCACCAGCCGGCCCCGTCGAGCCAGCCGTCCAGCCACTGCGCCAGCGACGGCGCGTCCTCGAACCACGCGTCGGCCCAGTCGTCCCCGACGGCGTTGGGCTCGAACAGCAGCACCGGCGCGCCCGGCCGCAGACAGTCCACGGCCGCGTACATCCCGCAGCCCCAGTCCAGTACCGGGAGCACCCCGGCCGGCCAGTGCGGCCCGTCCCCCTCCACCCCGGCCGCCTCGTCCGACCGGGCCCGCTCGCCCCGGTAGACGGAGACCACCGACGGCTCCTCCCCGCTCAGCGGCAGCATCGCGCCGTCCGGCCCGAACCCGCCGTTCCCCACCTCCCGGTACAACCGCAGCAGCAACGGCGGCAGCGTGAACCCGACCACCGCCTCCACCCCGGCCACCTCCGCCGACCCGACCCCCGCGCCCAACTCCTCCCCGTCCTCCGCCGCCCGCACCCGCACCCGCTCCACCAGCGCATCCTCACTCATGCGCCGATCCTGCCACCTCCGTACGGCAGTTGACCGACCGCTGTCCCGGCACCCGTCGCTGCGAGGGTGTGCGCGGCCATCAGATGCGGGCGCGGCTTCGAACCGCCGACAGCTGCTTTGCAAGAGCAGCGCTCGACCGCCGGCTGTTGTGTACGTGCCGCTCGCCGCGGCCGGGCGGCTTCGGCGGGGTGGAGTGAGTGGCCGTCATGGGGGTTTCTCCCCCGGTTCGGGTGGGTGTTCCGAGCTGGTAGTGTTCTTCTTGTCGCGAGGGAGATGATTCCTCGTCAGGCGTCAGTGGTGCTACAGGAGCACGTCCTACTTTCAGTAGGGAGAGTCCGTTCGACCCGGGCCTGGCGCTCCACTTTCGGGTGAGGCCCGGTGCCGTTTCAGGCACCGGGCCTTGTTCGTTTCCGTGGGGGTTTCCGTACGGGCCGCGGGCGGGTTCGGGCAGGTGTTCTGGGCTGGTAGTGTTCTTCTTGTCGCGAGGGAGATGATTCCTCGTCAGGCGTCAGTGGTGCTACAGGAGCACGTCCTACTTTCAGTAGGG
>NZ_JBIVMI010000003.1:89586-187768 GCF_044753005.1 Kitasatospora sp. NPDC088548
GTCGCGAGGGAGATGATTCCTCGTCAGGCGTCAGTGGTGCTACAGGAGCACGTCCTACTTTCAGTAGGGAGAGTCCGTTCGACCCGGGCCTGGCGCTCTGCATTCGGGTGAGGCCCGGTGCCGTTTCAGGCACCGGGCCTCTTCCGTTTTCCGGCTGTCTCGGCGGGCCTGCCGGCGGGTGTCAGCCGGGCTGGCGGTCGGAGCCGAGTTCGCGGGAGATCCGCAGGCCGACCTGGGCGACCACGGGGCCGAGGGTGCGGACGCGGGCGGCGGTCATCCGGGAGGTGAGGCCGGAGACGGAGAGGGCGGCGGTCACCTCGCCGGTGTGGTCGAAGATCGGGGCGGCGACGCAGCGGACCTCCGGTTCGTTCTCCCGGTCGTCGATCGAGTAGCCGCGGGCCCGGATCCTGGCCAGGTCGGCGCGTAGATGGGTCTCGTCGGCGATGGTCCAGGCGGTGACCGGGCGCAGTCCGGCGGCGACCACCTCGGTGACGGCCTCCTCGGGCAGCCAGGCCAGGATCGCCTTTCCGGTGGCGGTGCAGTAGGCCGGTGCCCGGCTGCCGACCCGGGAGGCCATCCGGACGTTGGTCTCGTCCTCGACCTTGTCCAGGTAGACGATCCCCGGGGCCTGCCAGACGGTGAGGTGGACGGTCTCGCCGGCCTCGCGCTGGAGCCGGCGCAGGTGCTCGGCGGCGACGGCGCGCAGGTCGAGGGTGGAGAGGTAGGCCTGGCCGAGGCGGAGCGAGCCGTGGCCGAGCCGGAACCAGCCGGTCTCCCGGTCGCGGTCGAGCAGGTGCTCGTCGAGCAGAGGGCCGGTCAGCCGCAGCACGGTGCTCTTGTTGAGGGCGAGCGCGTCGGCGAGCTGGCCGAGCGGTACGCCGCGGCCATCGCCGTGGTCGCGGACGTAGCCGAGGACGGCCAGCGCGCGGCGCAGTGAGGACGACTGGTTGCGGTCGCCGGTCGTGGCCTTCTTCGGCTTCGTACCGGCCGAAGCCTCAGCCGAACCACCAGCCGAACCACCGGCTGCAGCGTCGGCCGTACCGGCGGCCGGCGGCTCCTCGGCGCCGGCCTCCGCCCCGGTCCCCGTCTCCGTCATCGGCCCGATCCCCTCTCGTATCACCGCTGGACTGCGGCGGTTGTCAGACCGTACCCGTTCGCGTCGCGTTCGCCGATTCTTCGACACGGCGTTGTGCAGTGCAAAACTTCCCGAAGTGCCTCTTGTTGCCCGCGAGGGCCCCCGCCTAACGTCCCTGGCATCGAGCAGGCGACGCAGCCCACCCGAGCGGTCGCTCTGCCGTACCCCCACATCAACGCGTTCACGCACCCACCATCGGCCCCGGTCAGGGCCTGCTTCGACGCGCCCGTCCCCAGCGGCGCACGTCTCGGCGGCAACTGTCGGGAGGGGAGGTCTCCACCCATGCGACTCATCAGACGGACCGCTGCGGCCGCCGTTCTCACCGCCACCTGTATCGCGGCGGCCGCCTGTTCGCCGGGCACCGCGCTGCCGGCCGGCGACAAGGCCGGCGACGACAAGACCGGCACGCTGCAGGTCTGGCTGTACAACGAGGCCGGCAACGCGGCGAAGGAAGCGGTGATCAGCAAGGCGGTCGCCGAGTTCCAGTCCTCCCACCAGGGCGTCACCGTCAACGTCAGCTACATCGACACCGACGCCTCGGCCCGCGCCGCCAAGATGAAGGGCGCGTTCAACGACCCGAACAGTGCCCCGGACCTGGTCGAGTTCGGCAACACCGATCTCCCGGGCTACGTCGCGGCCGGCGGCCTCGCCGAGATCGGCGCCGACCTCGACAAGTGGAAGGACAAGGGCGACCTCGACCCGGCGATCGCCAAGACCGCGGTGCTGGACGGCAAGACCTACGGCCTGCCCTGGTGGGTCGGCGTGCGCGCCCTCTACTTCCGCACCGACCTCTTCACCGAGGCCGGGCTGACCCCGCCGAAGTCGTACGACGAACTGGTCGCCGCCAACCAGAAGATCCACGCCGCGCACCCGGACACCTTCGGCATCGCGGTCGGCGGCAAGTACACCTTCGGTGCGCTGCCCTTCGTCTGGGACGCGGGCGGCGACATCGCGGCCAAGGACGGCGACAAGTACAAGGCCGACATCAACTCGGCCGCCTCACAGGCCGGTATCAAGCGCTACACCGACCTGTTCGGCGCCGACGGCTGCCCCGCCCAGCAGTGCGCGGACCTCACCGGCGGTAAGACGGTCGACCTGTTCGCGGCCGGCAAGTCCGCCATGGCGATCCTGCCCAACTCCAGCCGTAGCAAGGTCGACGCGGGCGCGGTCAAGGGCAAGTACGGTGTCGTCCCGCTGCCCGGCGAGAAGGCCGGTTCGATCGCCCCGGCGTTCGGCGGCGGCAACAACCTCGGCGTGATGAAGGCGGCCAAGCACCGCACCCTCGCCGTCGAGTTCGCCGAGCTGCTGGCGAGCCCCGGTTACCAGGAGCAGATGTACGACGCGATGGGCAACCTGCCGACCCTCAAGTCGGTCAACGACAAGGTCGCCGCCAAGGACGCCTTCCTCAAGCCGTTCACCGACACCATCGCGGCCGGGACCAGGTTCGTTCCGATGGACCAGGCGTGGGCGCAGATCGACGCGCAGGCCGTCATCCCGACCATGCTCCAGCAGATCGTCACCGGCAAGGCGGATGTGGCGAAGGCCTCGGGCGACGCGGCAACCCAGATCACCTCGGCCTTCGCGGGCCACTGAGCTACTCGGTGAGCGACTCACCGAGTAGCTCACCGGGCGACTCACCGAGTGGCTCACCGCACGGGTCGCCGAGCTGCTCGTTCAGCGACCCGGCCAACGGCCGAGCACCCGCCGAACCCCGCAGAACACCCCGCTGAGTGGCCCGACGGCCGGGCCACTCAGCCGCCGCCGGGCGACTCGGCCGCCCACCCGGCGCCCGACCGGGCGCCGACTCGGCACTCACTGAGAGCAGGTTCCCTGGCGGCCGGTCCCCGAGGCCGGCCCCGTAGAGAGCAGGTCCCGTACGTGTCCGCATCCACCACGACCGTCCCGGCGGCGCCGACTTCCCCGAGCGGGCGTCGCCGGGGCGCCGGCCCGGCCGCGCCCCCGCGCGGCAGGCGCCGCACCCCGCTGCTGCTGCTCCTGCCGGCCGCGATCATCATGATCCCGCTGGTGGCGTACCCGATCTACCAGCTCGGTCTGCTGTCCGTGCTGGACTTCGGGCAGGCCCAGGCGTCCGGGGGAGCGCCGACCAGCTTCGTCGGCTTCGGCAACTACCAGAAGATCCTGAACGACGGCCAGTTCTGGTCGGTGCTGTTGCAGACGATCGGCTTCGCCGCCTTCTGCGTGGTCGCCACCCTGGCCGTCGGCGCCACCCTGGCGGTGCTGCTGACCAAGGTCGGCCGGGTGGCCCGGCTGGTCCTGACCACCGCCGCGATGGCGGCGTGGGCGGCGCCGGCGATGACCGGGTCGACGGTGTGGAGCTTCCTCTTCGACACCAACCTCGGCCTGGTCAACAAGACCCTGGTCAACCTCGGGCTCAGCGGCTTCCACGAGTTCAACTGGTTCTACGACAAGTGGACGGCGTTCCTGATCGTCGGGGCCGTGGTGGTCTGGCACTCCTTCCCCTTCGTGATGGTGACGCTCTACGCGGGCATCAGGGCGATCCCCGAGGAGATCCTGGAGGCCGCCGCCCTGGACGGCGCCAACACCTGGAACACCTTCCGCCGGATCACCGCCCCGATGCTGCGGCCGATCCTCACCATCGTGGTGATCCAGTCGGTCATCTGGGACTTCAAGGTCTTCACCCAGATCTACGTGATGACCGAGGGCGGCGGCATCGCCGGCCAGAACCTCGTCCTCAACGTGTACGCGTACCAGAAGGCCTTCGCCTCCTCCCAGTACGGACTGGGCGCGGCCATCGGTGTGATCATGCTGCTGATCCTGGTGATCCCGACGGTCTTCTACATCCGCACCCTGCGACGGACGGGAAATGAACTGTGAGCGCCCGTAGCCGCTGGCGGTTCGCCGCCAACACCACCGCCATCGTGGTGGCCGTCATCACCGCCTTCCCGATCTTCTGGATGGTGCTCTCGGCCTTCAAGCCCAAGGGCGAGGTGCAGTCCCTCGACCCCAAGCCGTGGACCACCCACCCCACGCTGGACAGCTTCCGCCAGGTGCTGAGCGTCGACGGGTTCGGCCGGTACTTCCTCAACAGCCTGGTCATCGCCCTGTCGGTGGTGGTGCTGTCGGCGCTGGTCGTCTTCCTGGCGGCGGTGGCGGTGACCCGCTTCCGGTTCAAGTTCCGCACCACCATCATGGTGATGTTCCTGATCGCCCAGATGATCCCGGTCGAGGCGCTGACCATCCCGCTGTTCTTCATGTTCCGCGACGCGGGCCGGTTCGCCCCCGGGATCGGCCTCAACACCCTGGCCTCGCTGATCCTGGTGCAGCTGGCGTTCTCGCTGCCGTTCGGCATCTGGATGATGCGCGGCTTCGTCGCCGCCGTACCGGTCTCCATCGAGGAGGCCGCCCAGATCGACGGCGCCAGCCGGTCCCGCATCCTCTGGCGGATCCTGCTGCCGCTGGTCGCGCCGGGCCTCGCCGCGACCAGTGTGTTCTCCTTCATCGCGGCCTGGAACGACTTCGTCTTCGCCAAGACCTTCATCATCAGCGCCACCGACAACCAGACCCTCCCCTCGGCCCTGCTGGTGTTCTTCAAGCCGGACGAGAACGACTGGGGCGGCATCATGGCGGCTTCCACCCTGATGACCGTGCCGGTGCTGATCTTCTTCATCGCGGTGCAGCGCAAGCTGGTCTCCGGGCTCGCGGGCGCGGTGAAGGACTGAGCCGCCCGGCCGGTTCCTGCTAGCGTCCCGGCCATGGATGTGGGGTCTGTGCGGTCTTCGGACCAGGGGCGTGCCGACCGGCAACTCGCCCAGATCGCCGAGACGGTGGGACTCGCCCGCCGTCTCGGCGTCCGCGTCTGGCTGCGCGGCGGCTGGGCGATGGACTTCTTCCTCGGTGAACTCACCCGTGATCACGGGGGCATGGCCAAGTTACGTGCAGTGCTGAATCATTGATGGTCAGTCAGCTTGTTCCGGGTGTTCGGGCCTGCCAGGAAGGGGGGGGCTCAGGAGACCCCGCGCGGCCGGAACTGGACGCTGATCCGCGGTCCCACCGGCCGGGCCGTCTTCGGGATCGCGTGCTCCCAGGTCCGCTGACACGAGCCGCCCATCACCACCAGGTCCCCGTGGCCGACCACCTGCCGCACCACGTGCGTGCCTTCGTTGCCTCCCCGGGCGCCGCCCGGCCGGGGGCGCAGCAGCAGTGCGCGCGGCTCGCCCACCGAGAGGATCGCCACCATGGTGTCCTCCCGCTTGCCACGCCCGATCCGGTCCCCGTGCCAGGCGACACTGTCCCGGCCGTCCCGGTAGTAGCAGAGCCCCAGCGTCCGGAACGGCTCGCCCAGTTCCGTCGCGTAGTACGCGCTCAGCGCTGCCCGGGCCTCGCCCAGCACCGGGTGCGGCGGCTCGTCGGCTTCCCCGTAGTGCGCGAGCAGCCGTGGCACGTCCACCACCCGTTCGTACATCTCCCGCCGCTCGGCCCGCCACGGGACCTCCACCGCCAGCCGTTCGAACACCTCGTCCGCCCCGCCGAGCCACCCCGGCAGCACGTCCAGCCAGGCCCCCGCCCCGAGCACCACCCGCCGTACGCCTGCCAGCGGGCCCAGCCCGGCCCCGCCCCCGTCGGCGTCGTCGAACAACGAGGGCTGGCGGTGAACGGTGCTGTGCATGGTTCCAGCGTACGCCCATTTCGAACACCTGATCGATTAGTCGAGCGACGGGCGACACCGGGCCGGGCGGGCCCGCGCGGACTGGTCGGCTCTGCGCGACGCAGCGGAGCGTCATTTGCGCAGCGGGACGTAATTGCGGCGACAGGGGGCACCGGAACCGGCAGGATGTCCGGGTGAACAGCGTGACCATAAGCGACGAAGACCGTCGGCTTCTCGGGCTCTGGGCTGCCGATTGCGCCGAGCGGGTGCTGCCACTGTTCGAGGCGAAGGCTCCGTCCGACATCCGCCCGTGTGAGGCGATCGAGGGCATCCGGTTCTTCGCGCGCGACGGGAAGCGGACGGCACGACTGCGCTCCCTTGCCTTTGCGGCTCTCGTGGCCGCACGCGAGGTCGGCGATCCGGCTGCCACCGCCGCCGCTCGTGCCGCGGGCTACGCGGCGGCGACCCCTTACATCCACCCATTGGCCACCCCTCACCAGGCGAAACACGCTCTTGGGCCGGCGATGTACGTGGCGCGCGCTCGTGAGCTCGCGGCGGGCGACGACGTCGGCGCCGGTGACGAGGAGATCCGGTGGGCGATCGAGCACGCACCGTCGGCGGTTCGTGGGATTGTGCGGCAGATGCCGGTTTTCAGCCCCGGCCGCAGTCGACTGGAGGCGCTTCGCCACCAGCTCGACGCGGCCCTTCGCCGCTGACCGGTGAAGGGGGCGTCGCCCCGGGCGACCGGGGCGACAAGCATCTCGCCGGTTCGGACGGGCCTTCGGCCGCCGCCACGCCGGTCCCGACGAGCCCGCCTGTGAGCAGCCGGTGCGCGTCGTGATCGAATGCGCGTCCGGGCACGGCCCGCCGTCAGCCCTGGTCGACGGCGTCGGGGGTGAGGCCGTCCTGGGCCTGCTGGGCCCGCTCGGCCAGCAGGTGGGCGAACGCCGTCAGGACCGTCGCGTCGTGGGACGTGGGCTCGTCCGGGGCGGTGGCGCGGGTGTACAGCAGGGTGGTGCCGACCCTGACCAGGGCCTCCACCTCGTGGCCGCCGGTCGTCCGGGCCGTGCTCTGGTCGCCGATCCGGGGCAGGGGGACGGCTGTGGCGGCGCCGTCGGCCCGTTGGGAGGTGAGGTCGAAGGCCCGGCGCGCGGTCTCGGTGGACGCGAAACTCACGACGGTGAAGTTCACGGTGTACGGGGAGGCGCCGCGGAAGGTCACTGACGCGTAGCCCAGTTGCTGGTCGCAGGCGTCCGGCAGCAGGCAGCGGACTTCTCCGCCGGACCCGGTGCCCGCACTCGGGCCGCTCTCCAGCGTCCACCCGGCGGGCATGGCCTGGAGGTCTGGCAGGACGCCCCGCATCTGTCCGGGATCGCGCAGCGCGACCGCGCCGTGCGCGAGGCCGGGCACACCGGGCCGGAGGACGGGGCGCGACCCCAGGTGGATCCCGAGGGCGACCAGCGCGGCAACGACGATCAGCACCAGCGCCACCAGGACACTGCCGCCGGCGCGGCGGCCGGCCGTGGCGAGGCCGCCGCCCGGGATGCCGCCGACCGCCCGGAGCGTCAGCGTCGTCGCTGCCCCGGGCTTCGGAGGGGTGGGCTGGTGCGCCGGGTGACCCAGTTCGGTGGTGACCAGGTAGCGGGCGAACGCCTGGTCCGTGGCCAGCAGTTGGCCGACGGCGGCGGCCAGCCGGGCCTGTGCGTGCCGGTCCGACGGGGCCGCCTCCACCGCGTCCACCGCCTGAGCCCCGTCCGGGGTGCCGCGCAGCCGAGCCCGCACGACGTCGACTGCCGCGCCTCCCGTCGAGGTCGCGCTGTTCGCGGCCGTCCGAACGAGAGCACCGACCACGGCCCTGACCAGATCCTGCCCGTCTACCATGACAACTCCCCCTGTGGCATGAGTAGTTGTCTGCACGATCCCCGTGCGCACCCCGACCCAATCACGGCCTGCCGGGTGCGGGGGCGGTCCCGGCGGCGCTCGGTCGGCCGGGGCGGCCGATGCGGGGGCCGGTCAGGGGAGCAGGGCCAGCAGGGTGCCGAGGGGGAGCGAGGGGTTGGCCGCTGCCGCCTGCGCCGTCTCCCGGTCGGGTGCGGCGAGGAGCGTGATCAGGGTGTCCAGGGGCAGAGCCGGATGGGCGGCGGCCGGGCGGCGGGACTTGGGGTGGGCCAGACAGGCGAGGAGGGCGAGGGGCGTGGCGTCGGGGTGGTGGGCGATCGCGTGGAGGGCCCGGTGGGTGGCGAGTCGGCCGGTGGCCAGATACTCCAGCAGGGCCGGCGACGCGTTGGGGCTGGCGGCGGCCGCTGCGGCGGTCTGTGCTCCGAACCGGTCGACTGCGGAGCGCAGTTGGGCTTCGGAGAGATCGGGGTGCGAGGCGATGGACTTCACCACCTTGGCGTCCGGGTCGGAGGCCAGCGTGTCGCGGACCGCGGCGGGCAGGTCACGGCGGCGGGCCAGGAGCATCCGCAGCGCCGGGACGGTGGAGACCGCCAGCTGTTCGACCTCGGCCGGGGACGCTGCGGCGATCCGGGGGAGCAGCGTCGGCCCGATCCGGGTGGCGCCGGCGAGGAGGGCCAGGACGTCGAGGGGCACGTGCGGGTTGTGCGCGAGGCTGCGCTGGACGTCGTGGCCGCGGTCGGCGGCGAGCCGGCGGATCAGGGGCTCGTCGATGGCGGGGTTCTCGGCGAGGTTCGCCCGCACCCAGGGAACGGGGTCGTCGGCGAGCCGTCGGCCGGCCTCCGCGGGCAGATCGGGGCGGGCGGCGAGTTCCTGGCGCAGCAGCAGTGCGGGGTGGTCGGCGAAGCGGGCGGCGGCCTGCGCGGGCGTGCTCGGGTTGCGCAGCGCCGGCTGCTGGATCTCGGGGGAGTCGGTGAGCAGGACGGCCAGCGCGTCCGCCGGAGTCGCCTCGTTCGCCGCCGCCGCGCGGCGGACGCCGGGATCGGCGTGGGCGGCGAACCGGGCGGCCAGGTCCGCGCGTTCGGTCCAGAGCGCCAGCTCCTCGACGACGGTCGTCTCCCGGTCGGCCGCCAGTGCCTCGGCCACCTCGGACGGCAGGCCCGGGCAGCCGGCCAGCTTCACCCGGCGCTCCACGACCGGGTCCGTTGCGAACCGGCGCGCCCACTCCGGCCGCCCGCGGCCCACGTCCAGCAGGGCGAGTGCGGCGCCCGGCCGCCTGCCGGGGTCGATGTCGGCGGCTCCGATCCTGCCGTCGTAGGCGAGTCGCACGGCGACGGCCTCCGAATGCGCGGCCAGGGCGCGTGCCTGCGAAGGGCTGAGGTCCGGCCGGGCGGCGAGATGTTCGGCGAGCTCAGTGCCGTCGGCTTCAGCGAACGTCGGGACGTCCGCAGCTGTGCCCGCCTCCGCGATGAGACGGTCGACGACGGCGGACGGCAGAGCCGGGTTGGCGGCGAGCCCGTACAGGACGTGATCCACGGTGGCATCCTGACGGACTCCCGCCGACCCGGGCACCTTCTTTTCGGCCCCGGCCCCCAGCCCCCGGCCCCGGGCCCCCGGACGAAGGCCGACGGGGGCCGGAGGGCGGTCAGCGCAGGTCGAAGACCAGACGGGCGCTGATCCTGCCCGCGAGGATGTCGTCGATGCAGGTGTTGACGTCGTCGAGTTTGCGGGTTTCGCGGATGACGCGGGTGCGGCCGAGGGCGTGCAGGCGGAAGACCTCGGCGAGGTCCTGGCGGGTGCCGACGATCGAGCCGGTCACCTTGGTGCCGTTCAGCACGGTCTCGAAGACGGGCAGTTCGAGCTTCCCTCCGGCGGGCAGGGCGACCAGCACCAGTGTGCCGCCCCGGCGCAGCGAGGCGTAGGCGGCCTGGAAGGAGGCGTTGCTCACCGCGAGCGCGATGGCCGCGTCGGCGCCGCCGAGTTTCTGGACTTCGGCCGCGATGTCCTGGGTGCGGGCGTCGAGGACGTGGTCGGCGCCGAGTTCCCGGGCGAGGGCGAGTTTGTCGTCGGTGATGTCGACGGCGATGGTCTCGGCGCCGAAGACGCGGGCGTACTGCAGGGCGAGGTGGCCGAGGCCGCCGATGCCCGAGACCAGGACGCGCGTGCCGGGGCGGGCGCCGGAGACCTTCAGCGCCTTGTAGGTGGTGACGCCCGCGCAGGTGAGCGGTGCGGCGTCCAGCGGGTCGATGCCGTCGGGGACGGGCACCACGTAGTCACCGTGGGCGAGCGCGTACTCGGCGTAGGCGCCGTCCACCGAGTAGCCGCTGTTGTGCTGGCCGAGGCAGAGCGTCTCCCAGCCCGAGACACAGTGGTCGCAGCGCCCGCAGGCGTCGGCCAGCCAGGCGATCGCCACCCGCTCCCCCGCCTTGGTGTGGCGGACTTGCTCACCCACCGCCTCGACGATGCCGACACCCTCGTGGCCGGGCACGAACGGCGGACTGGGCTTGACGGGCCAGTCACCATGGGCGGCGTGGATGTCGGTGTGGCAGATCCCGGAGGCTTCGAGCCGGATCCGGACCTGGTGCGGGCCGGGTGCGGGCACCGGGCGGTCTTCGATGACCAGCGGTGCGGTGAAGTCCCGGACGACGGCGGCCTTCATGGTCTCTCCCTCGGACGATCGGCGCGCGTGCGCCCACCGTGGAGAACGCGAGGACACGAATGTCGCGACAGCCGCGGCGGCGCGCCGGCCGTCACGATGCGAAAGACGTGAAAGCGCGAAAGACGATGAGCGCTCTGGCGGCCGCGCACAGGACGCAGCCGCCAGCAGCTTCACCCGAAAGAGGGATCGCCCGCAGCTCGGACTGAGCCGAACGGGTGGGGGACGCCATACGGCGGAACGTACAGCGCCCGGCGGTTCAGGCCGCGTCCACCTCGGTGGTGCCCAGCCGGGCGTACACCTCGGGCCGCCGTGCGCGCAGCCGCAGCGCGATGCCGACGCCGGTCAGGAAGACCACCGGCACGATCGCGACCAGCGGCCAGTTGACCTCCGGCCCGGCGCCCGTGAACAGATCCAGCCGCCAGACCACCAGCGCGGTCGCGCCGCACAGCAGCACGGTCGCGCCGAGCGGGGCGACCACCGTGCGGAACACACCGGCGCTGGCGGCGGCGGCCCGGTTGCGGCGGAAGAAGACGTACACGGCGAGCCCGGCCAGCGCCTGGAGCAGCAGGATGCCGACCACACCGGGGGAGTTCACCCAGAGGAAGAACTGGTTGTACGGGTCGGCCCCGATCAGCGCCGCCACGACGACCGCGACCGCGGCCAGCACCGACTGCACGATGCCGCCGATCCACGGCGAACCGTGCTTCGGGTGGACCCGCCCGAGGGCGGCGGGCGCGGCCTGTTCACCGGCGAGCGCGTAGCCGTAGCGGGTGATCGTGTTGTGGAAGGCCAGCAGGGCGGCCAGCAGGCTGGTGACGATCAGCACCCGCTGCACGTCCGTGGCCCAGGCACCGACGTAGTCGGTCATCGCCGTGAAGAACATCCCGGCCGGGTCGGCGGTGGCGGTCGCGACGGCTTCCGCGTCGCCGAAGGCCTGCACGATCATCCAGGTGATGAAGGTGTAGAAGAGGCCGAGGAAGGCGATCGCCGCGTACGTGGCCCGGGGCACGGTGCGGTGCGGCTCGCGGGCCTCCTCGCGGTAGATCGCGGTGGCCTCGAAGCCGACGAAGGCCGCGAAGGAGAGGCCGAGCACGCCGCCCATCCCGCCGGAGAAGACGTTGCCAGGGGCGAGCGAGGAGAGGCTCAGGCCGTGCGCCCCGCCCTTGAGCAGGACGGCGACGGCGAGGACCAGCAGGATGCCGGTCTCGGCGATCAGCAGCGCGCCGAGCACCTTGGCACCGAGGTCTATCGAGCGGTAGCCGAGGAACCAGACCACCGCGACCCCGATCAGTGCCCAGACCGGCCAGGGCAGGTCGAGACCGAGCAGGTCGGCGGCGGTGGTGTGGGCGAAGTAGCCGAAGGCGCCGAACATGCCGATCTGGATGGCGTTGTACGAGAACACGGCGAGCAGCGCGGCCCCGAGACCGGCCGGTCGCCCGAGGCCGCGGGTGACGTACGCGTAGAACGCGCCGGCGTTCTTCACATGAGCGGTCATCGTGGTGAAGCCGACCGCGAACAGGGCCAGGATGACGCCGGTGGCCAGGTAGGCCACGGGTGCGCCGATGCCGCCGAAGGCGATCGCGAAGGGTGCCACCCCGGCCATCACGGTCAGCGGCGCGGCCGCGGCCACGACGAAGAAGACGATGTCGCCGGTGCCGAGGACGCCGCGCCCGAGCCGGGACCCGGTGGCCGGGGCCGTCCCCGACGTGGCGGTGGTGGGCGGCCTGGTCGGAGTGGGGGTGGCGGCCGGGGTGGCCGCGTCGGAGGGCAGGTTCATGGGGGAGCTCTCCTGGGGTCGTACGAACGAGGGTAGGACGATCCGGCCGGACGGTGCCGAGGACGGGCACGGCCGTGAGTGGTGCGAGCGGGGAGACGCGGTACGACGGCGCCGCGGATGGGGGCGCCCGCGGGGCGCCCGGGGTGGGACGTGGGCGCGGGGGTGGGAGGGGGCGCTCGGAGCGAGGCGCGAGCGCCGGGAGCGCGAGGGAGCGCCCGGGGTGGGGCCCGGGGCCCGCCCGCCCCCGGCAGCGCCGCTCCGGGCCGGGCCGGCTACGGCAGGTGGTGCAGCTGGGACAAGTGGTGCAGGTGGGGTCGGTCAGGTCAGTGCGTACGCCGCCCGCCGAGCCAGGTGCCCAGCACCGCGACCTCGGCCAGTTCGCCGGGCGCCACCTCGTACGGGTCGGCGGCCAGCTGCACCAGGTCGGCGCGCATACCGGGCCGCAGCACGCCCCAGTCGTCCTCCTCGAACGCCTGGTGCGCCACCCCGGCCGAGTACGCGGCGAGCGCCTCGGTGAGGCCGATCCGCTCCTCGGGGACCCAGCCGCCGTCCGGCAGGCCGTCCGGGGTCTGCCGGGTGACGGCGGTCGCGAGGCCCGCCAGCGGCTCGTACCGGGTGACCGGCCAGTCGCTGCCGAAGGAGACCCGGGCGCCGCTGCGCAGCAGGGCGGCGATCTGGTACTGACGGGCGCCGCGCTCGGGGCCGAGCCGGGGGAGGGTGAGCTGGGTCATCAGCGGGTCGGTCTGGGCCCAGAGCGGTTCGAAGTTGGCGATCACGCCGAGTTCGGCGAAGCGCGGCAGGTCTGCCGGGTCGACCAGCTGGACGTGGGCGATCACGGGGCGGCGGGCGCGGGGGCCGTTGCGGCGGGCGGTGGCCTCGACGGCGTCCAGGGCGATCCGGACGCCGTGGTCGCCGATGGCGTGGATGTGCGGCTGGAAGCCGAGCGCGTCCACGGCGGTGACGGCCTCGGCCAGTTCGTCGCCGGTCCAGTTGGCGACGCCGTGCGAGTGCGGGCAGTCGCTGTACGGCTCCAGCAGCGCGGCGGTGCCGGACTCGATGACGCCGTCGGCGAAGAACTTGATCGCCCGGGCGGTGAGCTGCCCGCCGCCCTCGGCCTCGATCCGGGCCCGGTCGGCGGCCAGGCCGGGCAGCCGCTCGCGCCAGCCGTCCGGCTCCAGCAGCAGGCCGAGCCCGGCCCGGACGGCCAGCGGGTGGCCGTCCCGGACGGCGGCGAGCCAGGTGTCGACCTGGGCGGGTTCGACCCAGGCGTCCTGGATCCAGGTGATGCCGGCGGAGGCGAGCGCCGTGGTGGTGTCGCGCAGGGCGGCGACCTGTTCGTCGAGCTCGGGCAGCGGGACGAGGGCGCGTACGGGGTTGAGCGCGCCGAACTCGCGCAGGGTGCCGAGCGGGCTGCCGTCGGGGCGGCGGACGATCTCGCCGTTGACGGGCTGGGGCGTGCGGGCGGTGTAGCCGGCCCGGCGCAGGGCCTCGCTGTTGGCCCAGCCGGTGTGGTGGTCCATGGTGCGCAGCAGCACCGGGCGGTCGGGGACGACGGCGTCGAGCAGCGCGGCGTCGAACAGGCCCCCCTCGGCGAGCCACGGGTCGAAGGCGTCGCCGGTGATCCACTCGGCCTCGGGGTGCTGCTCGGCCCAGAGCCGGACGGCCTCGACGACCTCCTCGAGGCTGGTGCAGTCGCGGACGGGTACGCCGCGCAGACCGATACCGCCGAGCAGCGGGTGGACGTGGCCGTCGCCCCAGGACGGCAGCAGCGCGCCGCCGGCCAGGTCGACGGTCTCGGTCCGTTCGCCGCGCAGGGCCAGGGCCTCCGCGCCGAGGGCGGTGATCCGGCCGGCGGTGACGGCCAGGGCGGTGGTGTGCGGGTTCGCGGGGTCGCCGGTGTGGATCCGGCCTCCGGTGAAGATCGTGTCGGCACGCATGCGGGGGTGCGTCCTCTCCCAGTGTGACCTGTCTAACCGAATGGGGTTCGGTTACCGTAGGCGCGTTGCCGCGAGCTGCGGAAGAGTTTTATTGAAAGTCATTCGGTTACATTTCGGTAACGATGATCTTGAGTGATGATCGTCCTGCCGGGCCGCGCGGACGGGCCGCGCGGACGAGTCGTGCGGACGGACGGACGGACGGTCCGGACGGGAAGCGGAAGCGAAGGGCGGGGACGCGCATGGCCAGGCCGCGCACACCACTGTTGGACCGGCAGCGCATCGTGGACGCCGCGCTGCGGCTGGTGGACGAGGCGGGCGATCTCACCATCCCGGCCCTCGCCGGGACGCTCAAGGTGAGCCCCTCGGCGCTCTACCACCACGTGGCCGGCCGGGCCGAGATCGTCGCCCTGATGCGCGCCGAACTCGTCCGCACCATCGGCGAGCAGTCCATGTGGGACCAGCCCTGGGACGACGCGCTGCGCACCTGGGCGCACGCCTACCGCGACGCCTTCGCCGAGCACCCCGGCATCATCCGGCTGCTCGCCACGGCCCCGCTCGCCGAATCGTTCATGCACGAGCTGTACGAGCGCGCCGTCACCACCCTGGAGGGCGCGGGCTTCGCGCCGCAGGACGTGATGAGCGTGATCACCGCGCTGGAGAGTTTCATCCTCGGCTCCGCGCTCGACCTGGTCGCCCCCGCCGTCATGGTCGACGCCGTCGAACGCGGCACCACCCCGCGCCTGGCCGCCGCCCTGGAGGCCGTTCCCACCGGCCGTCACCGCGCCGACCAGGCCTTCGAGCTGGGGCTCACCGCCCTGATCGCCGGCTACCGCGCGCTGCTGTCCGCGAGGTGCTGACCGTCCTGTCGCCCATGAACTCCTTCCTGGTCCGGACCTGCCCGCGCTCCCGCCGGTTCGGCTCGTCGTACCGGTCGTGGATGCGCGTCGCGCGCGGCTGAAGCTCTGCCGGTTCCATCCGCGGCCTCCTCTCGTTCGATTTCTGATCAGGTGTGATGACCTGCTAATGTTCTAATCGTCGAGAGGAAATGATCTCTCGGACAGGCGTCAGAGGTGCTACCGGAGCACGTCCTACTTTCAGTAGGAAGAGTCCGTTCGACCCGGGCCTGGCGCTCCACCCCAAGGCGGCCGTTCCTTCCCGGAACGGCCGCTTTGTCGTTTCCCGGGCGTTCGGACGCCCGGCGGCGGAATCCGGTTCCCGTGCCCGGGTACGGGGGTGGCCGGCCTTAGCGCATCGGGCGTTCGAAACCCTGTGGAGCGGCCGACAATCGGCCAAGGTCCCGATCCAGGTGGGCCGGTGGGCCGCTCTCCATCCTCCGGTTCGGCCAGCGGGTTCGTCGGGTCGTCACGCCTGACGTACCGTCATAGGTTGGCTGGAAGTGGTCGGTTGTGATGTGAATATGCCATTGGAATGTTCGTCATATGGAATCCGGCAGTAGCCTTCCGTGTCGAACCAGCCACCGGTCGTGGCAGTTCGGCCGGTGTCTGCCCAGCGTCTCCGGCTACCCCAGAACCCTCCGAAGGAGCCGGTGTGCCGGGTATCGACGAATGCCTGTCCGGGGCGATGGCGATCGCCGGTGCCCGCTCCGCGAGCCTGGTCGACTGGAGCAGCGGACTTGCCCTCGGCAGCCTCGGAATCAGCCCCACCGGAGAGCACGAGACCGCGGCGGCGGAGGCAACCGACTTGGTGCGGGCGGCTGTTGAGAGCCAGACCTTCACCGGGGCGGAGGACAAGCGTGCGCCGTTGCAGGACATCATCGTCACCGCGGGCCGTAGCTACCACCTCCTTTGCTTCATCGATACCGTCTTCGACAGCCGGCTCGTCCTGCACCTCTGGCTGGACCGCTCGGAGGGCAACCTCGCCGCGGCCCGGTATCGCCTCCAGGCGCTCGCCGAGGAGCTGGTGCTGGGGTGATGCGCCTGCTCGCGGCCCGGTCGGCCGGGTGTCCGGCATTCGCCGTCAGGATTCGGCCATCGCGTCAACTGTCCGACGACCGGAGGTGGTTGGCATGAACGCTACATCGTCGCCACTCGGCGCCGCGCCGGCGCGCCACCCGGCGGCCCGGGAGCCCCAGGGCGCCCCGGCTGTCCAGGAGGCCCCGGCCACTCCGGCCGACGCCGTCGAGCGACTGGCCGGGGAGAGGGCCACCGGCGCCCTGCGCGGCCCCGCCGGCACGGTCTACCTCGCCGCCGGCCAGGTGGTGCACGCCGAATCCGACCGTGCGCCCGACCTGGCCGCCCTGCTGACCGGCTGCGGCCGGATCACCCCCGAGGCCTGGCAGGAGATCCTCCGCGTCCACGGCCCGCGCTGCCGGGTCGGCGACGCCCTGGTCGAGCAGGGCCGGCTCACCCGCGGCGAGCTCGAGCTCTGTCACCTCGGGGCGCTCTACGACGCGGCCTTCTTCGTCCTCGATGCCACCGCCGGGCCCTGGCGCTTCGAACCGGGCGTGCGGCACTGGCTCGGCCCGGTGACGGCGGTCGGCGCCCACCGGCTGCGCCGCGAGGTCGAGCGCAGACGTCAGCTGCTGGAGCGCATCTGGCCCTGGCCGCAGCTCGACACCGAGCCGGTCCGCCCGTCCGAGGCGGGGATCCCCGAGAGCCGCGAGGCGTGTGCCGGACCAGGTGCCCGAGGCCGGTACCGCCGCTCGCCCAGCCGCCGCCAGCGCGAACTGCTCGACCACGCGGACGGCCGAAGGACCCCGGGGGAGCTGGCCCGGCTGCTCGGTCACTCGGCCTTCGCCACCACGGCCGACGTCCGCCGCCTCGCCGCCGCCGGACTGCTCGCCACGCCCGGCTGCGGCACCCCGGGGCGCGGCGGTCCCCGCCACGCCGCCCCGTCCGGCGGCACCACCCCCGACCGGAGCCCTGCCGACCGGAGTTCCTCCGACCGGAGCCCTGCCGACCGTGCCGCCCCCGGCCGCACCGCCGGCGGGCTCCACCGCCGCGTCCCCGGGGCCACACTGACCGGGCCGGCCCAGGCCGGGCCCGTCCGGGCGGCCCACCCACCGACCACGGCAGCGGCCCACCCGCTGACCGCCCCCGACCCGGACATCGCGCTGCTGACCCGGGTCCTGACCCTTCTGGAGGCCCGACTTTGAACCACTCTCCGCCCGCGACCCCGCCCTCGCGGTCATGAGGCGGGCGCTCAAGCAGCGTGTCGGAAGGAGACAACTGATCGCCTTGGAGACCGAGTTGCTGGCCGAGCTCCGCGCCCTCAGGCATCGGGTCCCGCACCTCGCGGGCGGCCTGGTGGCCAGCGTGGACGGCCTGCTGGTCGCGCACGACACCCACGGCACCGAGCCCTCGGGCCTGGCGGCCATGACGGCCGCCTCCCTCGGACTGGCGCAGCGGCTAGCCGACACCACCGGACAGGGGGAGTTCCGGGAGTCGCTGGTCCGCGGTGAGAACGGCTACGTCGCCACCTACACGGCGGGCGGCAGCTGCGTGCTCACCCTGCTGGCGCACCCGGACGTGAACGTCGGCCGACTGCACCTGGAGGCCCGTCGCTCCGCCCAGCGCGTCGCCGCGCTCCTCAGCGACACCCTCGCGCCCAAGGACCCCAAGGAGGTGGGCTGACCGCGCCCGCCCCATCCGAAACACCAGCACCAGCACCAGTACCAGCACCCACCGAACGAACTGGAGTGACCGACATGACGGACGCAGCAGGCGCGCTCAAGCAGGCCATGACCGTGATCGAGGGCGCCATCGGCGCCGCGCTCGTGGACTACAACAGCGGTATGGCGCTCGCCACGCTCGACGGCCCCGGCGGCATCGACCTCAACGTGGCCGCGGCCGGGAACACCGACGTGGTCCGGGCCAAGATGCGCACCATGGACATGCTGGGCCTGCAGGACGGCATCGACGACATCCTCATCACACTGAGCAGCCAGTACCACCTGATCCGACCGCTCACCGGCCGGGGCGGCAAGGGCCTCTTCCTCTACCTCGCGCTGGACAAGAGCCGCGCCAACCTGGCCATGGCCCGTCACCAACTGACCAGGATCGAGGCGGACCTGGAGGTCTGACGGCGCTCGCCCGGCGGCGTACGGACCCCGCACCGCCCGGCGCGGGGTCCCGCCGGGGCTGCCGCCGTGCCGGCCCGCACCCGGATCACCCGGTGGTGAACCACCGCCCGGGTCGCTGCAGTTCGGGCTCCGCCCACGCCACCTCGCCACCCGGCAGACCGGAGCAGACCGTGCCACCGGGGGTGAACACGCTCCACGGTGCCACCAGCGCGTGCGGCGGAACGGACAGCTCGCCACCCCCGTCGAAGGCCAGCTCCAGCCCGCCCGCCATCGTCACCCGGGCGGCGCCGACGGACCGGCCCACCAGCCCGAGCAGCGGGCCGGACGGCCGGACGGTCAGCGCCGGGTAGAAGCGCTCCACCCCGGACGGCACGGCGAACCTGAACTCGTGCGTCACCCGGACCGTCACCGCCCCGGCGAGCGTGATGTCGAGCCGGGCGCCGCCAGTGACGGACTCCACCCGGCGACCGGCCAGCACACTCCCGATCCCGTTCGTCATGCCCCCAGTGTGGCCCACCGGGGACCGCGGGGCCCGGTCAGTCCGCCGGCCGCCCCCGGACCAGCTCGGCCGGCCCGCCGGTCCTGGCGCGGGCGGCGAGGGCGGCCTCCGTCCGGGCCCAGGAGGAGTCGGAGAGCAGCGCCCGGGCCTCCGCCGGAGCGCAGAGCCGCCACTCCGCCAACTCGTCCTCGGCCAGGGCGATCGAGGCGAGCCGGTCCTCCGCCACCGTGCCCCCGTCGAAGAGGTACACCAGCACGGCCGTGTCCCGCCCGCTCGCCGGGGCCGCCGCGTGCCCGGGCAGCCAGTCCACGGCCAGCAGCCGGCCCGGCTCGCGGTCCCAGCCCAGCTCCTCGCGGACCTCGCGCCGGGCCGCCGCCCGGGGCAGTTCGCGGTCCGCCTCGATACCGCCGCCCGGCAGCACCCAGTACGGCACCTCGCCCCCGGTCCCCGGCCAGGGCCTGAGCCGCACCAGCAGGACGCGCCCGGACCGGTCGGTGAACACCGTCCGCGCCTTCGCCCGGATCCGGGGCCGGGTGGCGATGTAGGTGTCCCGGTCCAGCGGGGGCACGGGTTCGGCCGCCGGACGGACCGCGGCCAGGGCGGCCGCCCCGGTGAGGGGCAGCCCCGCCAGCCGGGTGTACTCGGGCGGCGGTTCGACCGTCAGGTGGTCGAGGGTGTGCCCGGCCGGCAGGCTGTCCTCCAGCTCCAGCGGACCGGCCGAGCGAGGGGCCCGCAGACAGGCCGTGACCCGCCGGGAGAGCCGGGGCGGCAGCGCGTGGCCGGCCTGCTCCGGCGTCAGCCAGACCCAGCCGCCGACCTCGGCCGGGTCCGGAGTGATCGCGGCGAGCTGCGCCGGGGTGAGCGGATCGGCCCAGTACAGGTACGCCGCGATCGGCGGGCGGAAGTGGTCCAGCGTCCAGTCCACGCAGGCCAGCGGCCCCAGCCCGGGCGTGAACCCCAGCTCCTCCTCGATCTCCCGGACGGCCGTCCGGCGCGGCGACAGGTCCTGCGGTTCCCAGCCCCCGCCGGGGACGGCCACCGGATGCTCCCGGTCGTACGGCAGCCGCACCACCAGCACCCGACCCTGTTCGTCCGGGAACAGCACCCCGGCCGCGGCCAGCAACTCGCGCCCGGCGCGCCCGTCCTGACCCGGTGCACCCTGATCGCCCGCAGGCGGTGAGACCACCAACGCAACTCCCTCCGCCGGACCGGGCGCACGCCCGACCGTTCCCCGCAACGACACTGACTTCTACCCCGGCGGTTCCCCGCCGTCACCCGACCCGCCGCCGGGCGCGGAGTCACCCCGGCGGCGCACCGTCGCCCGGCGGGGCGCGTCACCCCAGCGAGGCGAGCGCCGCGGCCGCCGCCCGGGCCATCTGCTCGTCGTACCGGCCGGTGGTGCCCCGCAGCCGGGCGACGCTCTCCACCGTGGCGAGGGCGAGCAGCCCGGGGAGGAGGTCGGTGCTGCGGGCGGCGACCCAGCGGGTGCCCCGGGTGGTCATCCACCACAGGTCGGCGGCCCGGCCGGGCGGGGGTCCGGCAGGGCCGGGGGCGGGTGCGGGGCCGAGCGGACGCCCGGCCGAGCCGAGCAGCTCGTGGAAGTGCCGGGCGATCAGCCGGTGCCCCTCGGCGCTGGGGTGCAGCCGGTCCACGCTCAGCAGGTGCCGCTGCGCCGACCAGGGCAGTTCGGCGAGGTGCAGGTGTACGGTCCGATGGCGCGCGGAGAGGGCGTGCACCACCGTGTTCACGGCGTGCATCCGTCGTGCCAGCGGGCGGGCCAGCGGCTGCGGAAGCCGTAGCAGGGTGCCCGGGTCGGGCAGACAGGCGGTGAGCAACCGTGCTCCGCTGCCGGACAGTTCGCCGAGCACCGCGTCCAACTCCCGGGCCGTGCGCCGGATGTCGAACCCGGCCCGCAGCGTGTCGTTGCCCCCGACCACCACGGCGGCCAGCTGCGGGCGCAGCGCGAGCGCGGCCGGCAGCTGCTCGGCCGCCAGGTCGACGGCCAGGGCGCCGCTGCGCGCGAGGTTGGTGAACTCGACGCCCACCTCCGCCGGGGCCAACGACCGGGCCAGGACCGCCGCCCAGCCACGCCACCCGTCGGCGACCGGGTCGCCGACCCCCTCCGTGAGCGAGTCCCCGAGCGCCACGAACCGTACGGGGCCGCCGACCCGCCGGGCGCCGGCCGGGGCCCCGCGCCGGCCGGCCCCCAGCGCCGCCGGTCCGCCCGCGTTCACCGGGCGTCCCCGGCGGAGCGGCGGACCGGCTGGTCCGCCTCCCGGCCCGCGTCCTCGCTCGGCAGCCCCACCGGCGCCCCGCCCCCGTCGGGGTTCCCGTTCATGTTCGTGTCCGCGTTTCTGTCCGCGCCGGCGCTCGGGTCCCCTGTCCGCGCCCCGTGCGCGGCGAGGAACGCCGCCACCGCGGCCGGCCAGCCGAACCGCTCGGCCCGGGCCCGGGCGGCGGCCCGCCGGGCGTCCGGCGGGCGGGACAACAGCTCCCGGACCGCCTCGGCGAAACCCTCGCCGCTGTCGTCCGCCACCGCCCCGGCCGGCCCGACCAGCCCGGGGAGCGCCGACGAGCGGCTGACGGCCACCGGTGTGCCGCAGGCCAGGGCCTCCATCGCGGCCAGCCCGAAGGTCTCCACCGGCCCGGGGGCGAGCACCACATCGGCGCAGCCCAGCAACCGGGCCAGCGCGGCACGCCCCGCCACGTGCCCGAGGAAGCGCACGGGCAGTCCCAGCCGGGCGGCACGGGCGGCCAGCCCCGTCCGGAGCGGTCCTGTCCCGGCCACCACCAGGACGGCCGGCAGGCCGCGCGAGCGCAGCGCGGAGAGGGCCTCGACGGCACGCTCGGGACGCTTCTCCGTCGAGAGCCGGGAGCAGAGCACCAGCAGCACCTGCGCCGGCTCCGCGTACCGCGCCCGCTCGTACGCCCGCTCGTCGGCCGCGAGGGGGCGCAGGGCGGTCAGGTCCACTCCGAGCGGTGCGCGTGCCAGGTTTCGGACGCCGAGGCGGTGGAACTCGGCGGCCGCCCAGTCCGTGGTGCAGACCACGGTGTCGTACGCCCGCGCGGTGCGGCCGTTGAGCCGGTCCGCGGCGGCGTCGGCGACCGGGCCGGGCAGGCCCCAGCTGCGGAGCAGCCCGGCGGCGCTCTCGTGCGACACCATCACCGAGCGGACGCCGTGCCGCCGTGCCCAGGCGCCCGTCCAGCGCAGCGTGGTGCGGTCCGAGACCTCCAGCCGGTCGGGCGCCAGCCGGGTCAGTTCGTGGGTCACCGCCCGCCGGTCGGTGAGCACCCGGTAGCCGCCGCTGCCGGGCAGCACCGGCCCGGGCAGGGTGACCACCAGGCCCTGCCCGGTCTCCTCCTCCGACCGCGTCGCGCCGGGCACGACCAGTACCGGCCGGTGCCCGGCGGCCCGGTACCCGGCGCCGAGGTGCCGCAGCGCCGTCCGCAGCCCGCCCGAGACCGGGGTGACGAAGTTGGCGATCCTGACGATCCGCAGTGCGTCCCCGGTCATGCCGACAGCCCCTCCGTCACCACCGCCGAAGCCACCGCGGGTGCAGCCACCGGCGCGGGCGGGTCCGCGGCGAGCGACGGCCCCTCCGCCGGTCCGCCCCCGTGCTCCGCCAGCACCTCCGCGTAGTGCCGCAGCAGCAGATCGCCGACCGCCTCCCAGGTGCGGGCCGTCACCTCCGCCCGTCCGGCGCGCCCGTAGGCGGCCCGCAGCGCGTTGTCCCCGGCCAGCGTCGCGACCGCCCGAGCGACGGCCTCGCCGTCCCGGGGTGGCACCAGCAGGCCGGTCCGCCGGTGCGCGACCAGGTCCAGCGGACCGCCGGCGGCCGGACCGACCACCGGGACGCCGCTGGCCATCGCCTCCTGGATGGTCTGACAGAAGGTCTCCAGCGGGCCGGTGTGCACGAACACGTCCAAGGTGGCGAAGCAGCGGGCGAGTTCGTCCCCGGTACGGCGGCCGAGGAAGACCGCGCCGGGTAGCGCGGCCTTCAGCCCGGGCGCCGACGGCCCGTCGCCGATCACCACGACCCGCACCCCGGGCAGCGCCGAGGCGGCCGCCAGCAGGTCGACCCGCTTCTCCGGCGCGAGCCGCCCGACGTACCCGACCAGCACCTCCCCGCCGGGGGCCAGCGCCCGGTGCAGTGCCTCGTCACGGTGACGCGGGTGGAAGCGGACCGAGTCCACCCCGCGCGGCCACAGCTGGACCCTCGGCACCCCGTGCGCGGTGAGGTCCTGCGCGGCCGGGGTGGACGGCGCGAGAGTACGCGCGGCGGCGCGGTGGACGGCCCGGATCCGGTGCCAGGCGGCGGCCTCACCGAGACCGCGCCCGGCCCGGTAGGCGTGCGCGTACCCGGCGAGATCGGTCTGGTACACGGCGACGGCCGGGACACCGAGCCGGGCGGCGGCCTGCACACCGCGCGCGCCGAGCACGAACGGGCTGGCCAGGTGCACCAGATCGGGCCGGTGCCCGGCGATGGCGGCACCCAGCCGGCGGCTGGGCAGGGCGATCCTGACCTGCGGATAACCGGGCAGCGGGACGGACGGGATCCGGACCACCGGCAGCTCGGCCGCCCCGGGACCGGCCCCGAAGGTGTGCGGCGGGCAGTCGGCGCCGTGCGCGGGAGCCGGGGTGATGACGAGCGGCTGGTGACCCCGGCGGACCAGATGCTCGGCCGTCCGCAGCACGCTGTGGGCGACTCCGTTGACCTCGGGCGGGAAGGATTCGGTGACGATGACGACGCGCATGCCAGTGTTCTGTCCGGGCCCGGCGTGCACGCGGCCAAAGGGATCTGTCGCGCAAACGAACGCGGGTCGGCGATTTGCACCACCGACCCGCCGTCCTGCCTGCGACAGGGCCGCTCGGAGCCTCAGGCCGGACCGGCCGCCGTCTCCTTGAGCTCCGCGTAGGGCGCGAGCTTCCTGATCGACTCGATGCTCCTGATGCAGTCGTCCCGGTTCTCGTACGGGTCGCCCGTCACCACGACGGACCCGTTGCTCGCCTTGAGCCGGAACCGGTGCATGCCGCTCTCATCGGTGTAAAGTTCGAACTTTCCTGCCATGGCAGTTGATACCTCTCGTGCGGGTGGCCCCCTCGAACGGCACCGTAGGTCCAAATCCCTTTCACCGCACGCCAGATGAGCCATCCGGGTCACCGAACACCGATCGGCCGCGCCGGACCCGAAGCCGCCGGAGGCCCCTCCCCGGGGCTGCGGCCGCAGCCCTGCCCACCCGAGCGCCCCAGGGTGGAGAAAGGTGGCGACCGACACGGCGCCGGTCACCACCTTCGGCAGCCTCCGCGGCCCGGGCGGGAATCGGCTGCCCCCGATTCCCGCCGGTCTTCTTCGCACGGACGCTGCATATCGCCGCGAGCTCCGGGCTGGTGGGCGGATCCGTCGCCGCAGGCGTCGGCCGGGTTGCGGCCTGCTGGTTGGTCGTGCACTGGCGCTCGACCAGACCGACTTCGCTCCAGGGCCGGGCACAGCTTCGCTCGGCGTGGTCCTCGAAAGCCATGAAGTGCCCCAGATCGGATAGCGCGTGGTCGGCGTGGGCGTCGACGAACCGGCCGACGAGTTGCGGTGTCCACATCATGACCTTGGCCGGACGAAGAACTCCATGGCAGAGGTGGCTAGGAGCAACCCCCGCGAGCGCGGGGCCGACCCAAGGTCCACCAGCCGGGTACCACGAACGCGGGAGCAACCCCCGCGAGCGCGGGGCCGACACTTGCTGACCTGGGGCGTTGTGGACTACAGGGCCGCGATTGAGTTAGTTGGTTCGCGCTTCGGTCGCGCTGGAACAGGATGGCTCATTACCAGGTCTCCCCGCCCGCTTGGTGGGTTGTCAGTGCAGTGCCCTACGCTGCCGAAGCCTACGGGATGGGAGGCAGGGCATGACCGGTGATAGCCGCTGGCGTGGGATCCCGCCTGAAGTCGTGGGCTGGCTGGGGGCGTTGTGGGGCAAGTCCGCCGGGAGGGCGGGCGGGGAGACCAACCTTCTGCTCTCCCACATGCTGGACACCACGGCCGTGGCGGAGATCATCTGGGACAACTACCTTCCACCAGTGACCCGTTGGCGCCTGGAAGCCCTGGCGGGTGGTCGGGACAAGGGGCGGCGGTTCTTCGTCTGGCTCTGTGGAATCCACGACTGCGGGAAAGCGACTCCCGCGTTCCAGCACGTCGACGCCGCCGGCGCTGCCACGGTACGGAAGGCGGGGCTGTCGTGGAACAAGTACGCGGTGGCCGGGAAGTCCTGGCGGCACGACAAGGCGGGCGGCCGCATCCTGCGGGGCCTGCTCGCGGAGGCGAAGTGGCCCCAGGAGCACGTCGACTGGGTCTGGCCGCTGGTGGCGGGCCACCACGGCTCGTTCCCTGGTCTGGGGCAGCTGACTCCGCCCAAGCGTAACGAGGAGTTGCAGGGGAAAACCCCGGCGTGGCGGCGGGCGCAGTCGGCGCTGGTCGAGGTGTTCTCCCGGGAGCTGGGTTTCGCCGGTGAGCCGGTGCTCGGCGGGGTGCAACCGATCGATGTGCCGTCTCGCGCCGTGCAGTTGCAGCTGTCCGGGTTCGTGGTGATGGCGGACTGGATCGCCAGCGACGAGCGGCACTTCAAGGGCATCTCCGACCTGTCCCGCGTCACGATGGCCGGCGCGCGCAAGCGGGCGGCCGCTGCCTGGTCGAAGCTGGGGCTGCGCGGTGGCTGGGGTTCGCTGGCGGTGCCCGGACCCGAGACCTTCCAGGACCGCTTCGGCCACGGACCCAGGCAGTCACAGGAACTGGTACTGGACGTGGTGCGCCGCATGGAGGGCCCGGGCCTGGTGATCGTCGAGGCGCCGATGGGGGAGGGGAAGACGAAGGCCGCTCTGGCGGCGGCCGAGTTGATGGCGGCGCGCCACGGCGCGGACGGCGTCTTTCTGGGCATGCCGACCCAGGCGACCGCAGATCCCATGTTCACCCAGGTCCGGTCGTGGCTGAGGGAGATCGAAGAGGGGCTGGAGGACCAGGTTGCCCTGCTGCACGGCAAGAGGATGTTCAACAAGGAGTGGCGCCGGCTCCTCGACGACGCGGGGGAGTGGGGGCAGGACGCCGACGCCTGCTACTCCTCGGTGGGTGAGGACGAGTACGGCCTGCCCTCCTCGTTCGGCGAGACCGCACGGGGCCCGGAGCGCCGAGCCCCCGCCGAGTGGTTCCTCGGGCGCCGCCGCGGGCTGCTGAGCCCCTTCGCCGTCGGCACCATCGACCAGCTCCTGTACGCCGCGACCCGCACGAAGCATGTGATGCTGCGCATGGCCGGCCTGGTCGGCAAGGTGGTCATCCTCGACGAGGTGCACGCCGCCGACGTCTACATGTCTCAGTTCCTCCTGGAAGGCCTGTGGTGGCTCGGGCAGGCAGGTGTCCCCGTGCTGCTGCTCTCGGCCACGTTGCCGCCGGACCAGCGGCGCACTCTGGTCACCGCTTACCTGGCAGGCGCGCAGTCGGCCGAGGCCCCGGCGGCGGTCGAACTGCCTGAACTGGTGGGCTACCCGAGCGTCACGGCGGCCTGGCTGGACCAGGACGGGCCGAAGTTGCTGGTGGACAGTACGAAGTCCTGGCGCGAGGACCTGCCGGTGCGTGTCGAGGTAATCGACGAGCCGGCCGCCGACTCGGGCTCCCCGGTCGAGCAGGCGGGCACGAGTGCGGCTGATGCCGCCGTGGTCGACCACCTGAAGGAGCGGCTTGCCGGGGGCGGGCGCGTTCTGGTCATCCGCAACACTGTCGCCCGCGCCCAGGCCACCTTCGAGGCCCTCCGGAAGGAGTTCGGCACCAAGGAGCTGCGGTTGTTGCACGGTCGACTGCACGCCGGGCACCGGGCGGACCGAACGCAGGGCGCCCTGCGCGTGCTCGGGCCGCCCGGCGCGGGGACGGAGCGTACGGGCAGGCTGATCCTCGTCGCCACCCAACTCGCTGAGCAGTCCTTCGACGTCGACGCGGACCTGCTGATCACCGATCTCGCACCGATCGACCTGCTCCTGCAACGCATCGGACGCCTCCACCGCCACGACGGGGTGAAGCGACCGGCCCTGCTGGCGCAGCCCACCGTCCTCATTACCGGCACCCGTCTCTCGGGGGACGGCCCACCGTGGATCCTGCCGGCCACCGAGAAGATCTACGGACGGTACCTCCTGCTGCGCACGGCAGCCGAGGTGACGAAGGCCGACGGAGGAGTGTGGAGCGTCCCCGGACAGGTGCCGGAGCTGGTGGCACGGGTCTACGGCACCGGCCCGGTCGTCCCCGCCGAGTGGGCGGATGCCGAGGCACAGGCCCGGCAGGACTGGGAGGAACGGCAGGAACAGCGTCGGGCGGAAGCTGCGAAGTACCTGCTCACCCGGGCCGGCGAACACGGGGAGCCGACGCTGGCCGGGCTGCACTACGGGGGCCACGGCACCCTGGCCGAAGGGCAGTTCGAGGCCCTGGTGCGGGACGGCGACCGCAGCGCCGAGGTGGTCCTGGTCCGCCGGGACGACAAGGGTGTGTACGCGATGACCGGCCGGAAGCTGGGGCCCGGCGGCGAGGTGGCCGCCGAGGTGGTGGACGACGTCCTCGCGGGGACCGTGCGGCTGCCCGTCTCCCTGACGTCCCTGGCAGAGCAGGAGCTCGGACCGCTGCCGGGCTGGCGCGACCACCCATGGCTCCGTTACAGCCTGGCGCTCGAACTCGACGAGCGCGGCGAGGCCGTCCTGGGCGACTACCGCCTGCGCTACGACGATCTGCTCGGACTCGTGGTGAGCGGCGGACGCCGGTTCGGATGAGGGTGGGCCGGTACACGCCCGGCCCACCCCCAACCCCGCGAACGCGGGGCCGACTTGCGGCCCACAAGGGCTCGTAAACACGGCCACGGGCCATCCCTGCCGGTACAGGCCGCAGGGCTGAGGGGCAATTCAAGCATTCACCCCGCAGCGAGTGACGGTTGGTGCCACCATGAACTCACGCAGGCTTAAAACAGGGCCAGTTGGGAGCAAAGCGCGTGCCTGGGTACAACCTTGTCGACGAACCGTGGCTGACATCGCGTCCGCTGGGCGGCGGACCCCCCGTCCCGATGGGACTCGCCGAGACCCTGACGCGGGCGGACGAGTTCGAGGGCCTGGCCGTCGAGTTCGCCACGCAACTCCCGGCCCTTCTGCGCCAGATCCTGCTGCCCGTCGTCGCCGACGCCATTGGCGCACCGCGGAACCTGCCCGAGCAGGCCGCCCGATTCGCGCGCAGCGGCTTCACCGGGGACGAGAAGAGAAAGATCCTGGCCTACCTCGACGAGCACCGCACGCGTTTCGACCTGTTCGATCCCGTCGCCCCGTTCGGACAGGTGGCCGGTCTGCGAACGGCCAAGGACGAGACGAAGGGCACCGCCACCCTGGTGGCTACCGCAGCCAGCGGCAACAACGTGCCGCTGTTCGCCAGCCGCACCGACGCGGACCCGCTCGACCTGACGCCCGCCCAGGCCGCCCACTGGCTGCTGCACACCCACTGCTGGGACACCGCGGCCATCAAGACCGGAGTGGTGGGAGACCCACAGGTCAAGGCCGGAAAAACGACCGGGAACCCCACCGGCCCCCTCGGACAGCTCGGCGTCATCGTCCCCGCCGGTCCCACCCTGTACGACACCCTCATGCTGAACATCCCCATCACCCCGCCGACCGAACTCGGCCTACCGCAGTGGAAACAGGACCCGCGCGGCCCGGCGTGGACGCCGCGTGCCGCCGAAGGACTCCTTGACCTGTGGACGTGGCAGGCCCGGCGCATCCGGCTGATCCCGCACCAGGACGAGACCGGCGAACTGAAGGTCACCCGGGTGGTCATCAGCGCGGGCGACCGGCTCACCGCAGTGCCCGAACTGGAGCCGCACACCGCCTGGACGTTCACCCCGCCCGCCAAGAAGACGGCCTCGGCCCTGCCCGAACGCCGCCCGCGCCGCCACGTCCAGGGCAAGGCCGCGTGGCGTGGCCTCGAGGCACTGCTCGCACCGATCCGCCAGAGCAACGGCGGCGTCTTCGAGACCAGCGTCCTGCTCGACCAGATCAGCGCCCTGCAGGAAGCCGGCCAACTCCCCGCCGACTACCCACTGCAGGTCGAGACCTTCGGCATGGTCTACGGCAACCAGTCCTCCGTCGTGGAAGACGTCATCCACGATGCCATCCCCCTGCCCCTGCTCGCCCTGCACCAGGACGGCGAGGCCCACCAGCTCCTGCTGGACGTCGCCGAACAGGCGGAGCTGCTCTCCCGGGCGGTGAACAACCTCTCCGCCGACCTGCGCCGGGCCTCCGGAGCCGAACCGATCCCCTGGGACAAGGGCCAGCGGCCCGGCGAACTCCTCCTGCACAACCTCGACCCCGTGGTCCGCCGGCTGTTGGTCGGCGTCCGTCGGGCCGAACGCGACGACGAGCTCCTGGAACGCGGCCGGCTGGCGTGGGAGCAACTGGCTGCCCGCCAGGCATGGGACCGGGCGAACGCCCTCCTGTTCGCCGTACCGGCGAACGCGTTCGGTGGCCGGACCGCCGACCAGCCCGGCAAGGCGGGAAAGAAGCACACCTTCTCCCTCGGCACGGCAGCCGACAACTTCCGGCGTCAGGTTCGCGACATCCTTCCCCGCTACACCGACGCCGTGCGGGCAGCAGCCGCCGCCCGACCTGCCTACTCGCAGGACTTCACAGAACCATTCCCCGGAGCCGACCTTGACTACTGAAAAGGCCACCACAGAACGTCGCTACTGGGACCGGTACACGGCCCCCGACCACACCTGGCGGATCGACCCGCTCTCCGGACAACCACGACGCCCGCCCGGCGAGGAACTGGCGGCTCTGCGCTCCGGCCTCGGACGCCCGGTGATGGACAGCCCGAAGATGTGGCCGCACTACCGCAGCCAGGTCAACGACGTACTCGCGCTGCGCGACGAGGTCTCCGACGAACAGAAGGCCGAACACGCGGCCCTCGCCCTCTTCGGTCTCCACCAGCAGAGCCAGGCCCAGCCGATGCACCGCCAAGGCGTCAAACTCGGCGGCGCGCTGCGCCACCTGCGCCAGAGCGGCAAGTACAGCGAGGACGCGCTCGACACCCGCGTGGCACAACTGGCCGCCGCGACCAGCGTCTCCGCCCTGCTGGTCCATCTGCGCGGCCTCATCACCCAACTGCGGACCATCGGCCAACCCCTGGACTACAACCACCTGATGGCCGACATCCAGGACTGGCACAGCACCGACCGACGGCCGCAGGTCCGCCTCAAGTGGGCCCTCGGCTACCAGGCGTGGAAGAGCAAGGCCCCAGCTCCGTCCACAAGTTGAACCACACCCCTGCGCACCACCCGCACCGGCACGACCCTGTCCCGTCACTCCCGAGGAGAAGCGCATGACCGACCGCCTGTACATCGACGTACACATCCTGCAGACCGTCCCGCCGGCCAACCTCAATCGGGACGACAACGGCAACCCCAAGGAGGCGTACTTCGGCGGCAAGCGCCGCTCCCGCGTCTCCTCCCAGGCCTGGAAGCGCGCCACCCGGATGCACTTCGCCGAGAGCCGCGACGAGGAGGACCTCGGCACCCGGACCAAGCGGATCGCCGCCCAGCTCGCGAAGCGTCTCGCCCAGCGCACCCAGATCACGGCCGACGACGCCCAGCGCATCGTCGGCGCGCTCCTCAAGCCGATGGGCATCGCCGCCGGCAAGAAGGCCGGCGACACCGCGTACCTGCTCTTCTTCGGCCGCCGCCAGCTGGAGAACATCGTCGACCTCGTCGCCGGAACCGCCACCGACCTCGCCGCACTCGACGACAAACAGCTCGACGAAGCGGTCAAGGACCTCCCGGTCCGCGAACAGCTGCAGACCGGGCACCCCGCCGACGTCGCCCTGTTCGGCCGCATGGTCGCCGACATCCCCGGCCTGAACGTCGACGCCGCCACCCAGGTCGCCCACGCCATCTCCACCCACGCCACCGAGCTCGAATTCGACTACTACACCGCCGTCGACGACGAGAACACCGCCGATGAGACCGGCGCCGGAATGATCGGCACCATCGGTTTCAACTCCGCCACCCTCTACCGCTATGCCACCGTCGGCCTGCACCAACTGGTCGACAACCTCGGCGAGGACAAGGCCGCCGTCGACGCCATCGACCTGTTCGTCGACTCGTTCGCCCGATCCATGCCCACCGGCTACGGGAACTCCTTCGCCCACCGGACCCGACCCAGCCTGGTCGCGGTCGTCGTCCGCACCGACCAGCCCGTGAACCTCGTCTCCGCCTACGAGAAGGCCGTCCCCACCGGCGAGGGCATCGTCGCCGCATCGGCGAGCCGCCTCGCCGAGGAATTCACCGTCGCCACCAGCCAGTGGGGCGACACCCCGAAGTACGTGGGAATCTGTCACACCCTGGGCGACGAGAGCGCCGAGGCGGCCCAGCTGAAGCAGGCGTTCGGCCCCAACCAGACCTTCGCCAAGCTCCGCGACGGTCTGCGCGCCGCCCTCACCGAGCGGGTGAAGGACAACTGATGCCCGCCGACCCCACAGCCGCCGAGGAACTGACCGGCCAGGCACAGGCCGTGCTCGTCCTGCGCCTGGCCGGCCCCCTCCAGTCCTGGGGAGACCGCAGCGCCTTCAACCGCCGCGACACCCCACCACAGCCCACCAAGTCCGGTGTCGTCGGGCTGCTCGCCGCAGCCGCCGGACGCCCCCGCGAGGCAGACATCACCGACCTCGTCGGCTTGCGCCTGGGCGTGCGCATCGACCAGCCCGGTACCCTCCTGCGCGACTACCACACCGTCAGCGACTACCGGGGCCGCCCGCTGCCCCAGACCGGCGTCAACGCCAAAGGCGTCCAGAAACTCACCTCGCCGGCCAAAGAGACCCACGTCACGCACCGCTACTACCTCCAGGACGCGGTGTTCCTCGCCGCGGTTCAAGGTCCGGCCGACCTCGTCACGGCGCTCTGCGACGCGATCCGCCACCCGGCCTTCCCCCTCGCGCTCGGCCGGCGCTCCTGCGTCCCCACCCAACCGGTCGTCCTCGGCATGCCTCGCGCCGACACGTTGGAAGCCGTCCTCGCCAAGGAACCGTGGCAGGCCGGCGGATCGGCCATGGACGTCTATCGTCGACGTGCCGAGCGAGGCCTCGTACCGTTCCCCGTGGACCGCATCGACCTGGCAGCAACCCTTGACGATCCGGCCGGCGACGACGTCCTGCAGGACGTGCCGCTGTCCTTCGCCCCGCACCGGCGTGGCTTCACTGCCCGGCGTATCCGCCATACCTGGCTCAACGTCCCCACCGGCCTGACCCCCTCCGCGGCGGCCCGGGCCGCCCAACCGCCCGCCACCGACGGCGGCCACGACCCGTTCGCCCTGCTGGGCTGGTGACCCCGATGACCTATCTCTCCCGCGTCCGCATCAACCCCCTGCGCGCGGCCAGCCGCACCCTGCTCGCCAACCCGCGTGCCCTGCACGGCGCCGTCATGGCAGGCATCCCCGACCAGGCCCCGGGCGACCGGATCCTCTGGCGCCTTGACGCCGACCATCCGCGCCGCCCCGTGCTCCTGGTCCTCACCCCGGCCAAACCGGACTGGACCCACATCGTCGAACAGGCCGGATGGCCGGACGCCGATGGCGAGCACTACGCGATCCGCGACTACAGCCCGCTGATCGCCCAACTCGCCACGGGCCGCGAGTTCGGCTTCCGGCTCACCGCGAGCCCTGTCCAGAACACCTCCACGCCGGACAAGTCCAGCCCCCACCGCACCAAGACCGCCGCCGAACTCCACCACCGCTCCTACCGCATCGCGCACCGCACCGCGGCCCAGCAACTCACCTGGTTCCTGGAACGCACCCCCCGCTGGGGCTTCACCGTCCCCGCCGCCCGCACCGACGTTCCGGCACCCGGTCTGGAACCCTCCACCACCGACGGCCCGCCCGCCCAGGAGGTGAGGATCACCGACCGCAGCCGCCGCACCTTCACCAAACCCGGCACCCGCACCCCCGTCACCCTCACCACCGCCACCTTCGAAGGACGCCTGCGCATCACAGACCCCGACCTCCTCCAGACCGCCCTCCTCGGCGGCATCGGCCCGTCCAAGGCCTACGGCTGCGGCCTGCTCACCCTCGCCCCACTGCCGAGCGGACAGCGCTGACCGATGGCCGACATCTGGTGGAAAGCCCACCCCCACGACCTGCACCGCCTCGCCGACCGCGTCTCCAGCGTCTACGTCGAACGCAGCCACATCGACCGGGACGAGAACGCCGTGGTGGTCGTCAACAAACGCGAGACAGTACGCGTCCCCGCCGCCATGGTTGCTGTCATGCTCCTCGGCCCCGGCACCCGTATCACCCACGGCGCCGTCAACCTCCTCGCCGACTCCGGCACCACCATCTGCTGGGTCGGCGAACAGGGCGTCCGCATGTACGCGGCCGGACTCGGCCCCAGCAGAGGAGCCGCCCTCCTCAACCGGCAGGCCTGGCTCGTCAGCCGCACCAAGGAACGCCTCGCCGTCGCACGCAACATGTACCGCATGCGGTTCCCCGGCGAAGACGTCAGCGCCGCCACCATGCAGCAACTGCGCGGCCGTGAAGGCGCCCGCATCCGCAAGCTGTACCAGGCCGAGTCCCGCCGCACCGGCGTCGAGTGGAACGGTCGCGTCTACAAGGCCGGCGACGC
This sequence comes from Kitasatospora sp. NPDC088548, assembly GCF_044753005.1. Lineage (NCBI taxonomy): Bacteria > Bacillati > Actinomycetota > Actinomycetes > Kitasatosporales > Streptomycetaceae > Kitasatospora > Kitasatospora sp. NPDC088548. The sequence goes on from NZ_JBIVMI010000003.1 coordinate 122,822, forward strand.
CCACGCCGCCGGCGACGACCTCAACCGTCTCCTCTCGGCAGCCAACGCGGCCCTGTACGGCATCTGCCACGCCGTCATCACCGGACTCGGAGCAAGCCCCGGCCTCGGCTTCGTCCACACCGGCCTGGCCACCTCCTTCGTCCTCGACATCGCCGACCTGTACAAGGCCGAATACACCATCCCGCTGGCCTTCGACCTCGCGAAACTCGGACATACCGAAGAGCGAGACGCCCGCCTCGGTCTTCGTGACCGCATTGCCGAAGACAGACTCCTGGGCCGGATCGTCCACGATGTGAAGGCACTTCTCAGCCCGGACGGCATCGACATGCCCGACGCCGAGGTCAACGAACTCTGGGACGAGCGGGTCGGGACGGTTCAGGGCGGCGTCAACTGGTCAGCCGCTGTGAGCCTGCCGGCCGACACGGTCGTTGATTCCGGCATGGGCGACGAGCACGTGGCCATCATCGGGCCTGAATTCGACCAGGACACATCAGAGGACAGCCGATGACCGTCATCATCCTCGTCGCAGCCCCTGAAGGCCTACGTGGGCACCTCACCCGATGGATGGTCGAGGTCAACGCGGGCGTCTTCGTCGGCAACCCCAGCCGTCGCATCCGCGACCGCCTCTGGGAACTCCTCGCCACCCGCATTGGCGACGGCCAGGCTGTCCTCGTCGAGCCTGCCGGCAACGAGCAGGGCTGGACTGTGCGGACAGCGGGAAAGGACCGCTGGAAGCCCGTCGACTTTGACGGACTGATTCTCTCGGCCCGGCCTCGTCGGTAACGCCGCAGGTCACGAAGTATCGGCCCCGCGCTCGCGGGGGTTGCTCCTCGAAGAGCTGCTGAACCGGCGCCGGGACGAAATCGGCCCCGCGCTCGCGGGGGTTGCTCCCCATTGATGCCCAGGGTAACGGGTAGCGCGGAATCGGCCCCGCGCTCGCGGGGGTTGCTCGGCCGGCAGGCGGAACGCGTTCTCACCTCGGGTATCGGCCCCGCGCTCGCGGGGGTTGCTCTCTTGCTGATCACCTTGGCGTGCGTGCGAGCTGATCGGCCCCGCGCTCGCGGGGTTGTCCCAGCAGTGGGCCGATGCCGGGCATGCTGGCGATCACGTCGGCGAGGTCGTGTTCGCGAAACCGGGCCGCAATGAGCTTGTTGATCTCGGTGATCTGCTCGTTGAGGCCCGTCACCTCCTTGGCCAGGGTGTGGATCACCTGGGCGGCGGTTTCCTTCCCGGGGATGGCGGTGTGCTGGCGTTCGGCCGCTTCCGTGGCGGCCTGGGCCAGCGCTTCGGCGCCGCGGACCCTGCGGTGGCGGAGCCAGGTCGTCAGCCGGGTGCGGCCGGTGCGCCGCAGTGCGGCGGGGGTCTGGTAGCCGGTCAGCAGGATCAGCGGTCCCTGGTTGTCCAGGTTGAGGCCTCGCTCCAACGCTGGGAAGATCCCGTTGAGTTGGCCGCGCAGGCGGTTGATCCGGCGGGTTCGGTCGGTGCTCAGGTCCGCTCGTCGGCCGGTGAGGATCCGCAGCTCGACGGCGTGCTCGTCGTCCGGCCGCAGCACCGTGAGGTCGCGGCGCATGCGGGCCTGGTCGGCGACCGAACCATCGATGGCAACCGCCTGAAAGCCATACCCGGCGTCTCTGGGCCTCAGGACCGTACGACTGGCCCGTCCAACCCATCAACAACGTAGGACCGCCTGACTGAGAGCGCACGATCAGGCAGTCACATCGCCACCGCAATCACGCACCAGGTCGTTGGGCCAGGGCGGCCCAGCATAACGGCGCCGTCCGCGCCGGCCGACACTGGAGCACGGTCTACCCGCCCGTCGTTGCGGGCCTGGCCCGGCCGACCGCCGCTCACTGCGGCCGAGCACGCCACGAAGGCGAAGCCCGGCCAGGAGCGGCTGCTGCGCCGCCTCGACCAGGTGGAGCTTTGAGGTGTACTGGTTCGTCCGCCCGTACCCGCGGGAGGGGGACCGCCGGTAACTGTCACCAGGCGCTGGTGGTGGTCGCCACCACGCTGCAACGGCTGGAGGACCACGGCGTCGACGGCTCGCACACCCCCACCGCCACGCTTGAAACCCGGACGGCGCCCCGGTCGACGGTGGTGGAGCCGAAGGCGCATCGCCGGGTCGGCACCCCTGCTCGAAGTGGTTCGCCGACAGCAAGGGTGGAACCGGGCCAGGTCCGGCTGGGGTGATGGGTTGTGAGGCGACTTCCGTTCCGCCGGCTCCGCCTCGGTGATGCCTTCCGAGACCTGTTTCGCCCCTTGAGTCCCGATCTCGACGCGGCCGGGGGCGGCGTGAATCCGGGGCCTCTCGGGCTCGTGACGTGCTGCGACAGCAGGGAATGATCTCCATGCCTGACCGGTGTCGAACTCGTCCCCACCGGACGATGTTTGGTGCTGCGAAGAGGCAGACGAGAGGCCCTCTCCACTTTACGATGGGCCGCAACAGTGCCATGAATGATCGGAGTTCAGGATGGGCGAGGAGCTCGGGGCGGTTGCCGTCACAGCTGGCGTGAACGCAATTGCTGCTCTGATGGCTCGACTTGACTGGGGGCAACTGGTCGGGCGGGCGCGGGAGATTCTGGTCCGTCACCGAGGTGGCGCACCGTCACCGCAGGAGCCGGAGGCCGGGCTTCCGAACTGGCAGGACCTGCTGACCGGTGCGGAGGGCGAGGACGAGAGCGATCGCGCTCGGCGGCTGCAGGCGATCCGAGCAGCGCTGGCACAGATGCGTACAGCGGACCTGAACGCACTCGTCGGCGAGCTGACCGCCCTGGGCCGCGAACCCGCACGGCACGAGACAAGTGTCACCGTCAACGGTGGAAAGGCCGCCGTCAACAGTGGCTCTGGCGACCAGAACGTCACCTTCAACTGATGGTGGATACGGGGCCGGACGGGCCGCCCACGTATCGAACGGAGGTCGAGGTCGGCGGCGGACAGACCGCCATGCACAGCGGTTCGGGTGACCAGTACAACAGGTTCGGGGGGCATGGGCCGCAACTGATCGCACTGCTCGTGGTGCTGGTCGGGGCGGTGGCCGGGATCCTCCTGTCGCCCGCCGCCTCCGGCAGCCAGGTCGTGTCGTACGTCCTGCTGGTGGTCATCTGCGCGATCGTCGCCGGGTTCTGCCTCTGGTGGCTTCTCGGACGGACCAGGCGGAAGGCCGTCGGGTACCTCGGGCTCATCAGTGGTGTCATCGTGAGCGGAGTGCTCGCCGCTGCCTGGCAAAGGGCGTTGGCCGGCCACGGTGATGTGGCCGTGAACGTCACCAGCCAGGTGACCCCGCACGACGTTCAGTCGCTGGCCGACAACGGCAGGGCGACGATGGTGGTTGATGGGCCCAGCCCCCGCAGCTTCCTGCGGGTGCGCATCAGCCTGGACGATCACTACCCGGACGGGGTCTGTGCCGCGATGAACGGCACCAGGGCGGAGATCCGCCTCCTGGGCGACGGCGCGAAGTCGATCACGCTGAGCGGGGATCACCAGACCGGTGACATCGATCTGCATGGAGCACGACAGCACGTAGAGCTGGAAGCGGTGGTCAGGGCGGGGGAGGGCTGCGTGATGGATCTTCATCTTGAATCCGTCGTTCTTCATGACAACGAGTGGTGGTTGCCTTGATGAAGCAGAGGACTTGGCGGATCACGCTGGTGTGCCTGGGGCTGGTCGCAGGGGTCGCATCCGGATGCGGCCCGGATGCGGGGGGAACGATTCGAGTCGCCATGAAGAACGACCAGCCGGGTACAGGTTATTCACACGACTACAAGCGGTCAGGGTTCGATTGGCGGGTCGCCGAGGCCGTCGCCGGGGCGCTCGGCAAGCTGCCCCAGTATGAGGACGTGCCGTCCCAGGACCGCCAGGTGGTACTTGACGGAAAGCACGGCATCGATCTCGTGGTCGCCACGTACTCGATCAACAACGAGCGTCTGCAGGGTACCAACGGGTTGCCCGCCCACGACTTCGCGGGCCCCTACGCCGTCACGTACCAGGGCTTCCTCGTGCTCGCGAAGGGGCCGCAGGTTCGCACCCTGGACGACCTGGCGGGGAAGAAGGTCTGCACCTGGTCGGGTACCACCTCGACGCGGGTGGTCGACAAGAGGACCACGGGAATGGTGTCCTACCAGGCGCCCACCGCCTCCCAGTGCGTCGAGGATCTCAAGTCAGGGCAGGCGGCCGCCGTCTCCACCGACCAGATGATCCTGTACGGCTTCACCCAGCTCTATCCGGAGCTCACCGTCGTCCCGAATCTGCACATCGGGGAGGCGCAGTACTACGGCATCGGGATCCCCAAGGGAAATCGCTCGGAGTGTCAGAAGATCAAGGAGAAGCTGAAGAACTATGTGAAAACGGCTGCCTGGAGCCAGGACTTCAGCATCGAATTGTCCAGCATCGTCGCTGCCGATCCGAACTGGCAGAGCCACTACAGGCCCTCGGAAACCGACATCGACACGTTCTCGTGCCGTGACAGAGTCGGGTAGTGGGTGGTCGGCCGTCCACCCGCGCAGAGCGGGCACGAACGCTGACGGCTGCCCCGGCCTCCACCTGGCCGGGGCCTCCGGGGCTGCCGGGGCCCCGGCCGTGGGCGGGCCCTATCCGGCCGTCAGCGGGTAGTGGTCGGAGAGGTCCTGGTAGGTGTAGCTGGTGCCCCAACTGCTCACCGTCCACGGCGTGCTGTGGAGGCGGACCACCGTGTTGGTGTAGGTCGCCGGCCGGGCGTGGTCGGCGCGGTAGAGGACGTAGTCCAGGTCCTCCTTCGGTTCGCCGGGGTAGCGGTAGGCGGCGATCGAGTTGTCGACGGTGTCGAAGGAGTTGGCCCAGCCGGTCCGCGCGTCGGCCGGGGCGACGCCCGCGTTGGCGAGCAGCGCGGGGTACTCGGAGCCGTGCGAGTCGATGTTGAGGTCGCCCGCGATCAGCACCGGTTCGGCGGCCGGGATGTTCTTGCCGTCGACGAACGCCCGCATCGCCTTCAGCTGTGCCGCCCGGACCGCCGCCGGCTGCCCGGCGGAGCAGCCGCTGTCGGTGGACTGCAGGTGGGTGCCGATGACGTGGGTGCGCACGCCGTTGACGTTCAGCACCGCGTAGACGAAGCCCTTGTTCGACCACCAGTCGCTGCCGCAGGCGTCTTTGAAGACATACTGCTCCTTGCGCAGGATCGGCCACTTGCTGAGCAGGGTCACCCCGCCGTCCTCCGGGGTCGCGGCGCTGAAGCTGCCGTTGGTGGCGTCCCAGCCGCTGGTCGAGCGGCCGACCACGGGGGTGTGGTACGGGTACGCGGCGGAGGCCTGCGCGGTGAGCAGGTCGGACGCGGCGTTGTCGAAGGCCTCCTGGAGCACGACCACGTCGTGGCCCCGGAAGACGTCGGCGGCCGCGATCGCCTTCGCCCGGTAGTCCTGGCCCCAGTTGGGGTAGAGGTTCTTGCTCATCAGGAAGACGTTGTACGTCAGCACGTTGAGCGCCGGCACGGGCGCCGGCGCCGCTGCGGGCACGGGTGCGGGCGCAGCGGCGGAGGCGGTGGCGGCGGCGGAGGGAGCGAGCAGCGCGGCGGCGGCCGCGCAGACGAGGGCGAGGCGCGGGGCCCGGCGGGGGGCGGCAGGAGTTGGCATGCGCGCAGTCAACGCGCGCTCGGCCACGCCCGGCAAGACGTCGGACGATAACCATATGAACTCATCGGTAATGTAAAGCTGTCTGGCCAACTCTCCCTCGATCGGGCCGACTTGCCTGGACGGCTTCCCGCCCCACCCTCTGCTTTCCGGCCCCCCGGCGGCGCGCTACGCCGGCACGGCGGCCCGTGCGCGCAGCTCCTTCAGCGTCGCGATGTCCATCGCGTGACCGGTGCCGTCCCCGCCGTGCTTGCGGTCCGGGGTCTCGACGACCAGGGGGACACCGACCGTCGCCGGGTGCTCGAACAGCTCCCGGAACGGCTCCGCGCCGATCAACCCGGCGCCGATGTTGGCATGCCGGTCCTTGCGGGCACCGACCACGTCCTCCGAGTCGTTGGCGTGGATCAGCCGCAGCCGCCCCGGCCCGGCGGCCGCGACCAGCGCGTCCAGCGCCTCCCGGGTGCCGCCGGGGGCGGCGAGGTCGTGGCCGGCCGCGAAGGCGTGACAGGTGTCCAGGCAGACCCCGACCCTGGGGTGGCCGTCCAGCGCGTCCAGGTACTCGGCCAGGTCCTCCATCCGCGAGCAGAGCGAACTGCCCTGGCCGGCGGTCGGCTCCAGCAGCAGCCGGGGCGCGGACTCGCCGAGCGCGTCCAGCTCGTCCAGCAGCGGCCGGACGTCCGCGCGGACCTGCGCCATCGCCTCCGCCCGCCGCGAACCGCCGCCGGGCGCCGAGCCGACCGCCGAACCGGTGTGCAGGACCACACCCAGCGCGCCGATCGCGTGCCCGCGCAGCAGCGAGTGCCGCAGTGAGTCGGCCGAGCGTTCGCGGGTCGCCGCGTTGTCCGAGCCGAAGTTGATCAGGTACGGCGCGTGGACGTATGCCGGAACGCCCTGCTCGGCGCAGGCGGTGCGGAACTTCTCGTCCTGCACCGGGTTGCCCGGGGGAGTGGCCCAGCCGCGCGGGTTCGCCACGAACACCTGCACCGTCTCGGCGCCCACCCGCCGCGCGTACGCCAGACCCGTCCCCGCCAGCCCGCGCGCGGCCACCGGCACATGGGCCCCGATCGGGTTGCGGACGGTGCTGACGGGCGGTGCGGCTGCGGTGCTCATGGCCCCGAGCATGCCACGCGCGTCGGGCGCCCGCTCCACTCCATCGAGTGAGGCCAGGCTCGAACGCTAGACCGGATGGCGCCGGCCCGGTCACCATCTGTGACAGATCGGCAACCCGGCGGAGGCATCCACGACCAGTGCCGAGCCCATCGAGACGGTCGACCTGCGCGCCGGTGTCTTCGGCTCGGACGGTGCCGCCCCGGCCGCAGACCGACCTCTGCCCCCAGCGCCCGACCCCCCGTCACGGCATCCTCCGTCACGGCACTCCCCGTCATGGCTGTCCCCAGCGCTTCCGTCCGTCCGCCCGTCCGTCCGTCCGCCCGTCCGTCCGTCCGTCCGCCCGTCCGTCCGTCCGTCCGCCCGTCCGTCCGCCCGTCCGTCCGCCCGTCCGCCCGTCCGCCCGTCCGTCCGTCCGCCCGCCCGTCCGTCCGCCCGTCCGCCCGTCCGCCCGCGCGGCCGGAGGGCCGTCGCGCCTCCTCCCGCGCCCGCCTCCGTTACGCCCTGCCCCGCGCGCCGCGCCGTGCGCCACGCCGACGGGTACGGCGCATGGCCGACGCCCTGTCAGCCCCGTAGCCCAACCCTGGTGGCGGGGCCACTCGCGGGCCCATAGCGTCGACTCGGCCGACACCTACCGGCAGTCGTCCCGCGCGCACACCGCGTCACCGTGTCGGCATCCCCGCGAGCGCGTAAGAAAGCAGGTCGTCACTCATGCCCACGCGACGGGTCCACCACCTCGCTGCGGCCACCGCCGCCACCACCACCGTTCTGACCACGGCCCTGGCCGCCGTGCCCCCGGCCCACGCGGTCGGCGCTCTGTACATCGTCCAGCCAGGAGAATCGATTCAGCAGGCCGTGGACGCGGCCCTCCCCGGCGACACCATCCAGCTGTTCCCCGGCACCTACCGGGGCAGCGTCCGGATCACCACCCCCGGGCTCACCCTGCGCGGCGCCGGCCCGGAGAGCGTGATCACCCCTGACACCGCCATTCCCGGCGCCGTCGCCCCCGCCACCGCCACTACCACCACGGCCAACGCCACCACCACGGCCAATGCCGCCGCCAACGCCTGTGCCACCGCCGGGCACGGCCTCTGCGTGGTCGGCACCGAGGGGCACCGCCTCGCCGACGTCCAGATCGCGAACCTCACCGTCACCGGCTTCCGCAAGAACGGCATCGACGCCACCGAGACCACCGGCATGACCGTGCGCTCGGTCCACGTCCACGACAACGGGCAGCAGGGCATCAGCCAGGAACGGTCCACCCGGGCCGTGATCTCCGGCAACGAGTCCACCCGCAACGGCCAGTCCGGGGTCTTCCTCGCCAACTCCGTGGACAGCGAGGGCGGTGCCATCGACACCGAGGGCACCGTGGTCAGCGGCAACGTGCTCGCCGACAACCGGATCGGTGTCACCGTCCGCCGCCTGCGCGACCTGAGCGTCGACCAGAACGACATCCACGGCAACTGCGGCGGTGTCTTCATCGTCGGCGACGAGGGCGTGCCCCGGGCCGGCGCGCTGACGGTCAGCCGCAACCAGGTCGTCGCCAACAACAAGTACTGCCCGCCCAACCCGCGCCTGGACTACATCCAGGGCACCGGCATCCTGCTCACCGGCGCCGAGGAAACCGCGGTGACGGACAACCAGGTCCGCGACAACGTGGGCGCCTCCCCGATGTCCGGCGGCATCGTCCTCTTCCCCAGCATGGTCGGCGTGCCCAACGCCCGTAACACCGTCACCGGCAACTTCGTGACTGGCAACGGCCCGGCCGACCTCGCCGATCGCGACACCGGCACCAGCAACTCCTTCGCCCGCAACCAGTGCCAGACCTCCGAGCCGGCCGGCCACTGCTGAACCGCGCCCGCCCGCTCCGTGGCACGCCGCCACACGACGTCCCGCCCCACGGACCCGCCAGGCCTCCAAACCCCCGGCCTCCGGCCCCCGCGCTCGCACACCCCCAGCCACCAGCAGAAAGACGGTCCATGACCATCGCACCCGTCACCACCCCGCAGGCCGCGATGCGCCTGCGGGAAATCGTCTTCGGCGCCGCCTGCGCCGCCGCCGTCCGCGCGGCCGCCCGGCTCGGTGTCGCCGACGCGCTCGGCGACACCCCCACCACCGTCACCGACCTCGCCGTCAGACTCGACACCGAACCCGAGCCGTTGCGCCGCCTGCTGCGCGCCCTGAGCTGCTACGGCATCTTCGTCGAGAGCGGCGACGACTGCTTCGAGCACACCGAGATGTCCCGCCTGCTGCGCGAGGACACCCCCAACAGCCTGCGCTACATCTCCCTCTGGTGCACCGAGCCGTGGACCTGGGAGGCCTGGCCGAGGCTGGACGAGGCCGTCCGCTCAGGCCGCAACGTCTTCCCCGAGCTGTTCGGCAAGGAGTTCTTCGACTACCTGCACAGCGATGGAGTCGACTCGGCGAAGGTCTTCGACAAGGCGATGACCACCTCCAGCCGGCAGTCCGCCGCGGACCTGGCCGACTACCTGGACCTCACCGGGATCGACTCCGTGGTCGACATCGGCGGCGGCCAGGGCCATGTGCTGGCCAGCCTGCTGGAGAGGTACCCGGCACTGCACGGCACCCTGCTCGACCTGCCCAAGGTCGTCAGCGGGGCCGATGCCCGACTCCGGGACGGCGGCGCCTTCTCCGCCCGGGCCCGGCTGGTGCCCGGCGACTGCCGGGTGGACATCCCGGTCCGCGCCGACCTCTACATCATCAAGAACATCCTGGAGTGGGACGACGAGAGCACCCGCCGCACCCTCGCCAACGTGGTCGCGGTGGCCCGGCCCGGTGCCCGCGTCGTGGTGGTCGAGAACCTGGTCGACGACAGCCCCTCGATGCGCTTCACCACCGCGATGGACCTGATGCTGCTGCTCAACGTCGGCGGCGCCAAGCACTCCAGGGCGAGCATGGTGCGGCTGATGGAGCAGGCCGGCCTCGACGTCGCGGACGTCCACCCGGTCAACCCGTACCTGCACGCCTTCGAGGCCACCGTGCGCGGCTGACCGGCTCCGGCACACGCGGGCGGGGGCCGGGCCCCCGGGGGGGGGGGGCCCCCCCCCCCCCCCCCCGGGCCCCCCCCCCCCCCCCCCCGCCCCCCCCCCCCCGGCGGGGCCGGCGGCGGCCCCCCCCCCCCCCCCCCGGGGGGGGGCCCGCCCCCGGCCCCCCCCCCCCCCCCCCCCCCCCGCCGCCATGGCCGGGTCCCGCAGCCCGGGCCGCGCGTCCAGCCGTACACCGGACCAGGAGCCGAGCCCCGTGTCAGCGCGCCCGTCAGGCCCTGTGCGAGGACTCCAGGTGCGCGAAGACCACCACGTTGTCCAGGTAGTCGTGGCGCGTGCGGTCGTACGTACCGCCGCAGGTGATCAGCCGCAGCTGCGCGTCCGGCGTGTTCCCGTACACCTTCTGGTCGGGGAAGGCGTTCTTGGCGAAGGTCTCCACGGAGTCCACCGAGAAGACGGCGACCGTGCCGTCCGCGCGCGTCACCTCGACCCTGTTGCCCGGCAGCAGCAGGCTGAGCAGCAGGAACACCGACGGACCCTTGGCGGTGTCCACGTGCCCGGCCACCACCGCGCTGCCGCGCTCGCCGGGGGTGGCGCCGTCCCGGTACCAGCCGACCAGGTTCTTGTCGTCCAGGGGCGGCGCGTTGAGCTGGCCGGCCGCGTCCAGGGTGAGCTCGGTGAACGGCGCGTCCACGGCGATCTGCGGGATCCGCAGCCGGGTCGGAATGGCCGGCTTCAGCGCCGGCGCCCCCGGTGCGGCGGCCGAACCCGGACCGGCCCCGGCGGCCCCGATGGCGGCCGGGGGAGCGGCCAGGCCCAGCACCGGTCCGGACGAGGGCTTCGCGCCGACCGAGTTGTAGATCAGCAGCAGACCGGTCGCCATCGCGCCCATACCCGTGCGCAGCAGCCGGGACGTACCAGGGACGGGACCGGCCATCACTCCACTCCTTCGGCATCAATGTCGGGTGCGCCGCTCCGGGTGCCGTCGCCGGGGCCGGTGCGGGAGGCGGTGGCCGTGGCGGGGAGGCGAGCCCGCCGCCGGGCAGCGCCAGGCCGCCACCGCCGGTGTGCGCGCCGCTGTGCGGCGTCTTCTCCTCGGTCTTGTGGACCGCCCCCGGCGCGGGCCGGGGGCGGTTCCACGGAGGGCGGGGCAGGTCAGTTGGGCCCGCCGCGCTCCCAGCGGTAGAACTCACGCGCCATGGCGTCCTTGGGCTCCCGCCAGGTGGCCGGGTCGTACGCCTGCACGTAGGCCGTGAGACGGTCGCTGACCTGCCGGAACTCCGGGTGGCCGATCACCTTGGCGACGGCCGGGCCGGGCGGGCGGTCGGCCTCGATCAGGTGCAGGTAGACGTCGCCGAACTGGAACAGGCTGCGGCCGGTGACGCCGATCAGGTGCGGCAGTTCGCCCTGGTCCGACTCGGCGAACACGTCGGCGATGCCCTGGGCCGCGTCCGGCTTCATCCGGGCGACGATCAGTGCGCGGTGCATCCCGTTCACACCTCCCCGGCCTGCTTCTCGACCTTCTCGCGGATCAGCTGCATCTGGACCCGCGAGTTGCGGTTGATGTGGTTGACCATGCCCTTGTCGTCGACCGGCGCGGTGGGCTTCATCGCGAAGTCCTGGATCCAGCGCATCCGGGTGCCGGCCGGGACCTCCGCGTACTCCCAGCGGATGTCCATGAACTCGAACGGCCCGGGCTCGACCCGGCGGGCGCGCACCGCGAGCGAGGCCCGGTCGGTGGTGCGCTCGGAGACCCAGCTCCAGACCTGGCCGTTCTCGTCGGGGTGCATGGTGAGCCGGAAGCGCACGCTGTCGCCCTCCCGCTCCAGCACCTCGACCGAGGCGTACTCGCTGAACAGCTGCGGCCAGTTCTCCAGGTCGTTGGTGATCTCCCAGACCAGGTCGAGCGGCGCGGCGATGACGATCTCGTTGTCCGTGTGTCCGGGCATCTCAGGCACCTGCCGTGGTGGAGAGCGAGGCGTTGACCAGTTCCACGAACTCGGCCGGGGTCTTGGACGACTCCGCGCCGGACGCGACCTTGAGTCCGTGCCGGTTCTCCAGCTCGCCGACCACGCCGAGCAGACCGAGGGAGTCCACGCCGAACTGGTCGAAGCTCGCGCCCGGGCGCTCCAGGTCGAGCGGGTTGACCACGACGCCGGCCCGGGCCTGGATCAGGGCGGCCAGTTCGGGATAGCTGAGGGTGTTGTTCACGGGATGTCCCTTCAAAACAAGAGCGGATCAACAGACGGATCAACAGGCGGGCCGACAGGCGATCGGGAGCCGAGCCGAGCCGGACCGGGGGAACGGTCGGGCCCGGTCAGTCCAGCCGGCCGCGCCGGAGCACCAGCGCGGCGTTGGAGCCCATCAGCCCGCGGCTGAGCACCAGCGCGGTGCGCAGTTCGGCCGGTCGGGCATGGCCGGTCACCAGGGCGAGCTCATGGCAGACCTCGGTGACGTTGGGGGTGGGCGGCAGGACGCCGTCCTCCATCGCGAGGACGGCGGCGGCCGTGTCCAGCATCGGCGCGCCGCAGTAGGCGCGTCCGGTGCCGGTCTTGGGTGCTGTCACCGGGACGCGTTCGGCGTACGGGCCGAGGGCGTCGGCCAGGGCGAGGGCCTCGGCTCGGTCGGCGGCCGGGACACCGAGGGCGTCGGCGAAGACCACGTCGATCTCCTCCGCGGCGATCCGCGCGTCGTTCATCGCTATCCGGATGGCGTTGGCCAGACCCTCGCGGGAATCCTCCCAGCGGGAGGCGCCGGTGAACGTGGCGCCGTGTCCCACCAGCAGGGCACGGACGGTGGCGCCGCGCCGGCGGGCGGCCTCCTCGTCCTCCAGCAGCAGCATCGCGCCGCCCTCGGCGGGGGCGAAGCCGTTGGCGGCGGGGGAGAACGGCAGATAGGCCCGGTCCGGGTGCTCGGCGAGGCTGAGTTCGGGGTAGCCGAGCTGGCAGACCATCGAGTACGGCGCCAGCGGGGCCTCGGCGGCGCCGACCACCACCGCGTCGGTGCCGCGCTCGATCGCGCGGGCGGCGTGCGCGAGCGCGTCCAGGCCGCCGGCCTCGTCGCTGGCGACCACCCCGCAGGGGCCCTTGTAGCCGCCGCGGATCGAGATCTGGCCGGTGCTGGCCGCGTAGAACCAGGCGATGGACTGGTAGGGGCCGACGAACTTCGGCCCCTGACCCCAGAGTTGCTGGAGTTCGCGCTGGCCGAACTCGCCGCCGCCCGAGCCGGCCGCGGTCACCACGCCGACCGTGAACGGATCCTTGGGGTCGGGGCTGAACCCGGCGTCCGCCACCGCGAGGTCGGCGGCCGCCATCGCGTAGTGCGTGAAGCGGTCGGTCTGTACGAGGTAGCGGCCGTCGATCACGGCCTGCGGGTCGAAGTCCCGCACCTGGCCCGCGACGCGCAGCGGAAGATCCGCGCAGCCCTCGCGGGAAATCCGGTCGAGGACGCTCACGCCCTGCCTGGTGGCCTTCCAGAAGGCGTCGGCCCCCACGCCGTTCGGCGCCACCACGCCCAGGCCGGTGACCGCTGACCGGCGGCCCTGTTGACGTGACGTCATGGATCTCACCCCGTTCTGTTGAGCACAACGGCGGACTGGAATCCGCCGAATCCGCTGCCGACCGACAGGATGTGACGGAGTGGCAGCTCCCGCGCCGTGCGCGGTACGTAGTCGAGGTCGCACTCCGGGTCCGGAGTCTCGTAGTTGGCGGTCGGCGGTACCACGCCGTGGGCCAGCGCGAGGGTGCAGGCGACCAGCTCGATCGCGCCGATCGCGCCGAGCGAGTGCCCGACCATCGACTTGATCGAGCTCATCGGCGTCTTGTACGCGTGCCCGCCGAGGGAACGTTTGACGGCCGCCGTCTCGTGCCGGTCGTTCTGCTTGGTGCCCGAGCCGTGCGCGTTGACGTAGTCGACGCCGGTGCGGTCCACCCGGGCGTGGTCGAGGGCGTCGTCGATCGCCCGGGACATCTCCAGCCCCTCCTGGGTGAGGCCGGTCATGTGGTAGGCGTTGCCGAAGGTGGCGAAGCCGCCGATCTCGCCGTAGATCCGGGCGCCGCGACGGCGGGCGTGCTCCAGCTCCTCCAGCACCAGGACGGCGCCGCCCTCGCCGAGCACGAAGCCGTCCCGGTGGGCGTCGAAGGGGCGGGAGGCGTGCTCCGGGTCGTCGTTGCGCTCGCTGGTGGCCTTGATGGCGTCGAAACAGGCGACGGTGATCGGGGAGATCGGTGAGTCGGAGGCACCGGCGACGCAGATGTCGGTGCGCCCCTCCTCGACCGCCTGGAAGGCGTAGCCGATCGCGTCCAGCCCCGAGGTACAGCCGGTGGAGACCGTCTGCACCGGGCCGTGGGCGCCGACCCGTTCGGCGACGGTCGAGGCGAGGGTGCTGGGCGCGAAGGCCCGGTGCAGCTGGGGCTCGGCCCGCAGGTGGTCGACGTCCCAGCGCGCGCCGCCGGCGCTGACCAGGGCGTAGTCGTGCTCCAGCCGGGTGGTGCCGCCGACGGCGGTGCCGAGCGAGACGCCGATCCGCCACGGGTCCTCGGCGGCCAGGTCCAGGCCCGCGTCGGCGATCGCCTCGTCCGCCGCCACCATCGCGAACTGCACGTAGCGGTCGGCTCGTTGGACGTCATGTTGGCTCAGCCCGTGGGCCGCCGGGTCGAAGTCGCACTCGGCGGCGATCCGGGAACGGAATCCGGCGGGGTCGAAGAGCGTGATGCCCCGGGTCGCCGTCCGGCCGGAGGTGAGCAGCCGCCAGAAGGCCGGCACGCCCACGCCTCCGGGTGCGACCACGCCGATTCCGGTGACGGCGACACGCCTGGTCACGAAGCCGCCTTGGCGTGTTCCGGCGGGCCGGACGTCGCGGTCTCCTCGGTGTCGACGTGGCCGAGTTCCGGGCGCGGTGCCAGCGGGCCGAGGTGGAAGACCATCCGGGCCTCGGTGTCGCCGACGTTGCGGAAGCGGTGGCGCATGTTGAGCGGGATCATCAGGCCGTGGTCGGGCTTGAGCGTGCGGGTGACGCCGTCCAGGTCCACCTCCAGGTCGCCGGAGACCACGAACACGAACTCCTCGGAGTACGGGTGGTAGTGCTCGCCGATCCGCTCGCCGGGCTGCACGATGGCCAGGCCCATGAACCCGCTGGTGGCGCCGCAGGTGGTCGGGGTGAGCATGGCGCGCAGATCGCCTCCGCGCCGACGGTTCTCCGGCGCCTCGTCGACGTGCACGATCCGTGGGTACTGCGTGGACATGGTTTCTTCCTCCGGGGCTGGGCTGGGATCGGGTGGTTGGTCAGCTGTCCTGCGAGCTGCGGTCGGTGACCGGGCTCATGGCCCGGGCGGCGAGGAAGCGGCTGAGCCCGGCGACGGTGCGCAGGTCGCCCCCGGGGCCTAGGTCGAGCAGCCGGCCGAGGGCGGCGGCCTCGCGCTCGCCCGCCACGCCGAGCGCCGCCGCCGGGTCGGCCTCGGCGGGCACCCGGAGGTCCACCAGGCGGACCACGGTGTCGTCCCGGTGGAAGACGGTGCCGGTCACGACCGGCCCGGTCGGGTCGGCGGTGGCCTCGTCGTCGTACGCCGAGAGCAGGTCGGCGACCTCCTGCCCGCTGCCGGGCTTCACCGGGTAGAGCACGGCGTGCCGGTGCAGCCGGCCGGCGGTGGGGGAGCCGGCGACCGCCTGGTGTCCGGCGGGCAGCGCGGCGCGGGCGAAGAAGGCGCGCGCGGACTGCGGGTCACCGAGCTGGCGGGCCTCCTCCAGATGGGGGTTGAGCTCCGCCTCGACGCTCCGCACCTCGGGCTGCATCGCGACATGGCGCAGCGCGTCGCCGAGGTTGCCGATCACCTCGACGGCCCGGACCACCCGGTTGCCGTGCATGAACAGCGAGGTGCGGCGCAGCCGGGTGGTCTCGTCCACCTCGGCCTTGGGCGAGGTGTAGCCGGACAGGATCCGGGCCACCTCGTGTTCGCTGCCGGGCTTGACGGTGAAGGTGAGGGCGTGCCGGACGACGCCGTCCGGGCCGGGGTCGGCCTTCGGCGGGCCGACGTGTCCGGCGGGCGTGGTGCGCGGCAGGCCGGGCGGCACCTCGACGGGGCGGGCGGTGCCGGTGGCCCCGGCCACGGAGGTCTCCCGGAGGATGGTGTAGCGCATCGAGCGGAAGGTGTCGCTGACGCAGCCGTGCATCGGCTTGACCATCTCGCGGTGCGCCGGGCTTTCCACCCACTTCAGGAAGGTCTCCTGGTCCCGCCACTCGCTGGTGATGAGCCACTGCCGCGGGTCGTTGATCGACTGGCAGAGCTGGTCGCTGACGTGGCCGGGAACCGAGGCCACCTGGTGGCGGAGGTTCTCGTAGACGTCGAGGAAGCGTTGCTGGGCGCCGTCCTGGATCTCCAGCATCAGCACCACCCGGAGCCGGGTGTCGGAGTCGGCGTGCTGCCGCGCCTGAGGTTCTGACAGAGTCGTCATGATCCACTTTCTGCTCTGGGCCGCTCGCCGCGGGCCGCGGTGGGCGGCGTCCGGCGGGGATCTCGGGTGGGACGGCGGGCGGTGCGGCGGGCGGAGGCGTTCGGCCCGGGCGGTCGGCGCCAGGCCTGAGGTCGATCGTGCGCGGAGCCCACGGACGGCGCGAGATATGCGGGCCATCCGGGCGAAGGGGCGGCAGAAGGCCGTCGGCGCGGGGGATGGAAGGACGGGGGCCGTCCACGCCGGCCCCGCGGAGGGCGGCATGGGCCACCGCGGCGGTGCCGCGGATCCCCTTACAGGCTGGAGCAACTGATGAATCCGAAAGTTGACGACCGGGTGCCGGTCCTGATCGTCGGCGGCTCGCTGGTCGGGCTGTCGGCCTCCCTCTTCCTGGGCCGACTGGGTGTCAGACACCTGTTGGTCGAGAAGCACGCGGACACCTCGCATCACCCGCGTGGCCGAGGCAACAACGTCCGCACGATGGAGCTCTACCGGGTGGCCGGCATCGAGCCGGCGATCCGTGAGGCGGCCTCGGTGCTCGCCGCGAACCACGGCATCCTGCAGGCCCCCTCGCTGACCGGTGAGGAGCAGGAGTGGCTGTTCCGGGAGATCGACCCCGGCGGCCGGCTGGCCCGGTTCAGCCCCAGCTCGTGGTGCCTGTGCAGCCAGAACGACCTGGAGCCGGTGCTGCTGCGGTCGGCCCGCGAGCTGGGCGGGGACGTCCGCTTCAGCACCGAGCTGGTCTCCTTCGAACAGGACGCCGACGGGGTGACGGCGCTGCTGCGCAGCCGGGAGACCGGCGAGGAGCGGCGGGTGCTGGCGCGGTACCTGCTGGCGGCGGACGGTCCGCGCAGCCCGGTCCGGGAGCGGCTGGGCATCGGCCAGACCGGCAAGGGCGAGCTGTTCCACAACGTCAGCATCACCTTCCGGGCCAAGCGGCTGGCCGAGGTGGTGGGCGACCGCCACTTCATCGCCTGCTACCTGACCAACCCGACGGCCGACGGCGCGCTGCTGCCGGTGGACAACCAGGAGGAGTGGGTCTTCCACGCGCCCTGGCACCCCGAGGACGGCGAGCCGCTGGAGGCGTTCACCGACGAGCGGTGCGTGCGGCACATCCGGGCCGCCATCGGTATGCCGGACCTGGACGTGGAGGTGACCGGCCGGGCGCCCTGGCACGCGGCGGAGCGGGTGGCGGAGCGCTACTCCGGCGGGCGGGTCTTCCTGGCCGGGGACTCGGCGCACGAGATGTCGCCGACCGGCGCGTTCGGCTCCAACACCGGCATCCAGGACGCGCACAACCTGGCCTGGAAGCTGGCCGCGGTGCTCTGCGGCTGGGCCGGCCCGGAGCTGCTGGAGACGTACGGTCAGGAGCGCCGCCCGGTCGCCGAGGTCACCAGCGCGCGGGCCTCGGCCCGGTCCGCCGAGCACAGCCACCCCGGGTACTCGGTGGTCCCGGGGGCCGGCCGGCAGGCCGGGGTGCTGGCGGTGGCGCTCGGCTACCGCTACCCGGTGGGCGCGGTGGCGGGGGCGGACCCGGCCGGTGCGGTGGTGCCGGAGCGGTTCGAGTCGGCGGGCGAGCCCGGCAGCCGGGCGCCGCACCAGTGGCTGCTGCGGGCCGGGGTCCGGCTCTCCACCCTGGACCTGTACGAGCAGACGATGGTGCTGCTCACCGGCCCCGAGGGGACGGCCTGGCAGGAGGGCGCCCGGCGGGCCGCCGACCGGCTGGCCGTGCCGCTGGACGGCTACCGGATCGGCACCGGCGCGGAGGACGACCTGGCGCCCGAGCCGGGCGCGGACTTCGCCGAGCTGCACGGTGTCCGGCGGGACGGCGCGGTGCTGGTCCGCCCGGACGGCTTCGTCGCCTGGCGCTCGGAGGGGGCCGTGGACGATCCGGAGGCGGCCGTGGCGGCGGCGCTGCGGGCGGTGCTGAAGCTGTAGGGCGGGAGCCGTCGGACGTGCCCCGGACGACGTGTGGGCCCGCCGGATCGGCGGGCCCACACGCGGGTGGCGCGGAGGGTCAGTGGCCGCCCTCGTCGACCACCTCGACGTCCTCGATGTTGCGCTCGATCGCGTCGGTGGGCAGGGCGACCCGGATCGCCCAGAAGTAGACCACGAGCGAGAAGACGGCGACCACGGCGATGTCCCACCACATCGGCAGGTTGCCCAGGCCGTCGCCGAAGCCGCCCTGCCAGGAGATGATCCCGAGGCCGACCAGGTAGACCGGCAGCCACTGGGCGGCGCGCCACTCCAGCCGGGGCGCGTTCGGCAGGCCCTTGCGGATCGCGTACGCGGCGTAGCCGCCGAGCAGGGCGTAGCCGATCAGGATCGCGACGCCCAGGCGGGACAGGGTGTGCCAGCCGGACCAGTAGATGATCAGGCTGGAGACCACGAACGCGGCCGGGGAGATCAGCCCGCCCAGCGGCAGCCGGTAGGAGCGCTCACGCTCGGGCAGCCGGCGCCGCAGCGCGCCGAAGGCCAGCGGGGCACCGGCGTACATCAGCACGCTGGCGGAGGTGATGAAGCCGACCAGCTCCTGCCAGCTGGGGAAGGGCAGGAAGCAGATCACCCCGGTGACGAAGGAGGTGATCAGCCCGAACCACGGCACCCCGCGCTTGTCCAGCCGCTCGAAGAGCTGCGGCGCGTAGCCGTTCTTGCTCAGGCCGAGCGAGATCCGGGAGGTCGAGGTGGTGTAGATCAGGCCGGTGCCGCCGGGGGAGACGATGGCGTCGAAGTAGAGCACCCAGGCGAGCCAGCCGAGGCCGATCAGGGTGGCGAGGCCGGCGAACGGGCCCTCGATGCCGGGGAAGTCGAGGTTGCCCCAGCCGCCCGCGAAGGAGGTGGCGGGCAGCGCGCCGATGAAGACGACCTGGAGCAGGGTGTAGATCAGGGTGCCGACGGCCACCGAGCCGAGCACCGCGCGGGGGATGTCGCGCTTGGGGTTGCGGCTCTCACCGGAGATCTGGATCGCCTGCTCGAAGCCGAGCAGGGCGAAGATCACACCGCTGGAGCTGATCGCGGCCAGCACGCCCTTGACGCCGAACGGCGCGAAGCCGTGCGAGGTGAAGTTGGAGCCGTGGAAGTTGGTCACGGCGAGCACGAAGATGGCGAACAGCGGGACGAAGATCTTCAGCCAGGTCGCGACGCTGTTGGTGTGGGCCAGCACCCGCACGCCGAGGAAGTTGACGGCGACGAAGATCGCCATCAGGAAGGTCGCCACCACGAAACCGCTCGCGGTGAGCGTACCGTTGTCGTTGAGCAGGCTCCGCGCGATCTCCCAGTGCCCGGCGTAGCCGATCATCGCCTCGACCTCGATCGGCGCCACCGTCGCGGCCTGCAGCCAGGTGAACCAGCCGAACGACATGCCGGCCAGGCCGCCGAAGGCGTAGTGCGGGTAGCGCGCGGTGCCGCCGGAGACCGGGAAGAGCCCGCCGAGCTCGGCGTGCACCAGCGCGAGCAGGACGATCGCGACCGCGCCGATGCCCCAGGAGACGACAGCCGCCGGGCCCGCCACCACGACGGCGTTCTTGGCGCCGAACAGCCAGCCGGAGCCGATGATGGAGCCGACCGAAGCCCATAGCAGGCCGATCAGGCCGACCTCGCGGCGCAACGAGCGGTGGGAGGGACTGGGGGCTCCGGTGGGGGAATCGGAGCCGGTGCCCGTGCCCGGCGAGGACAGCTGGTTGAGGGAAACCATTCGTCGTCTCTCTGTGTGTGGGGGCCCCGGTGGTCGGAGCAAGGAGAGTTGCCACACAGTAGGCGCATGCAGAGGCGCCTGCACAGATTCCGTTACTGAATGTTTACGTACTTTTCTGGATATACGCGCTGGTAGGGGGTGGTGCGGTCGCGGACTCGTTACGTGACCGATCAGTAGGTCCGGGGATTTGAGCGGGAATTGAGAATGCCCCCGAGGGTGGCATTGTGAACGGCCGACGCGCTTATGGAAATGGAAGGCGCCGCATGGTGATGCGGCGCCTTCCAGGGGCGGGCGGGTACGAACTTCCTCCGCCCGCTAGCGGGTTGCCGCCAGGTCCGACGGGTCGGTGTTGGCGCCGCAGAGCAGCACGGCGACCCGCTCGCCCTCCGCGGCCTCCCCCGCCTCCACGGCGGCGAGGGCGGTGGCGGCCGCGTACTCCACCGCGATCCGGCGCTCGTCCCACAGCTCCTGCCGGGCCCGGACGATGGCGGTGTCCGGGACCAGCACCGAACGCACACCGTCGTGCTGGGCGGCGTGCACGGCGAGCGCGGTGGCCCGGCGGGCCCCCAGCGCGTCGGCGGCGACCGAATCCACCGTGACGTCCACCGGGTGACCCGCCGCCAGCGCCGCGTTCAGCGCCCGGCTGCGCTCCGGCTCCACCGCCACCACCCGGACGCCGTGCTCCCGGGCGGCGGCCGCCACGCCCGCGAACAGCCCGCCGCCACCCACCGACACCACCACCGTGTCCAGGCCCGGCAGTTGGGCCCGGATCTCCTCCAGGACGGTGCCCGCCCCGGCCGCGATCAGCGGGTGGTCGTACGCGTGCGAGGTCAGCGCGCCGCTCTCCGCCGCGAACTCCGCGCAGGCGGCCAGCGCCTCCGCGTACTCGGAGCCCGCGAGCCGCACCTCGGCACCGTACGAGCGCAGCCGGGCCAGCTTCACCGCCGGTGCCGTCTCCGGCAGGAACACCGTGGCCCGCACGCCGAGTTCACGCGCCGCCCAGGCGCAGGCCAGCCCCGCGTTCCCGCCCGACGCGATGGTCACCCCGGCCGCCGGCAGGCCGCCCGCCTCGGCGTGCGCCAGCAGGAAGTTCTGCGCCCCGCGCGCCTTGAAGCTCCCGGTGTGCTGCAGGAACTCCAGCGCCAGCCAGACCCGTCCGCCGTCGTCCCCCGGCGCCACCGCCACCGGCCGTACCCGGCCCGCGATCCGCTCCCCGGCCGCCTTGACCTCGTCGTATGTCAGGTGGTCCACGCCGCTGCTCTCCTCCGCCCGGGGGCGGAGGCCGACCTCCACCATGTCCCGGCCCGACCGTACGTTGCGCAAGCGAACGATGAGAAGGCCGCGGGCGGCCCGGGCCCGGGCCGTCGTCGACGGCCCGGCCGCGTACCCTGACCCGTATGCGTCCTGTGATCCTGCCGCCGCCCGTCCGATAGCGGGCGGCACACTCCACGACTCCCTGCCCGGCGGCCCTGCCGCCACCGGGTCGATAGCTGCCGCCCGCACCACCCGCGGACCTCATCCGGCATCTCATCGTGGAGAACCGACGCATGACCTCGCACACCGCCGTGCCGTTCCGGCGCGGCCTGTTGTCCATCTCGGCCGCCGCGGTCGCCTGGGGCGTGGGCGGAGCGGCGGCGGCGCTGCTGCTGCGCACCAGCGGACTGGGCCCGGTGTCCGTCTGCTTCTGGCGCCTGGCCGTTGCCGCCGCCTGTCTGACCCTCCTGCCGTCCGGCCGGCGCCGCGCCACGCCCGGCCGGCGCGGGGCCGCCGTCCTCACCGGGCTCGGGCTGGCCGTCAGCCAGGCCGCCTACTTCGGCTCGGTGCAGTACGCGGGCCTCGGGCTGGGCACCCTGATCACCATCGGCGCGGGGCCCGTCCTGACCAGCCTGGGCGCCCATCTGCTGCTCGGCGAGCGCCTCACCGTACGGGCGGTGTCCGCGATCGCCCTGGCACTGGCCGGGCTGGCGCTGCTGGTCGCCGCCCCGGCGGCCGGCCCGCGCCCGGCGCTCGGTGTCGCGCTCGCCGTGCTGGCGGGCGCGGTGCAGAGCGGACTGACCCTCTGGGCGCGCGGCGGCGGCTCGACGGGGGCCACGGCGGGCGCGTTCGCGACCGGCACGCTCTGCCTGCTGCCGGCGGCCGCGGCCGCCGGTGTCCTGCCCACCGCGGGCGACCTCGCCCTGACGGCCGGCGCCCTGCTCTTCCTCGGCACGGTGCCGACCCTGCTCGCCTACCGCTGGTACTTCGCCGGTCTCACCGTCGTCCCCGGCGCCACCGCCTCGGTCCTCGTCCTGCTCGAACCCGCCACGGCGGCGCTGATCGCGACCGCCCTCTTCGACGAGGAGGTGACCCCCGCGCTCCTGGCCGGCTCCGCCCTGCTGCTCACCGCCGTCGCCGCCCTCGCCCGCGAGTCCGGCTGAGCGGCCCCGGGCCGGTCCGCCCGTCGCACCCTCGGGGGCGGCGGGCGGACCGGGTTCCCCGGTCAGCGGCTCCGGGCGGGCGCGGGCAGTGACCGCAGCGCGGGCGCGGCGGGCGCCAGCGCGCGCAGGACGAGGTCGATCCTGACGCGTGCGGCGCCCGCGCGGAGCAGCGCGGTGGAGATGGCGCGTAACTCCTCGGGGCCGGTGCAGGCGAGACGGAGCTCCAGGTCGGCCTCGCCGGCGAGGGCGAGACCGCTCTGGACGGCGGGGAACTCGGCGGCGAGCCGGTCGAAGTCGAGCGGCACCGGGCCGAAGCGGATCCGGGCCAGGGCATGCAGTGTCCTGGCCCGTTCGGGCTGCCGGTCTCCGGGGAGCAGCTGGAGAGCCGTCACCGGTGCTGGAGCTGTGCGGCCGCGGCGGGTGTCGGACGGGCGGCGGTGCCGGCGACCGGCGGCGCCACCAGTCGGGGGTCGAGCACCAGCGTGTCGACGCCGAGCGGGGTGGTCAGCCCGCGCAGGGCCGGTTCACCGGGTTCGGTGGCGGACCGGGCCGGCCCGAGGAGGGCGGCCGGCGCCTCGGCGGAGCTGAAGCCGACCGCGCGGCGGCGGCCGTCGCGCAGGCGGAAGAGGCGGAGGACGGTGGTGCGTCCGGTGACGGTGACCGGGACGTGCCAGACGACGCGGGCCATGCGGGTGCTCCCGAGTGGTGGAGGGGCCTGCCGGAACTGCTTCCTCGACGCTAGGCCGCGTTCCGCCCGGCGGCGCCCGTCCTGACGCGGCGTTGACGGACTCTTGACGTTCGGCCCGGCGGCCTGCCCGTGAACCGTCACTATCGTTACCTATAAGGACCATCCGAATGGTAGTTTGCGTAAGCATAGGGAAATGGGAAGGGAGTGGCGGTCGGTGTCGCAGTACTACTCGGTGGAACAGGTGGCCGAACTGCTGGGCCTGCACGTCCGCACCGTCCGCGGCTACGTCCGGGACGGTCGGCTGAAGGCGACGCGGATCGGCAAGCAGTACCGGATCACCCGCTCCGACCTGGAGGCGTTCACCGGCACCCCGGCCCCGGCCCCCGAGCCGGAGCGGCGGCACGCCGAGGCGTCCACGGTCGTCCGGATCGACGGCGTCGGCGTCGAGGAGGCCGCGCGCCTGAGCAACACGGTCATGGCCGCGATCGCCGGCCCCCGGGCGGCCGGCGGCCGGCTGTTCGTCGAGACCGTCCACCACGAGGAGCGGTCGGCGCTCAAGGTGATCATTCTGGGCGGGCTCGCCGACACCGCGGAGCTGCTCGCCATCGTCAACGCGCTGATCGGGGAGAACCGCCATGTCTGAGCCCACCGCCACCGTCCTGTGGCTGCCCGCCGACGGCCCGCCGCTGCGCGACGAGCGCGACGCGACCGACGTGATCGGCGACGCCTTCGGGCAGGGCGCCACCTGGGTCGTCGTCCCGGTGGCCCGCCTCGAGGACGACTTCTTCCGGCTGAGCACCCGGATCGCCGGCGGGATCGTCCAGAAGTTCGCCAACTACCGCCTGGGCCTGGCCGTCGTCGGCGACATCTCCCGGCACACCGCCGCCAGCGGCGCCCTGCGGGACTTCGTCCGCGAGAGCAACGGCGGCCGCCAGCTCTGGTTCGTGTCCGACACCGCCGAGTTCGACCGGCGCCTGGCCGGACAGTCCTAGGTCTTGGGCCGGTTCCGGCGGTGCTCCGTTTGCCCCGGGCCCGCCCCGGGACGACGGTGGAGCTGACTCCCGACGAGCCCACCGGGCGCCCGGCGTGCGCTCCGGAGCGGGGGGAGGTGGAGCGAAGGGGCAATCACGAGATATCTTGACATCAAGACGTTGGAGACGTGAAGCGGAGTACCGATGACTGACTCGACCATCATCTATACGCACACCGACGAGGCGCCTGCCCTGGCAACGTATTCGTTCCTGCCCGTGGTCCAGGCCTACGCCTCGACGGCCGGCGTACAGGTGGAGACTCGCGACATCTCCCTGGCCGGGCGGATCATCGCGAGCTTCCCGGAGCGTCTCGAGGAGGGCCAGCGGATCGAGGACGCCCTCGCCGAGCTGGGCGAACTCGCCAAGACCCCGGGCGCCAACATCATCAAGCTGCCGAACATCTCGGCTTCCATCCCGCAGCTGAAGGCGGCCGTCGCCGAGCTGCAGCAGCAGGGCTACGCGCTGCCGGATTACCCGGACGACCCGCAGACCGACGAGGACAAGGACGTCCGCGCCCGTTACGACAAGGTCAAGGGCAGCGCCGTCAACCCCGTCCTGCGTGAGGGCAACTCCGACCGCCGCGCCCCCGCCTCGGTCAAGAACTACGCCAAGGCGCACCCGCACCGCATGGGCGCCTGGACGGCCGACTCCAAGACCAACGTCGCCACCATGGGCGCCGACGACTTCCGCTCCACCGAGAAGTCCGCCGTGATCGCCGCGGACGGCTCGCTGCGCATCGAGCTGGTGGCCGAGGACGGCGCCACCACCGTGCTGCGCCCGTCGGTGCCGGTGCTCGCGGGCGAGGTCGTGGACGCCTCGGTGCTGCGCGCCGCCGCCCTGAACGAGTTCCTGGCCGCCCAGATCGCCCGGGCCAAGGCCGAGGGCGTGCTGTTCTCGGTGCACCTCAAGGCCACCATGATGAAGGTCTCCGACCCGATCGTCTTCGGCCACGTGGTCCGCGTCTTCTTCCCGAAGACCTTCGCCCAGTACGGCGAGGCGCTCGCCGCCGCCGGCCTGAGCCCGAACGACGGCCTCGGCGCCATCCTCAAGGGCCTGGACGCGCTCCCGAACGGCGCCGAGATCAAGGCCTCGTTCGACGCCGAGCTGGCCGAGGGCCCGGCCCTGGCCATGGTCGACTCGGACCGTGGCATCACCAACCTGCACGTGCCGTCCGACGTCATCGTCGACGCCTCGATGCCGGCCATGATCCGCACCTCCGGCCACATGTGGGGCCCGGACGGCAAGGAGGCCGACACCCTGGCCGTCCTGCCGGACAGCAGCTACTCCGGCGTGTACCAGGCCGTCATCGACGACTGCCGCGCCCACGGCGCCCTGGACCCGGCGACCATCGGCTCGGTGCCGAACGTCGGCCTGATGGCGCAGAAGGCCGAGGAGTACGGCAGCCACGACAAGACCTTCGAGATCGCCACCGCCGGCACCGTCCGGCTGGTCGACACCGAGGGCAACGTGGTGCTGGAGCAGGCCGTCCGGCCCGGCGACATCTTCCGTGCCTGCCAGACCAAGGACCTGCCGATCCAGGACTGGGTCAAGCTGGCGGTCTCCCGCGCCCGCGCCACCGGCAACCCGGCCGTCTTCTGGCTGGACGAGACCCGCGCGCACGACGCCGTCCTGATCGAGAAGGTCAAGACCTACCTGCCGGAGCACGACACCGCCGGCCTGCAGATCGAGATCAAGTCCCCGGTCGAGGCCACCAAGTTCTCGCTGGAGCGCATCCGCCGCGGTGAGGACACCATCTCGGTCACCGGCAACGTGCTGCGTGACTACCTGACCGACCTGTTCCCGATCCTGGAGCTGGGCACCAGCGCCAAGATGCTGTCGGTCGTCCCGCTGATGAACGGCGGCGGCCTGTTCGAGACCGGTGCCGGCGGCTCCGCCCCGAAGCACGTCCAGCAGCTGGTCAAGGAGAACTACCTGCGCTGGGACAGCCTGGGCGAGTTCCTCGCCCTCGCGGTCAGCTTCGAGCACCTGGCCCAGACCACCGACAACCCCCGCGCCAAGGTGCTGGCCGACACCCTCGACCGCGCCACCGGCACCTTCCTCAACGAGGACAAGTCGCCGAGCCGCCGCCTCGGTGGCATCGACAACCGCGGCAGCCACTTCTACCTGGCCCTGTACTGGGCCCAGGAGCTGGCGCAGCAGACCGCCGACGCCGCGCTGGCCGAAGCGTTCGCCGGTCTCGCCAAGACGCTGGCCGACCAGGAGGCGGTCATCGTCGAGGAGCTGATCGCCGTCCAGGGCTCGCCGGTCGACATCGGCGGTTACTACCAGCCCGACGCCGCCAAGGCCGCGGCCGTGATGCGTCCGTCGAAGACCTTCAACGAGGCGCTGGCCAACCTCGGCTGACCGTCGACGAGCTGAACAGGGAGGTCCCCGGGTCCACGACCCGGGGACCTCTCCGCGTCAGCGGCGGGCCGGTCACCACCGCCAGCCGGTCACCGCTCCGGCCGCGGCGAGCACCAGGCAGACCGCGGCGTTGACCCGCGGATACAGCGCGGCCGTCGCGACCGCCTCGCGCAGCGCGGCACTGGGCCAGTAGTACCCGGCGGTCGGCGCGCCGACGACATGGCCCGGGACGGCGGCCCGGTGGGCCGTGACGGCCGAGCGCAGCACATGGAAGCTGCTGGTGACGACGGTGCAGCGGTAGCCGGGGTGCTCGCGCTCCATGAGCTCCCGGCCGAACGCGAAGTTCTCGGTGGTGCTGGTCGCCCGGTCCTCCCGCCGGATCCGTTCGGCCGGGCAGCCGCGGGCCACCAGGTAGTCGGCCATCGCCGAGGCCTCGGTGCAGCCCTCGTCCGGGCCCTTGCCGCCGGTGACGAGCACCAGGGGCGGCCGCCCGGCCGCCTCCGCGGCGCGGTAGAGCTCCAGCGCGCGGTCCAGGCGGGCCGCCAGCAGCGGCGGCACCTCGCAGCCGTCCAGCCCGGCGCCCAGGACGACCAGGTAGTCGTAGCCGGGGCGGACCACCACCCGCCGGTACAGCAGCGTGTAGCCGAGGAAGCAGAGCAGCAGGAACGCCGCGTACCCGCCGATCAGCAGGGCGGCCCCGGCCGCCGCCCGCAGCGCGCGGACGTCGAGGTAGGTGGCGGAGAGCAGCAGCCCCAGCAGCGCGAGCACGGCCGCGCCGGTGAGCAGCGCCAGCAGGCTCGCCGGACGGGTGCCCTCGCGGCGGACCATGGTGACCCCGTTGGCCACCAGCAGCCCGGCCGTCACCAGCCCGCTCAGCCAGACCGCGGAGGCCGCCCCGGCCGTGACGGCGCGCCCCGCCGGGGCGGAGACGTGCCCGACCAGGCTCACCGTCCCCAGCGCGACGCACACCCCGATCAGCCCGATCAGCACCCCGTTGCCGAACCGTCTCGGCTCGTGGATCCGGGACAGCAGGACCACGGCGAGCAGGGCGGCCATGAGAAGCGCTTGCATGTTCCGGATCCTAGGACGGGTCCGGCGGGTCCGGCGGGTCCGGCGGGTCCGGCGGGTCCGATGGGTCCGGCGGGTCCGGCGGGGGAGCAGGAAGCCGCCGGAGGCGGTCCGGTCTGAGCCCGCAGGCAGCCGCGGGAGGGGCCGGGCCCCGGAAACGACGGAACCCCCGCCCGGATCGGGCGGGGGTTCCGCGGTGCCTGCGGCGGGGAGGGCCGGTCAGCCGGCGTCGGCCGCCGGGGCCGGGCGCTGGCTCCGCTTGTCCAGCGAGGCCAGGTAGGCGTTGTACGCCGTCAGCTCGGCGTCGCCGTTGCGGTCCTCGGCACGGTCCCGGCGCCGGGCCTGGCGCTGCTCGGAGCCCATCCACTGGTAGACCAGCGCGATCAGCACGATCGCGGTCGGGATCTCGCCGAACGCCCAGGTGATACCGCCGGCCAGCTTCTGGTCCTCCAGCAGGTCGGTGCCGGGTGGTGCGCCCGCCTCGGTGAAGGTGGTCACCAGCGGGTGGCTGGCCATCATCACCGCCACGCCGAAGAAGGCGTGGAACGGCATGCCCATGAACAGTTCGATGATCCGCATCACATGGCCGGGCCGGTGCGGGCCCGGGTCCACGCCCATGATCGGCCAGAAGAACGCCAGTCCGGTGGCCAGGAAGTGCACCATCATGAAGATGTGCCCGAGCCGGTACTGCATCAGGAAGTCGAACAACGGGGTGAAGTAGACCCCGTACAGGCTCGCGATGAACAGCGGGATGGTGAACGCCGGGTGCGAGATCACCCGGACGTAGGTGCTGTGCAGCAGCGCCACCAGCAGCTCGCGCGGCCCGCGTGGCCGGCCCTTGCCGGCCGGGCGCAGCGCGCGCAGCGCCAGTGTGATCGGCGCGCCGAGCAGCAACAGGATCGGCGACAGCATGGAGAGCACCATGTGCTGCATCATGTGCGCGCTGAACAGCGCCATGCCGTAGTCGTTCAGCCCGGTACAGGTGACCAGGATCACCGTGCCGACGCCCGCCGCCCAGCCGATGCTCCGGCCGATCGGCCAGCGGTCGCCGCGCCGGTACAGCCGCACCACGCCGGTCGCGTACAGCGCCAGCGCGACCAGGCTGCCGATCAGGAACACCCAGTCGGGGGACCAGGTCCAGACGTTGGAGAGGGAGAACGGGCCCAGCTGTGTCATCCCGCCGTGGTGGTGCATGCCTGACATTCCGTCGCCCATCGGCGGGTCCTGCTTTCCGTCCTCGCGGTCCCCCGGAGGGGTCCGGTTCGCCCGTTTTGCTTCGGGACACAGCCTAGGCGGGCCTTACCCCGGCCCGCGCCCCGCCCCCCGCCCGGACGGCCGGGAAGTGGGACAGGCCGTCGGGGCCGCCGAATCGGCGGCCGTCGAACGGGCTCGCAGCGGAGGCCCCGGCATGGAAGGATCTGGTCGGCGGAGGGCTTGTCCGTTCATATCGGACGATGAATGGGAAAGGGGAGTACCCACTCCTTTCCACTCCCAACTTATAGCGCACCGGGGGGCTTGCGGCAAGGCCCGGGTCGTGCTGCAGAATCGTCGAGCTACGGAAGGTTTCCGGCGCCGTACTCACCGGCGAGCAACGGCCCTGGCTTCCAGGGCCATTCTGTGAGGAGTTCTGAGCGGGCCCGGTCCGGTCTGTCGCGTGCGCGCAGGTCCTGGACCCAGTTTTTTGTGCTGTGAATAGCGGAGATTCCGCCGCCACTCTCAATTGCTCGATCAATTGAGGGTCCTGAGTCAATGGAGCAAGCCTTGGTCCCCGCGTCATCGGCATCGTCCTCGTCCTCGTCCGAACTCAATTCAGTGGTCAGCGCCGGAGCCGGAAACGGGACGAATCCGGGCGGTGACGGCGCTCAGCCCTCCGACGACCGGCGGACCGGAGAGCTGCGAGCGGAGAACGAATACGTCGGTGAGCTGTACGACCGCCTCGAAGCCCAGCGCGAACTCGCGACGGCTCGGCTGCGCGAGATCCATCTCCAGGACAAGGGCGGAACCTTCCAGTCCCGGATGGAGCGGGACACGCTGGAGATCCACCACACCCGCCGACTGTCGGAACTGTACGCCGCCGAGTACGGGCTCTGCTTCGGCCGGATCGAAAGCGCCGACGGCGAGCGGCGGTACATCGGCCGGATCGCCCTGGCGGACGACGACCACGAGCCGCTCCTGACCGACTGGCGGGCGTCGGCCGCGGAGCCGTTCTACCGGGCGACGCCAGCCGTGCCCGGCGGTGTGGTGGGGCGACGGCACCTGCGGAGCAAGGGCCGGACGGTCGTCGGCTTCGACGACGACGCCTTCGGCGTGAGTGCCCTGGAGGACCGGGACAGCGCCGAGCTCAGTGGGGAGACCGCCCTGCTCGCCTCACTGACGGCGGCCAGGACCGGGCGGATGGGCGACATCGTCTCCACCATCCAGGCCGAACAGGACCGGGTCATCCGCTCCGAGCTCGGCGGCGTCCTGGTGGTGCAGGGCGGTCCGGGGACCGGCAAGACCGTGGTCGCCCTGCACCGCGCCGCGTACCTGCTCTACACCCACCGCGACCGGCTGGCCAGGCGCGGTGTGCTGGTCATCGGGCCGAACACGACGTTCCTGCGCTACATCGACCAGGTACTCCCCGCGCTCGGCGAGAGCGAGGTCGTACTGAGCAGCATCGGCGCGCTCTACCCGGGCGTGACCGGGACCGACACGGAGACGCCCGAGGCGGCCGCCGTCAAGGGCGACGCACGGATGGCCGGGGTACTCGCCGCCGCGCTGGACGGCCTCCGGCAGCTGCCGGAGGAGTCATGGACCATCACCGTGGGCCGAAGCTCGCCCCACCAGGAGGAGCTCGTGATCGGTCGGGCCCTCTGCGAGCGGGCCCACGCCGCCGCGCACAGGACCGGCGAACCCCACAACGCGGCCCGAGCGGCCCTGGTCGAGCGGCTCTCCTCGGAGCTGGCCCTGCGGATCGCCAGGGACCGGGGCGGGTCCATGGACCTGGACGACGTGGTGGACCTCGCCGACGCGCTCGTCGTCGAGCGTGACTTCCAGGACCTGGCCGAGAAGCTGTGGCCGCTGCTCTCCCCGGAGCGGTTGCTCACCGCGCTGTTCGGCTCCCCGGAGCTGCTGGCGAGGGCCATGCCGGACTTCTCCGAGGCCGAACGCGCCGCACTGCTGCGTGAACACCCGGGCCCGGACCAGGAGGCCGCCCCCTGGACCACCGACGACGTGCCGCTGCTCGACGAGGCCGCCGAACTGCTCGGCCCGCTGCCCGGCAGCGCCGTCTCCCGCCGGGCCGATGCCGCCGCCGGGGCCGAGGAGCTGGAATTCGCCAAGGTCGTCCTCGAGGACTTCGGCGCCGGGCTGGCCGAGATCGACGCGGAGATGCTGACGCGCCAGTACCGCGGCGAGGGGGAGTTCCGTCCCCTGGCCGAGCGCGCGGCCGAGGACCGGACCTGGGGCTTCGGGCACGTGATCGTGGACGAGGCGCAGGAACTCTCCCCGATGGCCTGGCGGCTGCTGACCCGCCGCTGCCCCGGCCGCTCCATGACGATTGTGGGCGACCTGGCGCAGACCGGCGCGCCGGCCGGGCTGAGCTCCTGGAGTGAGGCGCTCGACGAGTACACGGCGGGACGCTGGCGCACGGTGGAGCTCACCATCAACTACCGGACCCCGGCCGAGATCATGCGGGTCACCGAGGGCGTCCTGCGGGCGGCCGACCCGGCACGCACCGCCCCCAGCGCGGTGCGCAGCGGCGGGACCCGTCCGTGGAGCCTCCGGATCCCCGAAGCCGACCGGGGACGGGCGCTGCGCACCGCCGTCGAGAAGGAGATCGCGGCGCTGGACGGCGGCCGGATGGCGATCATCCACGCCCCGGCATGGCCGGCCGAACTGATCAACGGGCTGGCCGGGTTGGACGGCGTCACCGTCATCGACGGTCCTTCGGCGCTGGACTCGCCCGTCGTGCTGATGACGGCGGCCCAGGCCAAGGGGCTCGAGTTCGACGCGGTCCTCGTGGTGGAGCCCGCGGAGATACTCGCGGCGCACGCCCGCGGCGTGAACGACCTCTATGTCGCACTCACGCGCGCGACGAAGAGCCTCGGGGTCATCCACAGCCGGGAGCTGCCGGAGATGCTGGAGGGCCTGGCCCCCCGCTGACCGGAGGGGGCGGGTGCCGCTGGTCGAGGCTTCAGGGCTCTGGTCTGAAGCCTCGATCGGCATCGGCGTCGTCGGACGCGCCTTCAACGCAGGGGGCGTTGGGCTGTCAGAGCGGCGGTGAGGGTCCGGTTCACGGCCGGATGGCGACGGCACCGTAGCAGGACGCCTCGGCGTCGGTGACGGGGGCGGAGTTGTGGGCGGTGGCGGAGTCGTGGGTGTGGTCGGGGCGCCAGCGGGGTGTGGAGACGATGCCGGGGTCGAGTACGGTCCAGCCGGTGAACAACTCCCCGAACTCCTCGCGGCGCAGTGCCGCTACCGGGGTGCCGGCGGTTCGGTAGACCTGAATGAGGCGCGCGGTCTCCTGCGGCGCGAAGTCGGCCGTGAGGTGGCTGATCACCAGGGCGCTGCCGGAGGGAAGTTGGGATTTGAGCTGTTCGGT
Source organism: Kitasatospora sp. NPDC088548 (assembly GCF_044753005.1). Classification (NCBI taxonomy): domain Bacteria; kingdom Bacillati; phylum Actinomycetota; class Actinomycetes; order Kitasatosporales; family Streptomycetaceae; genus Kitasatospora; species Kitasatospora sp. NPDC088548. Next base: position 154,822 of record NZ_JBIVMI010000003.1, read on the forward strand.
GATCCGGTGTGCTTCGTCCGGGACGAAGTGCAGCAGGGCGTTCATGCTCAGCGCGATCGGCTGGGTGAAGTCGAGGACCTTCCGGGCGGCGCTGATCACGGTGTCGGGCTCGTGCACGTCGGCCTGGACGTAGGTCGTCAGTCCCTGGGAGGTGCCTCGCAGCAGTGCGACGGCGTGGATGAGGACGATGGGATCGTTGTCGGCGAAGACGACCCGTGCCTCGGGGGTGATCTGCTGGGCGACCTCGTGCAGGTTCGGCGAGGTGGGGATGCCGGTGCCGATGTCGAGGAACTGGCGGATGCCGGCCCGGGCGAGGTGGCGGGTGGTGCGGTGCATGAAGCCGCGGTTGGCGCGTGCGGCGGCCGGTGCCTGTGGGAAGACGGCCAGGGCCCGGCCCGCGGCCTCCCGGTCGGCGGGGAAGTTGGTGGTGCCGCCCAGGTAGTAGTCGTACATCCGGGCGGAGTGCGCCACGTGGATGTCGAGTTCGACCGCCACGTCGGGTTCGGTGCCGGATCGGGCGTCTGTGCTTTCGTCGGCCATCTGTTCCCCCTGGTTCATAGGCGTCCAGCTCCTACGACAGGGCGGAGCGACGACCCGCACCACCCACGGCGCGGGGCCCTGGCGCGGCCCCTCCCACTATGCCCGGGCCCGCGTCCCGGCAATCGCGGGTCGGAACGGTGGGTGAATCGAGCGCACCGGGGAGTGACCGCAAAGGATCATATTCCGACTGGCCGTGTTTCTCTATGGGACAGGTCATTTGATTGTTCATCACTTCTTATGTCTGATAGTGAATTCTCTCGCCCCGCTGAACATGGGGGCGCGCCGTGCGCTCCAATGTTCCTGTCGGGGGCGGAAGTTCTCGACGTGAGCAGGCGCGCCAGACGCCCGGGCCGGCCGGTCGGTCGAGGGTGGCCTACAGTCGGTCGGGTACCCAACGGGGTGGCCGTCAGGGAGGAATGGAACGTGAACGAGAGCGACTGGGCGGTGCGGCGGAGCAGCCGCCTCCTGACGTTCGACGCGTTCTGCGACACGCACGAGCGGGCCTGGAGCGGGATCGCCCGGGCCCGCCTGGGTGACGAAGACGAGGCCCGGCGCGTTGTCGAGCGCGCCAAGGACCGGATGTGGCAGCGGTGGGCCTGGATCCTGCGCCAGCAGGTACCGGCTTTCCACGCCTGGACGCTGCTGAAGGAGGAGATCGGCGCGGCCCTGGCGGAGGCGATGATCAGAGCCGAGTACCGGCCCCGACCCGCCACCGTCCCAGGGTGGGTGGTGGCGGTGCGGCGCTCGGCGGCGCGCACCCTGGACCTCGTGGAGGCCCAGGGGAGTCACGAGGAGCTGTACGCGGCGATCCGGCGACTGTCCGAGCGCCGGCACGACGTGGTGGTGCTGCGGTACCTGGTCGACCTGCCGGACAGCGTGATCGCGGACTACCTCGGGATGACGGAGGCGAACGTCCGCTCCACCGCCACACAGGCCCTGGACCGGCTCGCCGTCGCGCTCGGTGGCCGGCGGGGAGGGCAGCGGTGACCACCGGACAGGACCGCCTGCTGCGGGGCGACCCCGCGCAGCCCGCGGCGGCCGGCCCGCCGTACGGCGAGTACGCGGCGAATGCGGGCTCGGCCTGGGAGCGGCTGGCGGCCGCCCCCGCGCCGATGTCCGCCGACCACGAGCAGGCCGGCCACGAACTCGACCTGGTCACCGCCATGATCCTCGCCGTGCCGACGGCGGCGCCCTCGCTGGACCTGCTCATCAACGACCGGCGTATCCACCCCGAAGGCGCGCTGGTCCTCGGCGCGCTCCTCTATACCGTCGGACACCGCGACGGCGCCGAGTTCTGGTGGAAGTTCGCGGCCGGCGGCGGCAACTACACCTCCGCCTCCTGCCTCAGCATGCTGCACCGCAGCCTCGGGGAGGTCCTGGACGCGGAGGTCTGGCGCCGCGAGGCCGAATCGCTGGGCGCCGCGCCCCGCCCTTCCCAGCGGATCCTGGACTCACCGTACGAACTGCTGCCCGCCCAGGTGCGCGACGAGATCATCAGCCGCTGCCGGTTCGGCCTCGACGTACGGCTTCCCCCGCGCCTGGCCGCCGTGATCCACCAGCTCCCGGCCGACGACGGCGACCACGAGTACGGCGAGATCCCGCAGGTATCGGCCCACCTCGTCCGCCACCTGGCCGCAGCCGGCTGAACGCGGCGGCTCCGGCGCTCTCTGCGGTCGCCGGGGCCGCCGCGACAGCCGGCCACGAGCTGACGCCCGGGCAGTAGCCGGTCGACTGGTTGCTGACCTCATCGACCGCCCACCGCCCGGACTCCACGCGGAAGCCGATCTCACCGGCGCCCAGTACTTTCCCCCCTCCGGCACACACCACGTGCTCACTGCGGCGCGGCGCGAGCCGGAGGACCCCGGCAGCGACGAGGCTGCGTGCCCAGAAGGCGCGCAGGAACTCCCGCACCGCTGCGGCCTGTTCCCGGGGCCATTCCTGCCAGCGGCCGCGGGCGAGCGAGAGACCGATCTCGTCCTGGTAGCGGAAGGACTCCGATGAGCTGTCGGCTACGGCGGCCGCGAGCTGGGGGAGGACGCGGCGCAGCACCGAGGCGTGGTCGTTCCAGTCGGGGGCCTGCCAGGTCCGCCGTAGGAGGCCGGGGTTCGGCTTGCCGTAGGTTTCGGGGCAAGGGTGAGGGCGGCAGTCGGCGAGGACGCTCGGTGATTGTGCAGATCGCGGGAGCGGCCGCAGGGGCGGCCCTGGCGGTGCTCGGGCTCCGGACGCTTGTGGATGCGGTCCTCCCGTAGCGGCAGCCGCGCGAGAGGCCGGCGCTCGTACGGCTTCACGAGGTTCCGGCGAGCCCGGCGCCCTCCGTGGAGCCGGCCCCGCCCACGACGCCGAAGCCCTGGGAGATCCCGCCGCAGCCCTGTACCGACTGCCAGAGCAAGCCCCATCCCGGCCCGGACGGCACCTGTGCGCGAAACGAGGCCGGTCAGATCATGACCTGCGACCCGTCAGGACCGGCACGCCGATCCCGCGTCCGGACGCCCTCGTTCCCACCTGCACGCCGCACTGGGTTCCGTCTCTTCGACCAGCTGCGGGCCCGGCCGAGGATGGCCGCGAGGTGGAGTGCGGACTGGTAGGCAATGGCGAGTTGAGCGGTTCGCACGGCGAGGCCACGCCACTGGTCGTGGCAGCCTCCTCGTGTCAGCGCTCCCAATAGTCGCGCTGCGGCAGTTCGACCCACATGTCGGGTGGCCCGACGATGGCGCGCGCGTCGGCCAGGCGCAGTCCTGCGAAGGCGCACGAGTAGGCCACCGCGCTGGATTGGTAGAGGTAGGAGGCCAGAACTTCCTGGGACCCGGCCTGTGGGCGCGGTGGGCCGCCCGGGTGGAGGTCCCAGGCTTCGATGGTCCCGTTGCGGGCGATGCTGCCCTGATTGCCGCTCTTGGGGTTGGAGTACATGCCGTAGCAGACGGTGTCGACGGACAGCCGGGCCAGCACGCCTGGCATCTTCGGTGCGTACCCCCACGGCTGGGTGACGACGCAGCCGCCCGGGACAGTCGTCACGCCGATAATTCTCAAGCTGTCGTCCATGTCGTACGCGTAGGGATCCTCCAGTAGTTCGTCCAGGCCGTCGCCTTCGGCCGGCGTCGCCTCCAAGCGACGTATCGCGTCCCCCGCGTCGATCCCGGCTACGCACGCCAGCCCCGTGCCGTCGTAGTACAGCTTTCCCAGCGCCGAGACGAGCCGCCTGCCCTCCCGCGCCGCCGTGCGTTCCGCCTCGGTCAGCCCGCGTTCTTCCTCAGGCATGACGAACAGGTCCGGCGTCGGTCCGGCCAGGCTGAGCCGCCCCGGCGACCAGCCACCGACCAAGGGCCGCCAGGGATCGGCCCCCGCAGCGGCGAGGGCTCGCGCATTGTCCGGCCTGCGGCACAGGACGGCCTCCCACAACGCGGTCGTCCCGCCCGCCAACGCGTCCACATCCGTCACGCGCCGAGCCAGTTCCGCGACGACCTCCGGCGAGCCGAACACCGAGGCCCGGTGCAGAGGCCGTCCCCCGCCCCACACCTCCGGATCGGCACCCCGATCGAGACGCCGCCGGATGCCCTCGTAGTCCTGCCAGCCCTCCCAGCCCACGCCCGCCCAGCCGTCATCCTGATCTGCCACCATGCCCCCTTCAGTGCCGGTGCGGGCGACCCCTCGAACCACCTGCACGCCCAGCATCGCGCAACGGTCTGACAACGCTCCGCTCCCTTGTCGCTTCGGCTGCCGGCTTCGACGTTCGGTCACGTCCCGACGGGGCCGCCGGCCGGGCAGCCGGTGTGAAGAAGAAGAGTGGCTGTCGAACGAGATGTTCGTCCCGGGCTACCACGACGGTTTCGCGCCGTACGGCAAGTTCGTCGCACGCGCCGGGGTCGCCGACGCCACCTGGCTCCTCAACGACCAGCAGGACGCCCTGAAGGAGGAGTTCGCGCACCGTGGCTTCAGCCACCTCTTGCGGTACGTCTTCGAGGATGGTGGCCGGCAGGCGGCTGATGAGGGACTTGCTGTGCCACAGGCTCAGCCCGGTCCTCCGGCGAAGCAGCTTCACGACCTCGACGGGATGGGGTCCGGGGTCGGTCAGAACCACTGCATTGGGCACGTCGTCGCAGATCAGCAAGAAGTACTTGCCCGTCATCGTGACTCCTCGGGCTCCAGGTTGGGCAGCAGCATAGAACGCATATCCGATGACCTGGCCCTCGGCGACGTCGGAGCTCCACTTGGGAGTCGGGCCGGCGACCTCACCGAGGGCACCGGCGGTCGGGGCGGAGGGCGGGGCACCCGGCGGTGCCCCGCCTCCAGCCGGCGGCCGATCAGCCGTGAGCCGCGGTCACGGGGTGGCGGGGACCGAGTCGGTGAAGGTGGTCCCCGCCGAGCGGTAGGCAGCCACGGCGCTGTTGACCTGGGCGGGGGTCAGGACCTGGTCCTTGACGTGGAGGACGTAGTCGACCTTCTCCTCGTACGTACGCGGCGCCGTGGAGGCCTGGCCGGTGAAGTCGATCAGCCACTGGTTGAAGTGGATCTCCATGGGCCGCTCCGGCAGGAAGCGCGCGTCGTGGCGGGCGAACTCGACCCCGTCGACGTAGTAGACGATGGCGGTGTCGTCAATGGTCATGACGAGGTCGTGCCAGCCCTCGTACCCGGCCCGGGCCTCGGTGTGCTGGTTGACGGAGCCGTCGGGGCCGTAGGTCTCCCAGGAGGTGCTGTAGAGGATGTTGGCGGGCTCGCCCCAGCCTCCGTTGGGAAGGTACTCGAAGTCGTACTCGGAGTAGTCGTCGGCCATCGGGGCCTTGAGGTCGTTGATCGCGAAGAAGCTCTGCACGAGGTGGTCGCCGTCCGGGCCGCTCACCGGGGCGTCGGAGAACCGGACCCGGGCGGCGTAGGTCCCGTTCTTGAACTTCATGGCCCGGGTGTTGAGTTCGGCCTGCCGGGTGGAGTCGCCCGTTCCGGCGGTGGTGCTCCGCAGGGTCATCACCGAGTTCGCGCCCTCCTTGGCGAAGGAGACGTTCTCGGGCGCCCAGGTGGCACCGGACACGCCCGGGCCACCGCCGCCGGAGCGAACGTTCCAGCCGTGCGCGCCGATTGCCGGGTCGGTGTGGTCGGTGTAGTCGAAGTCGTCGAACAGCGCGGCGCCCGGAGGCGGCGTGGTCGGGCCGGAGGGCGTGGGAGTCGGGTTCGGGGTGTTGCCGCTGGGTGCCGTGCCCCAGACCGGGACCCCGCCGACACTCGCCGTGACCTTGGACCAGGCCGTGTACGTGTTCTGGGCCGGCCCGAAGGAGTAGTCGTCGCCCTGGTCGAGGGGGAGCCAGCCGGTGCGGTTGAAGCGCAGCTGGAGGTCTCCCGTGTCGGCGCCGGGGGCCAGCGAGCCGGCGGCCGCGGTGAAGCCGATCTCCAGGTAGCGGTCGGCGGCCGCGCCCGGTTCGACGATGCTGCCGAACGTGCCGGTGACGTTGGCACAGCCCTTCACGGCCCAGTCGCAGGAGTAGCTGTAGGTGGCCGAGGCGCTGTCGGCCTTGAAGTAGTAGCGCACCTTCACCTGGCTCAACGCCACGTTCGTGGCACCGGTGTTGACGACCTTCAGCCAGGGCGAGGCCTGTGAGCTGCCGCTGCCGCCGTTGCGGTACTGCACCGAGACCGCTTCGCCCGCCGCGGCGGCCGGCAGGGCGGTCAGCGCGCCGATGCCGAGCCCGGTCGTGACGGCGGCGGCGAGTGCCGCCCGGATCCGGGGGCGCCGGACGGTCGTTCTGATGCTCATGGGGGTTCCTCTCCTGTGGTGGGGGACGGTGCGCGGCACCGACGGAGGGGAGCCCGGTCGACCTCAGGCGGAGCAGTGGGGGTGAGGTGGCGGGCCGCGCGATCAGAAAGTGGCATAGACCAATTTGGCCGTCAACCCCGGTCGGACCCATTAGGCCGGAACCGGACGCGGGCCCCCAGGAGTGGCCGATAGTGCCCACCCCCGGCGCGGGTTCGTCCGAGCCCTCGGCCGGCAGGTCTCCGGCCGCTGCCGCAGGAGACTGCCGTGTCCGCCCTTTGCCACGCCTGGAGGGCGCATGCCTTTCACCCGACACAATTGACTCATCGTCAGTCATTGCGGGCATTCAGGTCAGCCGGTCGGTAGCGTGCGGGACCGGGACCGGGACCGGGACACGCGGGACGGGCCTGGGCCGGGTGGCGTGGCAGGAGATGCGGGGACCGAGATGCGGCATCCTGAGCGTGAGTCGGCCCTGGCGGATGCCGTCATCCCCGTGGTCATGGCGACCTCCCCGCCCGTCCCGTGGAGCTCCTGCGGCGCCTTCGCGGGTGCCGTTGCGGGCGTGCCGGTGCTGTCGTTGCCGCCGTGCCGCGTCTTCCGCCGCGCCGGCCCGGTGCTGAGCGTGTCCGACGCGATCACCGGTTTCAGGACCGCGAAGGATCGAACCGGCCCTGGCAGAGCCCCCGATCGACCTTCAGCGGCAGGGCGGCCCGTGCCTGCGCCACGCCGCACAGAGTAGGGAAGAGAAGAGATGACCAACGCCGACACCCCTGCTGAGACGCCGGCGGCTGCCAAACTCTCGTTGCCGACCATGACCGCGATGGTCGTCGGCTCGATGGTGGGCGCCGGCGTGTTCTCGCTCCCGAGCCGTTTCGCCCAGGAGACCGGGGTGGGAGGTGCTCTGATCGCCTGGGCGGTCGCCGGTACCGGCATGCTGATGCTCGCCTTCGTCTTCCAGACCCTCGCTGTTCGCAAACCCGATCTCGACGCGGGTGTCTATGCCTACGCCAAAGCCGGGTTCGGCGAGTACCTCGGCTTCTTCGCAGCATTCGGGTACTGGGCCAGCGCGTGCGTCGGCAACGTGACGTACTGGGTTTTGATCATGTCGACCATCGGGGCGATCGCGCCGGCGCTCGGCGACGGAGACACACTGCTTGCCGTGGCCCTGTCCTCGGTCGGCCTGTGGGCTTTTTTCCTGCTCATCTGCCGCGGGGTCAAGGAGGCGGCAGCGGTCAACAAGATCGTGACCGTCGCCAAAGTCGTCCCGATCGTGGTCTTCATCGTCCTGGCGCTGTTCTATCTCAAACCGCACGTGTTCGCCGAGAACTTCGCGGGCGCCGACTACGCGGGCTCCCTGTTCCACCAAGTCCGGGGAACCATGCTGGCCACGGTGTTCGTGTTCCTGGGCGTCGAGGGTGCCAGCGTCTATTCGCGGCACGCGGAACGGCGCGAGGACGTCGGGCGCGCCACGGTCCTGGGCTTCCTGAGCGTCTTCGCCGTCTTCGCCTCGGTGACCATCGTGTCCTACGGCATCGCGCCGATGGGCGAGATCGCTCAGCTTCGCCAGCCCTCGATGGCGGGCGTACTGGAGCTGGCGGTCGGTACCTGGGGCATGGTGTTCATCAGCGTCGGCCTGATCGTCTCCGTGCTCGGGGCCTACCTCGCCTGGACACTGATGGCCGCCGAGGTCCTGTTCGTCGCCGCGAAGGACGACGACATGCCACGGTTCCTGCGCGGCTCCAGCGCCGGCGACGTTCCGGTTCCGGCGCTGGTGATGACGACGGCCCTGTCCCAGGTCTTCCTGATCGTCACCCTGTTCTCCGACGACGCGTTCAACCTCGCTCTCGATCTGACCAGCGCGCTGTCCCTGATCCCGTTCCTCCTCGCGGCGGCCTACGCGCTCAAGATCGTGCTGAAGCCGGACTCCCGCACGGAACGCCGCGAAGGGTTCTCCCGCGACCTGGTGGTCAGCGCGCTCGCCACCATTTACACGGCGTTCCTGCTCTACGCGGCCGGTCCGAAGTTCCTCCTGGTGTCCTTCATCATCTACGCACCCGCCACGATCCTGTTCGTGATGGCCCGGCGCGAGCAGGGCAGAAGCCTGTTCTCGCCCGCGGAACTCGTCATCCTCGCGGTCTCGATCGCCGGTGCGGTCATCGGCGTGATCGCCCTGGCAGTCGGCTGGATCAGCCTGTGAACGCCAAGACACACCCCAGACGGAAAGGCCTCTCCATGGAACACCCGACCAGCACGGCCACGTCGGCGCACGGCGTCCACTCCGAGGTCGGCAAGCTGCGCAAGGTCCTGGTCTGCGCGCCAGGACTCGCGCACCGCAGGCTCACTCCGAGCAACGCCGACGAACTGCTCTTCGACGACGTGCTGTGGGTGGAGAACGCCCAGCGCGACCACGCCGACTTCGTCAACAAGCTCCGCGAGCGCGGCATCGACGTCGTCGAACTGCACGACCTGCTCGCCCAGACGATGGCGATCCCCGAAGCGAAGTCGTGGCTGCTCGACCGCAAGATCATCGCGAACGAGGTCGGCATCGGACTCATCGACGGCACGCGGGCCTTCCTGGAGTCCCTGGAAGCGCGCCAACTCGCGCGGTACCTGATCGGCGGCCTGGCCGTATCCGACCTCCCCGGCGATTTCCGCCCCGGCTACATCGCCTTGGCCCGTGAGTCGACGGGCATCCGCGAGTACCTCATGCCGCCCCTGCCGAACACCCTCTACACCCGCGACACAACCTGCTGGATCTACGGCGGTGTCACCCTCAACCCGCTGTACTGGCCGGCCAGACACGACGAGACCCTTCTGATGAAGGCCATCTACACGTTCCACCCGCACTACGCCGGCTCCACGGTGTGGTGGGGAGACCCCGAACAGGACTGGCGGCAGGCGACGTTCGAAGGCGGCGACATCATGCCGGTCGGCAACGGCGTCGTCCTGATGGGCATGAGCGAGCGCACCTCGCGGCAGGCGATCACCCAGGTCGCGGCCGCACTGTTCAACAACGGTGCGGCCGAGCAGGTGGTAGTGGCCGGCATGCCCAAGCTCCGCGCCGCCATGCACCTCGACACGGTGTTCACCTTCGCCGACCGCGACATCGTCACGCTCTACCCGAACATCATGGACGGCGTCCACACGTTCTCCCTGCGGCCCAGCGACACCGCCCCCGGTGTCGAGATCACCGACGAGGGCTCCCGCCCCTTCGTCGACGTCGTCGCCGGGGCACTCGGGCTGTCCGGGCTGCGGGTGATCGAGACCGGCGGCGACGTCTACGCATCCGAGCGTCAGCAGTGGGACAGCGGAAACAACGCCGTCGCACTGGAACCGGGCGTGGTCGTCACCTACGACCGCAACACTCAGACCAACACCCTCCTGCGCAAAGCGGGAGTCGAGGTCATCACCATCGTCGGCGCCGAACTGGGCCGGGGCCGCGGCGGCGGTCACTGCATGACCTGCCCGATCAGCCGCGATCCGGTCGACTTCTGACCGGTGACCTCGCCGGTGGGGTTTCAGGCTTCCAGCCGGCGGCAGCGGGTTTCGCCGATGCGGAGGAGTTAGAGCGGGTGTGCTTCAACTCCCTCGGCCGACGAGGACGACGGACGACGAGGACGACGGACGACGAGTTGCCGCGGAGGAACGGCCTGGCCACTCCCCGGTGGACCCTGCCGGGGATGACCGGCTAGGCCGACTCGGCGGGATCATGGGTGATCAGGTCTCCTGGCTGACACCGGAGGACGTCGCAGATCCTCGACAGGGTCGAGAAACGGATGGCCTTGGCCCGCCCGTTCTTGAGCACGGACAGGTTGACGACGGTGATGCCCACCTGCGCGGACAGTTCGGTGAGCGTCATGCCGCGCTCGGCGAGGAGCCGGTCGAGGTGGATCCGGATCGTGTGGAGTTCCTCTTCGGGCATCAGATGGTCCCTTCGAGGTCCTCTCGCATGCGCACGCCGTCGCGCATGATCTTCCCCATGATCACTGCGGCGAGGCCGGCGAGGACGAGCACCTGCGGCCCGGAGACCGTCGGCCCGGAACCCACGACCGGCGCCATGCTCCCGACGAGCCAGGACTGCGACCAGCCGACGACGAGGCCGGCCAGCGGCGTACCAACGGCGACGAACCAGCCGAGAACGGAGAGCCGTTGCGACACCGCGTCGGTGAACGGTCCCTGCAGCAGGACGGCCTTCAGCAGCCGGGAGAAGAGCAGCAGCGCGAGGGATCCGAACAGCAGCCAGGGCAGTTCGCCCCCGAGGTCGGCGGCGCGCTGACCCACGGAGGGACTGTCCTGGCAGAGGCGCGTGGCACTGCTGGACGCCTCCAGGCCCTTGCCGGTCGGCAGGCTGTCCGGCGCCAGTGAGGCATTGCGCCAGAAGTCCGTCTGTACGCAGACCGCCCCGTTGTCGAGCGTGTGCGTGACCCCCTTGCCGATGAAGGCGAGTCCGCAGAACACCGCCAGCACAAAAGTCACCGAGGCCAGGGTCCTCGTGAGTCGCGTGTTCACCGCATGCCTCCCCATCGATTATCGATATGCCCAGACTAGGGGGCATATCGATAATCGACAAGTCGCGGATCCCCGCCGGTCCGGCCTGGCGGCCGGTCCGCGCCCGCGGTGGCGGTGGTGCCGAGGACCTGCCGCAGTTCCTCGACGGACGGCGCTCCGCCGATCCGGCCGTCCGCGCCGCGGTGGAGCCGGCAGGACACACTGGCCGCGGTGCCGGGAGCGGCGAACGGGTCGCGGCCGTCGACCAGCAGCGTCGGCGAGCCGTGCATGCCCCGGCGTTCGGCCTCCGCCTGGTCCTCGACGACGTGCTCGGCAACCTCCACGTCGCTGCGGCCGGCCAGGGCGAGCGCCAGCCGTTCCTTGAGCACCGGCCCGTTCGGGCAGTCCGGGACGAGCAGCATCTCCACGCGCATCGGCGGCACCTTTCTGGTCGCGCAGTTCACGCTGGACCTTCCGGTCCGGCGGGGTGAAGCCTGATGATCTTGTCGTGGGCAGGGCCGGGACTCCGGGGGCGACGCGCGCTGTCTGTGCCGGGTTCTCGGCGTCTGACTGTTGGCGGGTCAGGCGTTCGCGGTGGGGACGAGGGTGTTCTCGTTGCGGCGGCCGGCTTCGTAGTCGTCGATGTTGCGGGCGGTGGCGTCGATGATCTGGCCGACGGCGGTGTGGGTGAAGTAGGCCTGGTGGCTGGTGACGAGGACTTGGGGGAAGGTGACGAGGCGGGCGAGGACGTCGTCGGTGATGCCGTGGATGGAGCGGTCGGTGAAGAAGACGCCGGTCTCCTCCTCGTAGACGTCGAGGCCGACGCCGGAGAGGCGGCCGGCCCGGAGGGTTTCGACCAGGGCGGCGCTGTCGACGAGGCCGCCGCGGCTGGAGTTGACGAGGATGGCGTCGTCCTTCATCCGGGTGAGGGCGGCGGCGTCGATCAGGTGGCGGGTGGCGGGCAGCAGGGGGACGTGCAGGCTGATCAGGTCGGCGCGGGTGAGCAGGTCGTCCAGTTCGGTGTAGGTCATGCCGAGTTCCAGGCAGGCGGGGTTGGGGGCGATGTCCCAGCCGAGGAGTTCGGTGCCGAAGCCGGCGGCGATCCGGGTGAAGCATTCGCCGATCTTGCCGGTGCCGATCACACCGACGGTCATGCCGTGGATGTCCCGGCCGAGCAGGCCGTCGAGGCGGAAGTCGAACTCGCGGGTGCGGTTGGCGGCGCGGGTGAGTCGGCGGTTGACGGCCAGGGCGAGGGCCCAAGCGTGTTCGGCGACCGCGTACGGGCTGTAGTAGGAGACCCGGGCGACGGTGAGGCCCAGTTCGGCGGCGGCGTCCAGGTCGATGTTGTTGAAGCCGGTGGAGCGCTGGGCGATCAGCCGGGTGCCGCCGGCGGCGAGGACGGTGAGCGTCTCGGCGTCCAGGACGGCGTTGACGCTGCTGCTGACGGCCGGGTAGCCGGCGGCCAGTGGGGCGGTGTCGCGGTTGAGGAAGACGTCCAGGCAGCGGAGGCCGTGGCGGCCGGCGAAAGCCTTCTCCAGCAGCGGCCGCTCGTCGGCCTGTACACCGTAGGCGAGGATCTCCATCGGTTGGTCCCTTCCGGTCGTGAGTGGGGTGCCGGCGGGCACCCCGGTCACGCTGACCGGGCGTGCAGGTCGGCCGGCAGCGCGGCGCGCTGCCCCGGGCGGTACGCGTCGGCCCCCTGGCGCGGTGCACGGTGCGCGGTGCCAGGGGGCCGGGTGCAAGAAGGTCGGGGGCCGGTCAGATGACCGTCTCCGCCTCCAGGTAACGCTCCTGCGGGACGGTCTTCAGCTCGGCGACGGCCTCGCCCAGCGGCACCAGGTTGATGTTGGTGCCCTGCAGGGCGGTGATGTGGCCGAAGGCGCCCTTGTGGACGGCCTCGATGGCGTGCCAGCCGAAGCGGGTGGCCAGCACCCGGTCGTACGCGGTCGGGGTGCCGCCGCGCTGGGTGTGGCCGAGGATCACCGGGCGGGCCTCCTTGCCGAGCCGGTGCTCCAGCTCGCGGGAGAGCTGGGTGGCGATGCCGGTGAACCGCTCGTGGCCGTAGATGTCCTTGGTGCCCTCCTCCCAGTGCATGGTGCCGGGCTCGGGCTTGGCGCCCTCGGCGCAGACCACGATCGCGAACTTCTTCTGCCGGTCGAAGCGCTCGCGGACGACGGCGGTGAGCTTGTCGATGTGGAACGGGCGCTCCGGGACGACGATCGCGTGGGCGCCGGCCGCCATGCCCGCGTTGAGCGCGATCCAGCCGGTGTGCCGGCCCATGACCTCGACGACCATCACACGCTGGTGCGACTCGGCGGTGGTCTTCAGCCGGTCCAGGGCCTCGGTGGCGACCGAGACGGCGGTGTCGAAGCCGAAGGTGACATCGGTGCAGGCGATGTCGTTGTCGATGGTCTTCGGCACGCCGACGATCGGCAGGCCGGCGTCGCTCATCAGCTTGGCGGCCTTGAGCGTCCCCTCGCCGCCGATCGGGATCACCGCGTCGAGGCCGAGGTCCGCGCAGTACCGCTTGGCCCGTTCGACGCCGTCGCGCAGGTGGCTCGGCTGCACCCGGGAGGAGCCGAGGATGGTGCCGCCCTGGGCCAGGATGCCGCTTACCGAGTCCAGGGTCAGGGGTCGGTGGACGCCCTCCAGGAAACCGCGCCAGCCGTCCTCGAACCCGATGATCTCGTCGCCGTGGTCGACCACCCCCCGGTGAACCACGGAGCGGATCACCGCGTTCAGGCCGGGGCAGTCACCGCCGCTGGTCAGCACTCCAATACGCATTGCTTTGCAACTCCCGAGCAGAACCGAGGAACGGCCGGACTACCAGGCTGGGACGACGACCGTCACCGTAGTGGTCGGACCCCACGCCGAGATGGCGGGGAGATGACCGAGGGGTGAAGGACCGGTCGATCCGGACAGAACGTCCGAAAACGGCCGTGAAGTCGAGCATACGGCCCCTGCGTCCGGCCGGGCAGGAGCCGACGCGGGAGCGGCGCCGTCGGCGCCCCCGCGGGGAAGTGCAGCCTGCTGCCGAGGAGGGTGTGCAGCTGGCAGCCCCATTGTCGTACGTCCGGACCCGCCCGCGAACCGGGTGACCGCATCGCGGGCACCCGGGACGGGGCGGACGGAGTGACTAGGCGGGGCGCGACGTGGCCGCGATGCGCTCGGCGCGCAACGCGTCGTACCAGGTGGTGTCGGCCGGCGGCAGGGCGTTCACGTCCAGCGCCAGCTTGAGCAGCAGGTCCGCCAGGGCGGGGTTGCGGGCCAGCACCGGGCCGTGCAGGTAGGTGCCGAGCACGGTGTCCCGCCAGGCGCCCTCGGTGCCGTCACCGGTGCCGTTGCCCTGGCCGACGGTGACGGTGGCCAGCGGCTTGGCGCCCTGGCCGAGGTGGGTGATGCCCTGGTGGTTCTCGAAGCCGGTCAGCTGCGGCAGACCGAGGCGCGGGTCGACGTCGGCGAGCACGTCGCCGACGCAGCGGGCGCCCTCGCCGCGGGTGGTCCAGACATCGAGCAGGCCGAGACCCGGCTCGCGCGCGCCGAGGTCGTTGATGAACTCGTGGCCGAGGATCTGGAAGCCGGCGCAGACGCCGAAGATGATCGCGCCGTTCTCGGCCGCCCGGACCAGCCCGCTGTCGTTGCGCAGCCGCTCGGCGGCCAGTCGCTGCGGGCGGTCCTCGCCGCCGCCGATCAGGTAGATGTCCCCGCTGGTGGGCACCGCCTGGTCGGAGCGGACGTCGATCCTGGTCACATTGAGATGGCGCTGGCGGGCCCGGCGCTCCACGACCAGGGCGTTGCCCCGGTCGCCGTAGGTGCTGAGCAGGTCCGGGTAGACCCAGACCACGCGCAGGCTGCTCTCACTCATCCTCGAAGGCCTTCCGTCACGATCACTCGATGGGGCTGCTGGGCCGGCATCAGCCGGCCACGGCCTTCCGTAGCTGCTGGAAGGCGGTGTAGTTGGCGATCGCCTCGATCCGGCCGGGCGGGGCCATCCGGACGGCCTGCTCCAGCGAGTCCACCACGTGGAACTGCAGCCCGGCGACCTCCAGGCGGACCGCGAGGTCCAGCTTGCGCTGGCCCATCACGAACACCGGGTGCCCGGCGAGGCGCTCGTAGTCGACGTCCCAGAGCCAGGAGGTGTCGGTGCCGTCGGCGTCGAGCGCGTTGACGGAGAGGATGACCGGCGCCGGCGGGCCGTCGATCAGCGAGAAGGTCTCCAGCCAGCCGGCCGGGTTCTTCGCCAGCAGCAGACGGATGTCGCGGCCCTGGTACTGGACCACGTCGTAGCGGCCGGCCACGGCCGTCACCGACCGCATGCGCTCCAGCGCCACCTGCGGGGAGACGCCGAAGACGGCCGCGACGGCGGCGGAGCTGGTGGCGTTGGCCAGGTTGGCCCGGCCGGGCAGCTGGAGCTGGATCGGCCAGGCGCCGCGCTGGGGGTCGATGACGTGGGTGCCCTGGAGCGCCCAGTGCGGGTTGGGACGCCGGAAGCCGCACTCCTGGCAGAACCAGTCGTCGCCGGGGCGCTGCATCACACCGCCGCAGGCGGGGCAGGACCAGGCGTCCTCCTTCCACGCCTGCCCGGCGGCCACCCAGACCACCTTCTTGCAGGAGGAGGCGGCCCAGGTCACCAGCGGGTCGTCCGCGTTGGCGATCACCACGGCCTCGGTGTCCTGGAGGCCCTCGCGCCACTTCTCGGCCATCATCCGGGTCTCGGCGGCGCGGTCGAGCTGGTCGCGGGAGAGGTTGAGCAGGGCGATCGCCTTGGGACGGGTGTCGCGGGCGACCCCGGCCAGGTACTTCTCGTCCACCTCGATGACGCCGAAGCGGGCGTCCGAGCCGCCGGCCAGGGCGGAGGTGATGCCGGCCGGCATGTTGGCGCCCAGGGCGTTGGAGACCACCGGGCCGGCGGCGCGCAGCGCCTCGGCGATCAGTCGGGTCGTCGTCGTCTTCCCGTTGGTGGCGCTGACCAGCACCACGTCCAGGTGGTCGGCGAGGGTGGCGAGCAGATCGGGGTCGAGCCTCAGGGCGATCTTGCCGCCGATCACCGAGCCGCTGCCGCGGCCCGCCTTCTGCGAGAGGACGGCGGCCACCCGGCCGGCCGTGACCGCGATCTTGGCGCGGGCCGGCAGCGAGGCGTCGCGTGCGCCTGTGGGCTCCGATTCGGTGCCTGCCATGCTCAGTGGTTCCTCCTTGCTGCGGCACCGCCCGGGACCGGATAACAGGCCGTCGGACGGCGGGGACGGGGCCAGCCTACCGACTCCGCCGCCCGGATCGGCCCTCCGGACCCCGTGCGGCCAGCTGCGACGGCCGCGACGGCCGGGTGGCGGGCCACCTGACGCCACGTCAGGACGGGTGGTGGGCAAACGGGCCGTTCGTCCGTGGGGACGCTCCCGGAGCCGGGCCGGTTCCCGGCGGGGGAGTGCCGCGGGCCGGGCGGCGAGGTCGCCGTCCGGCCCGGGTGAGGGTGTGGTGAAGATCCGGGGGCGGGTGCTACCCGCCCGGCCGGGTGGGCCAGGGGACGGGGAGCTCCTCGGTGGCCTCCGCCAGGTGCGCGGTGATCACCAGGGTGCCCTCCTCGACCTGGTAGTCCAGCGGCGCGGCGAGCTTGCGCATGGTGGTGATCAGACCGGTGTTGGAGGACTGGGTGACCGCGTACACCGTCTCCACCCCGGCCTCCAGGGCCAGCGCCGCCATCCGCCGCATCAGGTCGAGCCCGAGCCCGCGCCGCTGCCAGGCGTCCTCGACCAGTACCGCGACCTCGGCGCCGTCGTCGTCCCACATCAGGTGCCCGAGGGCGACGATCCGCCCGTCGGAGGTCTCCACCGCGAGCGTCTGGCCGTGCCGGGCGTCCAGCAGGTGGTCCAGGTAGCGGTCGGCGTCCCGGACCGGGCCGTGGTAGCGCTTGCGCAGGGTGTCGGGGGAGCAGCGGTGGTGCATGGCCAGCGCCGCCTCCTTGTCGCCGGTGTCCGCCCGCCGCACGGTCAGGTCCGCCCCGGCCGGCAGTGTCAGCCGGGCCCGGACGTCCGGCACCCGGGGGCCGAGCAGGGTGTCCAGCTCCACCAGGGCCTGGGCGCGGGCGAACTCGGTCGGGGTGAACGGCAGGTGCGGGCGGGTGAGCTCGATCAGGTCCCCGGACGGCACGGGCAGCCGCATCACATGCCCGTCCACCCCGGCGCCGGACCGCCCGCCCGCGCCCGGGTACTGCCGGATGGCGCACTGCCCGAACAACTGCCGCAGCGCGACCGGCAGCTCGGCGGCGTCCAGCGCGGTGCGGGTGGCGAGTGCCAGGACATGCGTGGGAACGTCCACCAGATCGTGTGCGTCGGCCGGGTCGGTCCAGATGTCGTGGCCGCCCGCGGTCGCCACCAGTGCGGCCAGGCCGGCCCGGGTGAGCGAGCGCGGCGCGCGGACGAAGAACTCGTCCACGGCGCCGCTGGGCAGCGGGTGCGACTGCATCGAGACGATGTTCACCTGCCGCTCGGCGAAGGCCGTGCAGACCCGGGCCAGGCTGCCGGGGGAGTCCGGCACGGTGGTGCGCACCCGCCAGAGCGCGGTCGGCTCGAACTCGTCCAGGGGGCCCTGCGGTCCGGGCGTGGCGGAGGGCGCCGGATCGTCCGGGCCCGGTGGCCCGTGCAGCTGGTGGCGCTGTGACCACCAGGTGTGGAAGAGCGCCGTGGCGAGCAGGGCGGCGGCCGAGGCGGCGAGCACCACCGGGCCGTCCGGACCGTCCACGACGATCTTGGCGACCAGGTCGGCGGTGGTCACCGAGAGGAAGACCGCGGCGAGTTCCACGGAGTCGCGGCGCCAGCGGTGGCCTCTGGCGCCGCGCCGCCGGGCACGGGAGGGGGCCGGCGGCGGGGTCCCGGTCCGCCCGGTCTGCCCGGCCTGTCCTGCCTGTCCGGTCTGTTCGGTCGTCGTCAGCTTCTCCGGGTGCTCCATGGCATCAATCTGCCGCCTCGGTGTTTCGCGATCACGAATCCCCCGTGACCTGTCGGTAAATGTCTCCGGGCCTCGGTGGCGGGCCGCAGTCACCGGGCCGTTCGCCCGAGGAGTTCGGCCGCCGCCGCCTTCACCTCGGCCAGCAGCAGCTCCAGATCCGCCTCGGTGGTCGCGGCGTTGAGCAGGCAGGCGCGCAGCATCTCCCGGCCGGCCAGCCGGGCGCCGGTGACAAAGACCCGCCCGCGCCGCTGCACCGCCACCGGGAGCTCCCGGTTGAGCGCGTCCAGGGCGGCCTCGTCCAGTCCGGCGGCCCGGTGGCGGAACGCCGTGATCGAGGTCTGCACCGGTGCCAGCAGCTCCAACTCCTCGTCGGCCTCGATGAGTTCACCGAGGTGGCGGGCTAGTTCGGTGCACCGGGCGATGTCCTGGGCGAGCCCTGCCCGGCCCCGGTGCGCGATGGTGGCCCACACCTTGAGCGCGCGGAACGGGCGGGTCTGCTCGGTGCCGTACTCGGAGAACCAGCCGAGCGCGCCGGCCGCCTCGTCGCGCAGATAGGACGGCACCAGGCTGAAGGTGCCACGCAGTTCCTCGGTGTCGCGGACCAGCGCGCAACCGCAGTCCACCGGCACGCCCAGCCACTTGTGCGGGTCGAGGGCGAGCGAGTCGGCGCGCTCCAGCCCGGCGTAGCGGTGGGCGATCACCGGGTCCAGCACGCCGAACGCCCCGTACGCGCCGTCCACGTGCAGCCAGAGGCGCTGTTCGGCGCAGAGGTCGGCGATCGGGCCGAAGGCGTCCACGGCGCCGGTGCCGACCGTGCCGGCCGAGGCGACCACCAGGAACGGCAGCAGCCCGGCGGCCCGGTCCCGCTCGATCGCCGCCCGCAGATCGGCGAGGTCGAGCCGCCCGTCCGGGTCGGTGGCGACGGTGCGCAACTGCCTGCTGCCCAGGCCCAGCAGCTCGGCGGCCTTGCGCACACAGGAGTGGGTCTCCCCGGTGACGTAGCCGACCAGCGGCGGCAGGCCCGCCAGGCCGTCCTCCCGGACGTTCCACC
The DNA here is from genome assembly GCF_044753005.1 of Kitasatospora sp. NPDC088548. NCBI lineage: Bacteria > Bacillati > Actinomycetota > Actinomycetes > Kitasatosporales > Streptomycetaceae > Kitasatospora > Kitasatospora sp. NPDC088548. The sequence continues at coordinate 173,580 of NZ_JBIVMI010000003.1, forward strand.
CGGCCTGCCGGGCGGCGCGGGCGCGGGCGGCGGCCAGACAGACGATGGTCGCCATCGAGGTGCCGGAGGTGAGCAGCCCGCCGCCGGCCGGGTGCGGGAAACCGACCAGCTCGGCGATCCAGCGCACCACGGCGCGCTCCAGATGGACGTCGGCGTGGTCGCCGCCGGCCGAGCTGGGGTTCATCGCGGCGGCGGCCAGGGTGGCGAGCACCCCGGCGGGGGCGGGGGCGGAGTTCACCCAGCCGAAGAAGCGCGGGTTGCCGTTGCCCATCGGGTACGGCAGGACGTCCTGGCCGATGGCGGCCAGGAGCTCGGCGAGCGGGCGGCCGTCCTCGGGCAGCGGCGCGTCCAGCAGGGCCTGCCGGGCGGTGTCGTCCATCGGCTGCCAGACCGGGCGGTCGGGCAGCCCGGCGAGGTAGTCGGAGACCAGCTCGGCGGTGGCGTGCGCGGCGGCGCGGAAGTCCTCGGGTCCGTCCATGAGGGCTGCTCCAGCGGGTGGGGGCCTGGGGCGCGGCGTCCTCGGCGCACCTGTGATCAGGCCCGATCCTACGGAAGGGGCCCGCGCCGTGCGGCGCGGGCCCCGGGGGGAACGGTCGGGGAGGGCGTCAGTCGAGCGAGGCGGAGAGCCCGCTCGCCGAGCGGCAGTAGCCCTGCATCTCCTTGTCGGTGAGCTTGGCGCAGAGCCGGCCGGCCGCGCCGCCGTCGGTGTAGTTGACCGTGTAGTAGCTGACCAGGCCCTCGGCGCAGGCCTTGCGCTGCCAGCCGTCGGCGGCCGTCGCGCACTGCTGGGCGGCCCAGTCCTCGCGGTCCAGGTTGTACTTCATGGTGCGCGAACCGACACCCCGGCTGCAGTCCACGGCCCCGCCGGCGCCCTTGCCGCTCAGACACCACTTCAGCGCGTCGGCGTACACCTCGGGGTGGTTCGGGTAGTCGTGCGACGAGAGGTAGAACGTCGGCGCGTAGAAGAAGCAGGCGGACTGGAACAGCGACGGCTGGTCCTTGCACGGGTACAGCGGGTCCTGGGCGAGCTTGTCGGCGGGCAGGTTGGCCTTCGCCTTCTCGTCCTCCTCGTCCGGGCCGAAGAGCTGCATGAACAGCCCCTCCGAGCACCGGATCTTGTTCTGGTCGGAGGGGAACTTGTCGCACAGCGCCCGGGCGGCCGCCACGTCCTGCTTGGCGACGAACATGGTGCCGTGGCCGACGCCGTGGATGCACGGCCCGATGTTGGTCGGCGCGCAGAGCTTCAGCAGGTCCACCTCGGGCTGCGGGGAGGCGTTCAGCATCTCCTCGACCGCGCCGTGCAGATAGCCGGCCGCGCAGGTCTCGTGCGGGAAGGAGATGACCTTCTGGAAGTCCGCGTTGAACCGCTTCACCGCCTCGTGCCCGAGCTCGTGGGCGATCGGGTGGCAGAACCGGACGGTGTACGGCAGCTGCTTGGTGATCCGGTCGAGGTCGGCCAGCGCGACCCCGGGGTCGGTGGCCTGCATCTCGGTCATCAGTTTGTTGCGCAGCGTCGAGCGGGTCCACACCGCCGGGTCGCCGGTCGGGGTGGCGCTCGCGACGCCCGCCGGGCCGGTGGCGTCGGCCGCACCCGCTGCGGCCGGGGCGCCCACCGCGGCGGCGGGCGCGGGCGTCCAGTCGGTGACGGCCACCGATCCCAGGCCCAGGACCCCCAGCAGAAGAGCGGTGAGAATCGCGAATGCTCGCGGTTGCATGACGGAGATCCCCCGGCGGATCGAGGCGGACGGTTCGCTTCCCATCCTGACGGCACGGGGGGTGGGATTCCGCGTTTTCGACCGCCATTCGGGAGGTGTCGGCGACGCTATCGCACGTCCCACCTGCCCAACGACGCGGGATGGCCCGGGGTCACCACCCGTACGGCGCAGCGGGATGGCGCGGGGCCGCCGCGCCGTACGGGGGAACGGTCAGAGCTCCAGGGAGACCTGGTACCGCGTCAGCCAGGCGTTGAGGTCCAGCGCCAGATCGACGCCGAGCCGGACGGTCTGCGGGTCGGTGTCCGGGGCGAGCGCGTCGGCGAGCCGCCGCCGGTCCAGCAGGGCGAGCACGGGGGCGGCCGGGTCGGTGGCGAGCTCGGCCAGTTCGTCACGGAGCATCGCCGGGTAGTGCGGGTCCTGCACGGCCGGGTACGGGCTCTTCACCCGGTCGGCGACCTCCTGCGGCAGCACGTCCCGGACGGCGGCACGCAGCAGGCTCTTCTCCCGGCCGTCGAAGGTCTTCATCGCCCAGGGGGTGTTGAAGACGTACTGCACCAGCCGGTGGTCGCAGAACGGCACCCGCACCTCAAGGCCGTTGGCCATGCTCATCCGGTCCTTGCGGTCCAGCAGGATGCAGACGAAGCGGGTGAGGTGGAGGTAGGAGATCTCCCGCATCCGCCGCTCGACCGGGTCGGCGCCGGGCAGGTGCGGGACCTCGGCCAGCGCCTCGCGGTAGCGGGCCCGCCGGTAGCCGTCCAGATCGAGCCTGTCGAGCAGACCGCCGTCCAGCAGCTGTTCGCGCGGCCTGGCGCCCCTGCCGCCGAGCTGGACCGCCGCGGCCGCCCAGGGGAAGTCGTCGGCGGCGACGATCCCCGGGTCGTGGAACCAGCGGTAGCCGCCGAACAGCTCGTCGGCGGACTCCCCGGAGAGCGCCACCGTCGACTTCCGGCGCACGCTGCGGAAGAGCAGCAGCAGGGAGGTGTCCATGTCGCCGAAGCCGCCCGGCGCGTCCCGGGCGCGCAGCACGGCGGCCCGCTGCGCCGGGTCGGTGAGCGCGGCGCTGTCCAGTTCGATGACGCTGTGGTCGGCGCCGACGTGGTCGGCCAGCAGCCGGGCGTACGGCCGGTCCGGGGTCGGGCGGGTCTCGTCGGCCTGGAAGTGCTCGGTCTGGCCGACGAAGTCCACCGCGAAGGAGCGCACCGGGCCGGCGCCGGCCTCGCGCAGCGCCCTGGCGGCCAGCGCGGTGACGGTGCTGGAGTCGAGGCCGCCGGAGAGCAGCGAGCAGAGCGGTACGTCCGCCTCCAGCTGGCGGTGCACGATGTCGTCCAGCAGGGCGCGGACGGTCGCGACGGTGGTCTCCAGGTTGTGGGTGTGCTCGCGGGCCTCCAGGGCCCAGTAGCGGCGGACGGAGATCCCGGTGCGGCGGATCCGGACCACATGGCCCGGCCGGACCTCGGCGATGCCCCGGTAGATCGTCCGCCCCGGGGTCCTGGTGACGGCGAGCAGTTCGCGCAGGCCGTCGAGGTCCACCACCGGCCGGACCGCCGGGTGGGCGAGCACGGCCTTGGCCTCGGAACCGAAGATCACGCCGTCCGGGGTGGGGCAGTAGTGCAGCGGCTTGATGCCCATCCGGTCGCGGACCAGCAGCAGCTCCTCGCTGCGGGTGTCCCAGACGGCGAAGGCGAACATGCCGTTCAGCCGCTCGGCCAGGCCCTCGCCCCATTCGAGGTAGGCGTGCAGCACGACCTCGGTGTCGCTGCGGGTGTGGAAGCGGTGCCCGGTCGCCTCCAGCTCCGCGCGCAGCTCGCGGTGGTTGTAGACCTCGCCGCTGTAGGTGAGCACGGCCAGGGCCCGGCCGTCGTGCTCGACCGTCATCGGCTGGGTGCCGCCCTCGATGTCGATCACCGCGAGGCGGCGGTGGCCCAGTGCGGCGTGCCGCTCCAGGTGGACTCCGCCGGCGTCCGGGCCGCGGCAGAACTGGGTGGCCGTCATCGCGTCCAGTACCGGACGTTCGGCGGTGAGGTCGCGGTCGAAGGCGACCCATCCGGTGATCCCGCACATCTGCAAGCCTCCGGTCTCCCGATACGCATCTGCGATCCGTATGCGGAGAATCACGCTACGTCGCCACCGGGGGTCGCTACAAGGGTGGGGCGAGAAGGGGGTGAACCGACTCCGGGTCCCGATTGAGCCGAAAGCCCCGAGATCTGCCCGGATTCGGGCAAGATCTTTGGTTTCGCCGCCGGGCGCGGCCTAGGCTCCTGGCTCGTGTCCAGCTCACCGCACCCTCACGAAGACCTGCTCGCCCACCTCACCCGGACCAGCCCGCTCGGGCCCAGGGAGGCGGCGCGGGTCGTGGCGGAGGTCCTGGCGTACTTCTCCGAGACGACCGAGGAGTACGTCCGGCGCCGCCACGGTGAGCTGCAGGCGCGCGGCCTGACCAACGAGCGGATCTTCGCCCGGCTGGCCGAGGAACTGCCCGCCAGGCGGGTCGCCGCGCCCGGGCTCTCGGCCCGCCAGCTGCGCCGGATGGTCTACGGCTGACCGCCGGCCGCCCGCTTCCCCCGCCTCTTCCCGCCTCGTGAAGGAGTCCACCCAGATGTGCGGAATCGTGGCCTACATCGGCCCCAAGGACGCGACCCCCTTTCTGCTGGAGGGGCTGGCCCGGCTGGAGTACCGCGGCTACGACTCGGCCGGCGTCGCCGTCACCGGCCGCACCGGCGGCCTGAAGGTCCGCAAGACCAAGGGCCGGGTCGCCGACCTCGCCGCCGCCGTGCCCGCCCGGTTCAAGGGCACCACCGGGATCGGCCACACCCGCTGGGCCACCCACGGCGAACCCAGCGACGCCAACGCCCACCCGCACCTGGACAACGCCGACCGGATCGCCGTCGTCCACAACGGCATCATCGAGAACGCCGACGAGCTGCGCGCCAGGCTCACCGCCGACGGCGCCGTCTTCCGTTCCGAGACCGACTCCGAGGTGCTCGCCCACCTGATCGCCGCCCACGCCGCGGCCGGGGCCGAGCTGGAGGACGCGGTGCGCGCCGCGCTCGGCAGGGTGGTCGGCACCTACGGCATCGCCGTGCTCGACGCCGCCCAGCCCGACCGCATCGTGGTCGCCCGCAACGGCAGCCCGATCGTCCTCGGCATCGGCGAGAAGGAGATGTTCGCCGCCTCCGACGTCTCGGCGCTGGTCCGCTACACCCGGCAAGTCGTCCACCTGGAGGACGGCGAGCTGGCCACCGTCCGCGCCGACGGCTTCCGCACCTTCACCGAGGACGCCCGCACCACGCACCGCCAGCCGTCCACCGTGGACTGGGAGACCGACTCCTACGACACCGGCGGCTACGAGCACTTCCTGCTCAAGGAGATCCACGAGCAGCCCGGCTCGGTCGAGCGCACCCTCGGCGGCCGGCTCGACGAGCGGTTCGCCACCGCCCACCTCGGCGGCCTCAACCTGGACGCCCGCGAGCTGCGCGAGATCCGCCGGGTCAAGATCCTCGGCTGCGGTTCCGCCTACTACGCCGGTGAGATGGGCGCCCAGCTGATCGAGGAGCTGGCCCGGATCCCCGCGCACAGCGAGCCCGCCTCCGAGTTCCGCTACCGCAACCCGGTGATCGAGGCGGACACCCTGTACGTCGCGGTCAGCCAGTCCGGCGAGACCTACGACACGCTGGCCGCCGTCCAGGAGATCAAGCGCAAGGGCGGCCGGGTACTGGGCGTCGTCAACACCGTCGGCAGCGCCATCGCGCGCGAGTGCGACGGCGGCATCTACCTGCACGCGGGCCCGGAGATCTCGGTCGCCTCGACCAAGGCCTTCACCTCGACGGTGGTCGCCTTCGCGCTGCTCGCCCTGCACTTCGGGCGCATCCACGACCTCTCGCCCGCCGACGGCCGCCGCATCGTGGCCGGTCTGAAGGCGCTGCCCGGGCAGATCCGGGAGATCCTCACGCAGAACGACGCCATCGCCGAACTCGCCGCCGAGTACGCGCGGTCCGAGGGCATGATGTTCATCGGCCGGGTCCGCGGCTACCCCGTCGCGCGGGAGGGCGCGCAGAAGCTCAAGGAGATCTCCTACGTCCACGCCGAGGCGTACCCCGCGAGCGAGTTGAAGCACGGCCCGCTCGCCCTGATCAGCTCCGCGCTGCCGACCGTCGCCCTGGTGCCCGACGACGAGCTGCTCGACAAGAACCTCACCACGCTCGGTGAGATCAAGGCCCGCTCCGGCCGGGTGCTGGCCGTCGCCCACCGCAGGCCCGAGGCGAAGCTCGCCGACCACTGCATCCTCGTCCCCAGGAGCGAGCCCGAGCTCGACCCGCTGCTCCTCAACATCCCGCTCCAACTGCTCGCGTACCACGCGGCGGTGGCGCTGAAGCGGGACGTCGACAAGCCGCGCAACCTGGCGAAGAGCGTGACCGTGGAGTAGCGCCCGGTGCCCGGCCCGTCTCAATGTCGCGGCAGGTCCAGGCCGTTGATCCGGCGGACGCCGTCCGCGAAGCGGAACTCGAAGGTGAGCGCCGAGCGGGCTTCGTCGATGGTGCGCGCCACCGCCGCATGGCTGTCGCCCACACCCGAGATGGTGTCCAGGGTCAGCGTCGCCGAGCCGCCGGGCAGTCGGTCGCCCGGCCGGACGAAGTTGCGGTAGGCGGTCACCCCCCGCAGCCCCCGGACGGTCTCGGCTCCGTGGACGGCGTCCAGCCGGCAGGGGAGCAGCGGTGCGAGGTTGTTGTACTGGAAGTGGACCCTGCCGCCGAAGTCGAAGGTCGGCAGCCAGGGCTTCTCGCCGAGTGCCAGCAGCGCCCCGACGCGCACCAGATCCAGCCCGCAGGACTCGCGGGCCATCATGTTCACATGGCCGGAGATCCGCCCGTTGAGCTCGATGATGCGCGGCCCCTCGGGGGTGAGCTTCAGCTCGGTGTGGGCGAAGCCGAAGTCGGATCCCACGGCCTCCAGTGCCCGGGTGACGAGGTCGAAGATCTCCTGTTCCTCGGTGCCCGGCAGGTGGCTGGGCCAGATCCGCCCCGTCCCCCGGAACGGTGGCATGACCGGGGTCTTGCCGGTGAGGACCAGGTGGGTGATGCCCGAGGAGGTGCAGACGCTCTCGACCGACACGTAGTCGCCGAACGGCTCGCTGGGCCGGCCCGGGAGGAACTCCTCGATGATGAAGGGGGACCACGACCCGCCGGCGGCGAGGTCCGCGAGCCGGGACCGGACGGTGCGGGCGTCCTGCGGTGACCACATGGCGTAGGCGTCCCGGCTCCGCGAACCGGTCACCGGTTTGACGATCGCGGGCAGGCCCACCGCCCCGAGGGCGGTGGGCCAGTCCGCGAGGTCCTCCACCACGTGGGTGCGTGTGGTGTCGACGCCCGCTTCCCTCAGGGCGCGGCGTTGCCCGCCCTTGTCGGTGAAGAGCCGGGCGGTCCGTACCGACTGACCGGGAAGCCCTGCGGCGGCGGCGAGTTCGGCGGCCGGGCGGATCATCTCCTCGCAGAAGGTGAGGATCGCGTCCGGAGCGACCTCCCGTACGAGCTCCGTGTCCGCCGCGGTGTCCCCGGTGAGCGTGCGGACCTCGCCCAGCAGGTCCATCACCGGCCGGAGCTGGTCCACGTGCGCGGACTCCGGCGGCACCAGGAAGACGATGTCGCCCAGGTCGGCCAGGCCCGCACCGATCTCCCCGGCGGGAACCGCGCCCGCGTCGTACAGCACGGCGAAGCGGGTCCGAGAGGCGTCGGCCATCGCTCATATCCCCCGATCGTTCGGTGCGGGCGGTGCGGGCGGTGCGGGCGGTGCGGGCGGTGCAGACGGCGCTGATGGCGCCGATGGCCTGGGTGGCCCGGGCGGGGCGGCCGGGCTGACCGGGTTCGCCACCAGCGCGGACAGTGACTGCCGCAGGAGGTCCGCGTAGGCCTCCGCGGCGGTCCGCGGCACGAAGGCCGGGTCGAAGCCGATCCGTATCTGGCCGTCGGTGCCGGTGATCTCGACATTGACGTGGAACGGGAAGCTGGGCTTGCCCCGGCGCCACCAGCCGCGGGTGGGCAGCGACGCCAGGCGGTCGAGCTCCTGGTAGGCGTGGAAGTTCATGAAGTTGAAGGTGACGTCGAAGGCCGGGCGGCCGAGCCGCTCCACGACCCTGGCCTGGGGGTAGGCCTGGTACGGGGCGCCCTCCCGCTCGGCGGTGGCCGCCGCCCTGATGAGACCCGTCCAGGTGTCGTCCACCGTCGTGAAGCGGATCGGCAGGGTGTTGAGGAAGAGCCCGGCCGCCAGATCCGAACCGGCGCTCTCCGGGCGGGTGTTGAACACGACACCGGTGACGACGTCGTGCTCGCGTCCGGTCCAGCTCCCCAGGGCCCGGGCGTGGGCGGCGAGCGCGACGGACTTCACCGGGACGCCGAGCATCCGGGCCACGGCGGACAGGGCGCCCACGAGCTCCGGGTCGAGGGCGGTCTCGCAGCGCTCCCGCGGATCGGGGACCCGGCCGGAGGCCGCCGCGCCGAACAGCAGCGCGGGAACGTTCGCCTGTCCGAACCAGTGGTCGGCCGCCGCCGCCGAGCCCGCCGTCGCGCGCTCGGCGGCGATGAAGTCGCGCTGCACGTCCGGTGCGAGCCCGGGCAGTTCGACGCCCTGACCGCCGAGCCCGAGGTGGTAGAGGGTCATCAGCTCCACGGCCAGCCGGCTGAAACTCCAGCCGTCCAGAATGGCGTGGTGTGCCGCGAGCGCGACGTGAAAGGACGCCGGCAGGGCCACCACCTGGCAGTGGAACAGCGGCGGGGACTGCCAGTCGAGCGGTGTGTCGGCCCGGCGGTCACGCCAGTCGCGGACCAGCGCCTCGGCCTTCCCGGCGTCCGCGGCCCGGTCGACGCTCAGGGCCGGTTCGGCCCGCTCCCACACCAGCTGTGCCGGTTCCGAGAGTTCGCCGAGGTCGAAGGAGGTCCGCAGGGCCGGGTGGCGGCGGCCGAGCTCCGCGAGGGCGGTCCGGAAGCAGCTCTCGTCGAAGGGCGCGCACACCTCCCAGCCGTGCATGATGTGGTAGAGCAGCGGATCCTGGCTGGTCTCGCAGAGATAGAGCATGCCGACCTGGAGGGCCGAGGCGGGCAGGGCGTCCACCACGCCCGCCGGGACCAGGGAGCGGTCCGCCGGGTCGAGGAGGGAGAAGGCGGTCTCCGCCGCGGTGCTCCGGTCGGCGCCGCCGCCGGCGGCCAGCGCCTCGACCACGGCGGGCGAGCCGATCACGCCCCGAACGGTCTGATGGACCATCAGATCCCGTAGCGAGACCGGGATTCCCCGGGCGCGCGCGGCGTTGACCACACGCACCGCGATCAGCGAGTCCCCGCCGAGCGCGTAGAACCTGCTGTCCCGGTCGATCTGCTCGACGGCGAGATGCTCCTTGAACACGGCCAGCAGGATGTCCGCCGGGTCCGCCGGGTCGACCGGTCCGGCCGCGGGGGAGTCGGCCGCGGGGAAGTCGGCCGGCGGTGTGCGGACGAGGTCCTTCGGCGGTTCCGCCATGCCCGTCATGTCCCTTCGGTAGTCGGCCTGCGTCATGCCACGGGGAACGGCGGCGGGAGCGTGGCCGAAGGATCGGTGGCTAGCTGAGCGCGGTGACGGGAACCGGCACGTCACGCATGGTGCGAAGGGGCGAGAACACCACGAACAGCGAGGCGCTCCACATCCCCAGAACACAGACCAGCAGGGTCGGCCGGAGCCCGATCGAGGCGCCGAGCGCCCCGCCGAACAGGGAGCCGAGCGGGATGACACCGTAGGCGATCCAGAGGTAGACCGCGCTCACCCGGCTCAGCAGGTCGGGCGGGCAGACCAGTTGCCGGTAGGAGATCGACGCGGTGTTGAACAGGGTGGAGTTGGCCGACAGGGCGGCCAGGCCGACGGCGTACAGCACGATGCCCCAGCCCGCCATCGCCAGCGGCATCAGCAGGTACAGCGGGCCGGGTACCAGCATGGCGACCCAGATGATGCGCGCGGAGCCCACCCGGTCGGAGATCTGCCGGGCGAAGGCGCCGGTGAGCAGGCCGCCGACGGAACCCAGGGTGAACACCAGACCGACGGCGGCCGGGGACGCGTCCAGGCCGCGCAGCATGAAGGTGACCGCGATCGAGTACGTCGCCGTCACGAAGAAGTTGGTCACACTGGTGCAGATCAGCAGCCTGCGGAGGACGGGCTCCCGGCGGACGAACGTGAGCCCCTCGCCCATGGCCGACTTGAAGGACACGCGGTTCGAACCGCCCGGTGCGTCGGACGCGGACTTCGGGACGCGGATCATGCCCAGGGTCAGGGCGCTGAGGGCGTACGTCAGGACGTTGGCGAACAGCGTGCGCGAGGCGCCGACCAGCCCGACCAGCGTGCCGCCCAGGCCGGGCCCGATCAGCTCCGCGAGGGACTCGCACATGCCGAGCTTGCCGTTGCCGTCGACCAGTTGGGTGCTCTTCACCAGTTTCGGCAGCTGGGTGCGGTAGGCGACCGTGAACAGGACGGTCAGCACGCCGGACGCGCTGGTGACGGCGTACAGGTAGAACAGGCTCAGCCGGTCGGCCAGGGCGACCAGGGGGACCGAGAGGATCAGCAGCATGCGGGCGACATCGCAGAAGATCATGATCTTCCGCTGGTCCAGCCGCTCCGCGATCACGCCGGCCGGCAACGAGAACAGCGCGAAGGGAAGCCAGCTCAGCGACGTCAGCAGGGAGACCTGGAAGGTGCTGGCATGCAGGACGTCGAGCGCCAGGAGAGGCAGGGCGATGATCGCGATCCGTGGACCGAGTGTTCCCGCTCCCTGCCCGAACCACAGCAGCATGAAGTTCTTGTTCCGCCAGAGCGAGTCCTTCGGCCTTGCCATGACGGCCTGCGGTGTTGCCGGCTGGGTCACTGATTCGTCCTGCCTTGTTCGGGTGGCACCTGTCCGGGCTCGCGGTCTACAGTGCCAGCTGTCTGGGTCGGTCCTCGACGGGCGCGGGTGAACTGCCGCTCAACTGCCGGTCCGGGAGCCGCGGCAGGGCTTTCGCCGTCGAGCAGTCCTTGGACCGGGGCCATCTGCGCTGCCCCGCCGTGGCCTGGCCGGCGGTTTCGCGCATGCTCCGCAGATAGGCCCGGACGGCGTTGAGCACGGTGAAGCCCACCCGCTGTTCGACGGGTGACGTCACTCTGGTGATGAGCCCGCACTGCAGCAGAGCGTAGACCGCGCGTGCGGCCTGTGCCCGTGGCATGCCGAGGTACGCGACCACCGTCTCGACCGTCCACGGGCAGGGCCGGTTCGAGAGGCGGGTGAGGAGGTTGCGGTAGGGCAGCGGCTGCGCCAGCACGGCGTCCCGCACCATCGCCACCGCGTCGGCGCGGTCCCCGGGATGCGTGGCGAGCAGCAGCGGCTCGTTGCGGGCCATGCCGAGGAGTTCGTCCGCCGAGACGATCGTGAACCAGGAGGCGGCCGCCTCCAGGGCTCTCGGCAGGCCGTCCAGCCGGTGGCAGATCTCGGTGAGCATCCGCAGGGTGGTGGTGTCGGGGTCGAAGCCGGGCTGGAGATCGGTGATCAGTTCGAGCAGCAGCGCCATGGCCGGCGCGGTGGTGATCTCCTCCGGGCGTGCGGTGGCCGCCGCGAGGGTGAGCGGGCGCAGTGCGAGCTGGTACTCCTCGGGCGATCCCTGCGGGGTCCGCGCGGTCTCCAGGATCTGCAGTCTCGGACATTCGCACATCAGCGTCCGCAGGGTGTCGCGCGGGACCTGGCCCACGTCGTTCCCGTCGAGGACCAGCAGGACGGACCGGTCCTCGACCAGCCGGACGAGCTGGTCGAGGTTCTCGCCGTCGCGTGTCAGCATCCCTTCCACCCGGAGGGACCGGGCCCGGTGCGGACTGCCGGCCCGGCGGTGGGTCGCCGCCCCCGCGGAGAGGCCGCCGGGCGTCTGCCGCAGGGGCACCCAGACGGTGGGCATGGCCGCCTGCGCGTGGAGGGCCTGGGCCGCGGCCACGGCCAGGTGCGTCTTGCCGACGCCGCCGAAGCCGGTCACGGCGGTGATGCGCTCGTGCTCGCTCAGCACCCGCCGGACGATCGTGTTCACCTCCCACTCCCGCCCGTGGAGCGGCCGCGCGTTGGCGATGGCCGGCATGACAAGCGCCTCGAACAGCGCTCCGCCCGCTTCGCAGCCGGCCGCCAGCTCGAACGAGACGCGCTCCTGGGCGGTCAGCCGCAGAGCGTCCGCCAGCAGACGCACGGTGTCCGGGCGTGGCAGTGCCACCTGACTCTGCTCCAGATTGCGCAGGGCGCGCACGCTGACGGCGGAGAGGTTGGACAGCGCGGTCTGGGTGAGCCGGGAGCGTTGACGGTACTTCCGGAGCTGTTGTCCGAAGTCCTCACCACCGACGCCGGATCGCGATCGCTCCATCAGGGGGTCCTTCTCTGGTCGGCCGGCCGTCATGGTCGTGGATGACGGCCGGGTGGCGCCTGACGTGCCAACGCCGGGTGCAGGAGGTGGGGAGGCCGCTGGGGCCGGTGTGCCCCGGGCGGAGCGCGGGCTCCCGGTCGGGGAGGCGCCGCGCCGTGTCGGTACGGGGGAGCGGGAGGTCTGCGCCGAGCGGGATCCCGAGGCCGGGAGGGGGTGTTGGGGCCGGCCCGGTGGGGGTTCGCGGCGGTCGCTCACGCGCGCGGGGCGCAGGCCCGGGCCGCTCTCGTTCTTCGGACCGCCGTCGCTCTGCGCAGGCGCAGGCGTAGGCCGCGGTCTGCCGTCGGGCCGGCCGGGCTGTGGCCGTGCTCGATGAACCCGTCGTCGTGCGGAACCAATACCCCTCCCCCGTTTGAGTGGTTCGGCGGCCCCCCGCCGTGTGTCGTCCGTGTGCGAAGACCGGAGATCACCTGGTGGTCGGAGGCTACACCGTAGCCCGTCGTGGCGGGAGTGAGCGACGTATTTTCCTTTGGTGGCTTGGGAGTTGATCGTCCGGGTGGCTACCGGTCGGTGGCGGGCGGCCCGTTGGGGCCGGCCCGGTGGCCCGGCGGTGGCGGGGCGGGGCGGTGCGGTGAACTTCCCCTCATCTGCCGCTGGTTGTGCCGCCTCCCCGGCGATCGGCGTGCTTAGACTGCTGGCACGGTTTTTCCCCATTCCTGCCGCATTTGTTGGTGGCCGGGCATGTGAAATGGGTGGCCCCGCAAGAAAAGCCAGATTCTCCCGAGGTGGGTGCAATGTGAAAAGCTCGCATGAAACGCGGTCCCTGCCCTTTGTCGCCGGCGTCGCCGTCCAGCGCTACCTGGCCGCCGAGGACGGACTGACGGCGGCACACGAGGAGGGGTGCAGCCACTGGTACATCGATGCGAGTCTGCTGTCGGACATGCCGCACAACTGGTCCGAGAGCCGTGCCCGGAACCTGGTGGCGGCCGCCGCGGAGCACGGGCTCGCGCCCCTCCTGCACGGAAACTTCCGGGCACCGCTGGCCTCGGAGATCCCGGAGATCCAGGCGGCGAGCCTGCAGTACCTGCGACGCGAGATCGACCTGGCGGCGCGCCTGGAGGCCACCGCGCTGATCGTGCACGGGGGCGCCTTCGTCGAGCCCCGGCCGACGAAGGCACAGCGCGATGCCGCACTGGAGCGGTTCCTCTCCCTGCTTTCCGTGGTCGTCCGGGAAGCGGGCGAACGCGGCGTCACGGTCTGGCTGGAGAACCTCTCCTACTACCCGAAATACCGTCCGTTCTCGTACGTCTTCACCAGGGAGTCCGATTTCGCCGCGGCCCTCGCCGCGATTCCCGGGATCAGATTCATCCTGGATGTCGGCCATGCGAACGTCAACCAGTCGCTCGCGGTGCCGGCGTTCGAGCAGTTCGCGTCGTCGATAGCGGCCCTGTCGCTGAGCAACAACAGCGGGGACCAGGACGCGCATCTCGCCCTCGACGAGGGCACCCTGTCGATGCGGGCGATCACGGACACCATCCGGGCGCGGGACTGGAAGGGCATCATCGCCTTCGAGACCCGGAACGAGAGCGTGAAGGCCGGTATCGACTACCTCGCCAGGCTCTGGGAGCCCGGCCCCCGGTCCGGGCACCGCTGACGGGACCTGCCGAGGAACCGTCCGGCCCCGCCGCACGCGCGGCGGGGCCGGAACCGGTTCTCACCCGCGGGCGGCGGGGCCGGACGCGGCCGACGGGGTGGCCGGGGCGCTCAGACCGGCGGCGAGGGCCGCCGGACTGGGGTGCGCGTACAACTCCCGCAGGCTCACCGAGCCGAAGCCCGCGTCCCGCACCGCCGTGAGCAGCCGCACGGCGAGCAGCGAGTTGCCGCCGACCTCGAAGAAGTGGTCGTCCGGGCCGAGGTCGGAGCCGATCACCGTGCGCCAGACGGCCAGCATCGCCGCGGCCGGGTCCGCGGGGCCGGGGGGGGGCGGGGGGGGGCCCCCCGGGGCCCCCCCCCCCCGGGGGCGGGGGGGGGGGCGGGGGGGCCCGTCGCCCCTTGCCGTGCCGGTGCGAGGCCGTGTCGCGACTGGGAGCCGCGCGGG